>DVMV01000006.1 GCA_018714785.1 Candidatus Alloenteromonas pullicola
ACCGGCGCCGCCCAGATGGACGCTGCCATCCTTGTCGTCGCCGCCACCGACGGCGTCATGCCGCAGACCCGCGAGCACGTCCTGCTCGCCCGTCAGGTTGGCGTCCCGCAGATCATCGTCTTCCTCAACAAGACCGACCTCGTCGATGACCCTGAGCTCGTCGACCTCGTCGAGATGGACGTCCGTGACCTACTCAACAAGTACGAGTTCCCGGGCGACGAAGTCCCCGTCGTCAAGGGCTCCGCTAAGGCCGCTATGGACGCCAAGAGCCTCGACGATCCCGCCTGCAAGCCGATCGAAGAGCTCCTCAACGCCCTCGACACCTACATCCCGGATCCGGTCCGCGACAACGACAAGCCGTTCCTTCTCCCGATCGAGGACGTCATGACCATCTCCGGCCGTGGCACCGTCGTCACCGGCCGTGTCGAGCGTGGCATGATCAAGCTCAACGACGAAGCTGAGATCGTCGGCATCCGCCCGACCCAGAAGACCGTCGTCACCGGCCTTGAGATGTTCCGCAAGACCCTAGACTACGCGGAAGGCGGCGACAACATCGGCGCCCTTCTCCGTGGCATAACCCACGACCAGGTCGAGCGTGGCCAGGTCCTTGCCAAGCCGGGCTCCATCGTCCCGCACGACAAGTTCACCGCCACCACCTACATCCTCACCAAGGAAGAAGGCGGCCGCCACACCCACTTCCTCAATGGGTACCGCCCGCAGTTCTTCTTCCGTACCACCGACATCACCGGCACCATCACCCTCCCCGCTGGGACTGAGATGGTCATGCCGGGCGACCACGTCACCTTCACCGTCGAGCTCATCCACCCGATCGCCATGGAGAAGGGAACCAAGTTCTCCATCCGCGAGGGCGGCCGCACCGTCGGCGCTGGCACCGTCGCCGAGATCCTTCACTGATAGGATTTAGCCAAATTAGCCTCTAAGCCTCGCTTAGGGGCTTTTTTGCTGCCCTTATGGTAGAATCCCGTTTGCCATGAACCCCGATTACTCATCTAGGCCCGGATACGGGAAACGCGCGCTCGGCTTCCTCATCGATGCCCTAATCTGCGTATTGCTGATGGTGCTGCTCTACTTTACCGTCGGCGAGTACGCCATATCCCGGCCGCTTGGCTACCAAGCCAGGATGGATGAGCTTTCCTCCCTGGTCGATGAGTCCGGGCTTGCCGATAAGTCCGGCATGGCCTACGCCTTCCCCGCCTATGAGGATGGGGAGCTCGGGGCTTCAAGGTATGGGGAGATCGTCTGGGACTACTACTTCAACGTGATACCGTCTTCCTCCTCGCTGCGGTTTTACGGCGAGAACGCCTACGATGGCGATAAGGCGGACAAGCAGGCGGTGGGGGAATGGATATACAGGGAAGTATATGGCTACGACGGGGAGAAGATCGACCCGCGGTTCGCTTTGCCCAATGGCTTCCTGCAGATGCCTTCCTACTCGGAGGAATATTTGTCCAGGCTTGAGGGCGACGAGGCGGAGGAGGCCGCCGAGGAGCTGCTTGCCTTCTACTACGATTACGGCGAGGACGGGTACTCCGGTGCCTACGTCGACGCCTTCCTCAACTTTCGGGGGCAGGAGGCCTATGTCTCGCTATATTCCTACTGCTCGAAGGTCATCTACTACAAGGGGCTGCCCTCTTACCTGGGGGCGCCATTGCTCGTGTTCGTTTTGTTGCCGCTATGCCTAAAGGGCAGAAGCGTCGGCAAGCTCGTATTCAGGCTGCGCGTCGCCGACTATGGCGGGGGGAAGGCTAGGTGGTACCAGCTGCTCGGCCATTATGGCTACATCGCCGTCTGCTTCATGCTGATGGGGCTGCCGATCGGCTCCTTCATGGGGTTCGTGCTCACCTGCCTGGCGCTATTGGTCGACTTCATCGTGCTGCTGCTATCGAAGAAGCGGCATAGCCTCCACGACATGATCGCCCATACCGAGGTGCTGACGCTGGAGAGAGAGGAAAAAGGCGCAGGCGGCGGCTCCGATGAGCTGTCCTCCAACCTGATGCAGGCCAAGGAAGAGCTATCGGGGGAGCCCTCGGAAGAGGGAGGGGTTCCCTTAAGGGAAAAAGATTAAAAAATCTGTTGTGCCCCGCAAAGTGGGGTAGTACAATACACAAGCGCACCAAATCGGAGCGCATTTGGACCGTTAGCTCAGTTGGTAGAGCAGCTGACTCTTAATCAGCGGGTCGCGGGTTCGAGTCCCTCACGGTCCACCAACGAAAAGCCTAGACTATGCCCCATAAAGCATAGTTTTTTGTTTTAATGGCCTTCGGTATACCTTTTACCATCGATAGTAAATGCTTTCCCTCATTTTTTGGTATACTTTACGGGGAAGGAGCCGAGAATGAGGGAATTCGATTACCGCAAGCTGAAGGACAAGCCCTGGAGCGGCCGCGTCCTTATGAAGGTTGCCCATATCCACGAAGCGAAAGCTCGGCAGGAATTATACTTATTGGGGAAGCCAGAGGAATTTGATAGGCTCCTTGAAATATCCAAAATTGAGAGCACCCAAGCCAGCAACGCGATCGAGGGGATAAGGACCACCGATTTCCGGCTTAAGCAGCTCATGAACAATAAAGCCGCGCCGAAGAATAGAAGCGAGAAGGAGATTGCCGGCTATCGCGACGCGTTAAAGATAATCCACGATAGCTTTGAGTTCATTCCCGTCACTCCGAATTACATTTTGCAGCTCCATTCGATATTGCTTTCCCATGATGATGAGGCCAATTACGCAGGCAAATACAAGGATTCGCAAAATTACATTAGCGGCGTAGACGAAAGCGGAAACGGGGTCACGCTGTTCACTCCGCTTTCCCCGCTGCAGACCCCTTTGGCCATGCAGAGCCTGTGCGAAGAATATAACCGGGCAATAGAAAGAAAAGACGTCGAGCCGCTCGTGCTGATACCAATCTTCATCCACGACTTCCTATGCATACACCCGTTCAATGACGGCAACGGCAGGATGTCGAGGCTGCTTACCACGCTGCTGCTTTGCAAGCAGGGCTATTTAGTAGGGAAATACATTTCCTTGGAAGCCGCCATTGCCAAAACGAAGGATCTATATTACGACGCGCTTCTGCAGTCCCAAGCGGGGTGGCATGATGGGAAAGATGATCCAACGCCGTTTGTGGAATACCTATTGGGCATCATCGAGATGGCCTATGAGGACTTTGAGGGTAGGGCAAAACCCATGTATAGCAAAGCCTCGGCTTACGAAATGGTCGCTTCCGCCATTGGGCGAAGAATTGGCAGGATTTCGAAATCCGAGGTGGCCGAGCTTTGCCCAGGCCTATCCATCAGCGCCATCGAGAAGGCCATGGCGAAAATGGCCAAGGAAGGGAAGATAGAAAAGCAAGGCTCTGGCAAACTGACGTATTACGTGATAAAGATGTGATGCCCTTTTATCTCATATATCGGTTTGTTGGGAAAAGCACAAATGCGGGGGGAACCGCTTATTGTGTTAGGCGCCTCCTCCTTAGCAGCAAGAACACGGCCTTCCTCATCGCGGACTCCAGGCTCTCTCCTCCATCTATCGCTTCCTTCAATATTCCGTTAAAATCTGCCATGCAGGGCCCCTTTCGATTTTGGGCAAAGCAAATCTTACTAGGAACCCTGCTTTTTTGCAGGCGGCCGACCCCTAGGGGTCTGAGGGGAGAATGACTCCTCCGTCGTCATTTACACAAGATTTTGGTTACTCCCAAGGTCATCTTATGTATTTCTTCGCGGCCCTTCCTAACCTCACCTATAACGTAAATGAGGCAAGGAAAACCGAGTTCGGGGAAATGTCGGATTACT
>DVMV01000007.1 GCA_018714785.1 Candidatus Alloenteromonas pullicola
GGTTTTCTCAAAACCGATCCCGTAAATGGATTGTATGCAGATTTTGAAGAATTTCGAGTTATAACTGGTAAGGATGCAATTTGTAAGAGGATCGGGAAATATGATGTTTGTCCAGAAGGAACTTATAAAATTGCGCTGTGTCTTACGTTAATTCAGCAAGATACCTTCCTTCGAGAAATGACGGCTGATTATCATTTTTACAGGCAGGATCAGTCCGGAAATTGGTCCCATAAGCCAGGTCTCACTGCGGTAACTGACTTGGATTCTAGTGGCAAACCAATATCCGATGTCAACAAATGCAACAGGGGATCATATGTAGTTTTTTACGACTATTATGCAATAACGCCTTGGGGAGGACATTATGAAACACTTTAGACTATTTTCTCTCATTGGGATTTGCGCCTTTTTGCTTTCTGCCTGCGCCCCCGCCAAGGCGGAAGGGCTCGACACAGAAGAATACATCAAGCTCCATTCTGATGGGCTCGAATGTCGAATCGGCGACTTCCTGATCGTCGGCGAATCGGGCGGGGCGAGCCTACTGCAGGAGGAGGATGGCGCGGCCAAATTGATCGGCCATTACGAGGACAGAGACTTCACCGATGAAGACTTCGCCTCGCTTGATAGGGGCGCCTCGCTTGAGCAGGCGATAAAGCTGCTCGGGTGCCCGAGGTTCCAGGTTTCCTATGGGAAGTCGCTTGCCTTCGGGGAGGAGGAAGGCGACGTCTACCAGGTCAACTTCGATGGAGAGGGGAAGGTGGAGTCGACCGAGGTGCACGAATTGCTTTACTACTGGGGGAAGGCGGATGAGGGGAATCCGGACCTCCGGGTCGAAGACGCCCTCCGTCTTCCCTCCGCCCTATCGATGGAGGAGCTTTATCGCCTGATCGGACTGCCTAATGAGCTGACCGGTTCGGGGTTACTGTTCCTGCTTTATTCGCTTGAGGGCGGAGGATGGATGTGGTGCAACAGCGATCAGCCAGACTTCGCGGATAGGCCAGGCAATCTGGCCGTGCTGGTGCAGACTGGCAAATTCGTCCCTGAGGGGAAGGGACTAACCAAGGACAATTTCTCCATCGATGGAGCCAGCTTTTCCGAGTCGGGCGACTCGGTGAGTGTCAAACTTGGCGAGGAGGAGGCCACCTTCCCGAAAGCGGAGTTCTCCGTCGAAGCGTTCCAATCGATCGAGGCAGGCCAGGGGCTATTGAGCCTGGTGGAGGCGCTCGGGATGCCTTCGTTTGGCGGGAGCGACCCATTGTGCATCCAATATTGCCATGAGCGCTACGTCTACACGGTCGAGCTCGATGAGGGGATGAAGGCCAAGAGGACCTATAGCAGCCTCTACTCCCGGGCCTATGAATACGCCTTTGACCACCAGGGCAGGAAGGAATTGCGCCTTAGCGACCTCCTGTCGACCTCCGACCTCACCTCGCTGTTCCGCGTATTCGGCAAGCCTTATTGGATTTGCGGGACCTTTGCCGCCTACGTCGTTGAATCCGGGGCGATGGTCTCAATCAATTATCCCTTGGGGGACGCGGAAGTGGACTTCATGCCGAGCGTCGTCTTGGCCGCAAGCATCTGAGCTTAGCCTGGGGCAGGGGCCTGTTTTCCCTATAGAGGGAAGCGGAAGCCGGTGGTAACATATACGCGTTTGGTTTAAGGAAAAAGAGAATGAAACAAGTGTTCGAAACAACCTTCGCCGGACGCCACCTCCAGGTGGAGTCGGGCGAGATCGCCAAGCAAGCCGACGGGGCCGTCCTCGTCAGGTTTGGCGACACCGTCGTCCTGGCCACCGCCTGCTGCGCGGATGAGCCGAAGGAAGGGGATTTCTTCCCCCTCACCGTCAACTACGAGGAGAAGATGTACTCCGTGGGCAAGATCCCCGGCAGTTTCCTCCGCCGCGAGGGCCGCTCGGGCGAGCACGCCACTTTGAGCGCCCGCCTCATCGACCGCCCCATCCGCCCGCTTTTCGCAGATGGCTTCCGCAATGAGGTCCAGATCGTCGCCACCGTCATGAGCTGCGACCGCGACAACACCCCGGAGATGACCGGGATGCTCGGCGCCTCGCTGGCCCTATGCACCTCCGACATCCCCTTCGACGGGCCGGTCGCCGGCGTCTACGTCGGCAGGGTCGACGGGAAGCTCGTCATCGATCCGACCGAGGAGGAGCGGAAGAAGAGCGACATCGACTTGGCCGTCGCCGGCACCGAGAGCGCCATCATGATGGTCGAGGCCGGGGCCGCCGAGGTCCCCGAGGAGGAGATGCTCGACGCCATAATGTTCGGCTTCGAGGCCATCAAGGAGCTCTGCGCCTTCCAGAAGAAGATCATCGAGTCCATCGGCAAGCCCAAGCGCCACATCGACCTCTACGCCCCCGACCCGAAGATCAAAGAAGACATCGAGTCCCGCATCGGGGAGAGGATGGTCAAGGCCATCTCGATCTTCGATAAGCTGCAGAGGCAGGACGCCATCGACGCCCTCAAGAAGGAGATCATCGAGGACTACGACGGACGCGAATACGAGGACGAGCACGACCACAAGATGACCATGCTCATGGTCAACGACATCCTCGAGGGGATGGTCGCCGCTGAGGTCCGCCGCCTCATCACCGAGGACAAGGTCCGCCCCGACGGCCGCAAGGTCGACGAGATCCGCCCGCTAGACTGCCAGATCGACCTCTTGCCGCGCGCCCATGGCTCGGCCATGTTCACCCGCGGCCAGACCCAGGTCATCGGCACGACCACCCTCGGGCCCCTAAGCGACAAGCAGATCGTCGACGACCTCACCTCGAACACCGAGAAGAGGTTCATGCATCACTACAACTTCCCGCCTTATTCGGTCGGCGAGATCGGCAGGATGGGCGCGCCCGGCCGCCGCGAGATCGGGCATGGCAAGCTCGGCGAGAGGGCGCTTAGCTACGTGCTGCCCTCCGAAGAGGAATTCCCGTACACCATCCGCTGCGTGGCCGACGTCGTCGAGAGCAACGGCTCGAGCTCCCAGGCTTCCATCTGCGCCAACTGCATGTCGCTGATGGCCGCCGGCGTCCCCATCAAGGGCATCGTCTCCGGCATCGCCATGGGCCTAATCACCTCCGGCCCGCTCGACGGCAGCCACCCCTATACCATCCTCACCGACATCCAGGGCCTTGAGGACCACTTCGGCGACATGGACTTCAAGTGCGCCGGAACCGCCAAGGGCCTAACCGCCCTTCAGATGGACATCAAGATCCACGGCGTCACCCGCGAGGTCCTCTCCGAAGCCCTCGCCCAGGCCAGCAAGGCCCGCGCCGAGATCCGCGAGGCCATCGCCAAGGTCATCCCCGAGCCGCGCAAGGAAGTCTCCAAGTACGCCCCGAAGATGGTCTCCTTCAAGATCGACGTCGACAAGATCCGCGACGTCATCGGCCAGGGCGGCAAGGTCATCAACTCCATCATCGCCGATTGCGGCGGCGTCCAGATCGACGTGGAGGAGGATGGCAAGATCACCATCTACCACTCCGACAAGGCCATGATCGAGAAGGCCAAGGCCATCATCGACGACATCGTCCGCGAGGCCAAGGTCGGCGAGATATTCGAGGGCAAGGTCACCCGCGTCGAGGACTACGGCGCCTTCGTCAACCTCTTCGGCGACACCGACGGGCTCTGCCACGTCTCGCGATTGAAGTGGGACTACGTCGAAAACGCCAACGACATCGTCAAGGTCGGCGACACCCTCAAGGTCGTCGTCATCGGCCTCGACGAGAAGGGCAAGGTCAAGGTCAGCCACCGCGAGTTCGAGGAGAAGCCCGAGGGCTACGTCGAGCGCCCCGAGCGCCCCTCCCGCAACGGCAACGGCCACGGCAATTCCCGTCCCCACGGCGGGCATGGCAAAGGCGGCAACCGCCACTGATGGCAACTAGGCAAGGCCAAGCGCCTTGCCTTTTTTCGTTGGCCGTTATTGATTTATTGATGCGTTTCCCTAATATAATTCAATTAGGAGGGAGCTTATGCCAAGGATAATAACCATCGGGCGCGAGTTCGGAAGCGGGGGCCGCGAGCTGGGGAGGCGGCTGGCCGAGAAGCTAGGCTATGCCTATTACGACAAGGAGATCATCGACGAGATCGCCAAGAACACCCCCTATTCGAAGGAATACATCGAGGAGGTCTCCGAGGCCGACCCGGTGCCCTTATTCCCGATTCGCTATGGCTCGACGCTCAACCCATCGCCCGATCCGGGCGTCTCGATGGCCCTTGACGTCTTAAGCGCCCAGAGCAAGATCCTCCGCGAGCTGGCGCTCAAATCGGACTGCGTCATCATCGGAAGGGCGGCCGACTACCTGCTGCGCGACCTCCATCCCTACCGGATCTTCGTCTACGCCACCATCGAAAGCCGGCTGCAGCGGTGCCTGAAAAGGGAAAAGGGCGACCATTCGCCAAAGCAGCTGCTGAAAGGCATCAAGCGGATCGACAAGAAGCGCAAGAAATACTACCAGTTCGTCACCGGGCGGGACTGGGGCGAGTGGACCAACTACGATCTATTGGTCAACACCTCGTTCGCCTCGATACCCGAGGTGGTGACGATGCTATCGTCCATCTTCCCCCATCATGGAGGCGATTAGCCTAAGCGATTCGTCGCGGCAAAGGCCCTCGATGTCCGAGGGCTTTTCAATTGCCCTTCCCTTTAGCAGGAAGTGGAGGCGGGAGAAGATGCGGTCGCCCTCCGAGCTGCATTGCATATACGGCTCATCGCCGTTGCCAAGCCGGTATTCCTCCTCGATCAGGGCGATCAGGTAGCGGCGTAGGTAGGCGAGTATCTCCTCCTCGATCCAGTAGGCGCTCAGCCTCGCGGCGCCTTCGCTGCTTTTCAGCTTGCAGTATAGCGGCAATCCGTCGATCTCGTCGTGGTAGATGTCGGCGAAGAGGAAATCGAACCCGCCTTGGTGGCTGGAAGCGAAGCCGAGTGCGTCGCCGATCTCGATTCTTATCTTCTTGGAATTCGGGAATAGCGGCAGCAATTGCCGGCAAAACTCCTTTGCTAGCCCATCGTCCTTCTCGATGACGGTGACCGACTCGACCTCGTCTTTGTTTGAAACCATGAAGGGGAAGTACCCGATGCCAAGGCCATACACCAGCACCTTGCCATTGGCTAGCGATATAGGACCCTCCATGGTCGCGATCTCGTGGGGGATTACCTCCATCCAGTTCCTTCCGGAAAGGCGGTATATCGGGTATTTTACCCGGGTTTTGTAGTAGCCCGACCTGGTGAAGGTCTCGAAGTCCTTCCCGACCCGGATCGGGCCGCACTGGAAAAGCTCATCCTTCTCGTAATGGGCGTAGGAGAACCCCTTGATGGAGGAGAACCCAGACTTCTGCTCCTCGATGAACCGGTAATAGGGGTTGGACAGCAAATCGGCCTCGTTCAGCTCGACTATGTCGCCGTCGATGAGGCTCGCCCTTTCCTTTTCCCCAAGCAGGGACAGCTTTTCCCCGAGGGGGATGTTGGTCGGCAGCGAGTAGAGGTAGCTTAGCGCCCCGTCGCGCATCTCGGCCCTCCGGCTCGCCTTGCCTAGGGCGGATATATATTGGGTAAGCGGCTTGATTCGCAGGTAGTTCACCGCGACATTCTATCCTTTGGGGTGACGTTTGTCACATCCGCGGCGTCTATTCAAGTAGGAGGGAAGGATTATGAAGAGGATCATATGCGCCGTGACGATGCTCGCCTTATGCGGCTGCGCCGTCCCGTCCGGGGACGTCTTGGCCTACCGGGCCAACATGGACAAGCGCACCTACGTCATGCTGTCCGAGGAGGCCGCCAAAGCCTCGATCGGCTACGTGGAAGGCGCGATAGAGGACGATTCGGTGGTGAGCCCGATCGGCTTCTCGCTCTGCCTTGGCGCCGTCGCGGTCAATAGCGCCTGCCCTGAGGTGGCGCTCTCGCGGCTTGGCCTCTCCGAGGAGGGGTACAAGCCCCTATTGGATTGCCTGAATTACCAAGACGGGGAAAGCGCGCTGCGCTCCACCGCCTTCGCCCAGCTGATCCATTCCGACGGATCGCTGCATTACGTCGAGGGCAGGAGGCAGCAGATGATGGAGGAGTTCGGCATATCGAGCATCGAATCGAGCGTCGGCAGCTATGAAAACGATGCGCTCGACCTGATGGAGATTTGCCTAGGCAAAAGGATCCCGCTGCCGAGCCTAGACGGCGTCGATTTCTCCACCGACCTCGCGCTGGTATATTCCGCGTTGCGGCTAAAAGACAGCGTGCGCGAGATGAATAGCGAGCAGCTGAGCTTCCATAGCGTCGACGGCGAAACGCTCTCTTTGGAGGGCTATGCGGGCCGTCGGAGCGGGGAAATCTACCTCGAGACCGATTCGTATAAAGCCCTAAAGCTTGTCCTAGACAACACGAGCCTCTGCCTGTTCCTGCCCGATGAGGGCGAATACGCCTCCTTCGACCTCGGCGAGGCCTACGTGAGGCTATTGAACGAGTCGGAGCTGGTGGAAGCCGACGTGCAGGTGCCTTATTTCTCGCTTGAGACGGAGGCCGACCTCACCGATCAGGGCAAAGCGGTCAAGGAAGGCGCCGGGGCGATGGGGAAGCTCTTCGTTGAGCCTTTGGAGTCGGTGACGACCAAGCAGCGGTGCCGCTTCGAGTTCGATAGCCGCGGCGTTGAAGGCGAGCAGGTCACGGTCGACGTGTCGGTCCCGACCTCGGGGCCGCCGACGCCCGCTCCGGAGCCGCGGGAGGTGGTATTCCACGCGGATAGGCCGTTCTACTTCGTGAGCAGCTTTATCGGGATCCCGCTGTTCGCCGGGCTATATAGCGGAGCTAAATAGACAATCCGAGCCGATTTGACCTATAACGGGCGCGATGGTTTTCCCAAAAACCCCGCCCGTTTTATAATGCGTCCATGGAAGATGTCATAGTTATCGGCGCCGGGGTTATCGGCGCATTCGTGGCGAGGAACCTCGCTCGATATAGGCTCCGCTGCCTGGTGATTGAGAAAAGCCTCGACGTGGGGGATGGCTCATCGATGGCCAATTCCGCGATCGTCCATAGCGGCTATGACCCGATCCCGGGCACCAAGAAGGCAGTCTGCAACGTCGCGGGCAACGCGATGTACGATGAGATCGCCTCTGACCTCGAGGTGCCGTTCCGCCGCATCGGCTCGCTCACCATAGCCGAGGACGAGGAGGGCGTGAAGACGCTGCATTCGCTTCTAGAGAGGGCCAAGCAGAACAACGTCCCGGCCAGGATCGTCTATCAGGATGAGCTGCGGTCAATCGAGCCCGCGATTTCGAAGGAGGCTTTGGCCGCCTTGCTATGCCCAACCGCCGGCATCGTCGACCCCTTCCTATTGGTCGCTAGGGCCTTCGAGAACGCCCTCGACAATGGGGTGAAGCTTCGCCTAGGCGAGGAGGTCACATCGATAAAAAGGACCGATGGCGTCTATGAAGTGACGACCAGCAAAGGCCGATACCTATCCAAATGCGTCATCAATTGCGCCGGATTGCATTCCGATGAGATAGCCAACATGGTCGGAAGCAAGGGCTATCGGATAATCCCTAAGAAGGGCGAATACCATGTGCTGGACCATTTCGGCCCGTTCGTCAGACACACCCTTTTCCCGCTTCCAAGCAAGAAGGGCAAGGGCATATTGATCACCCCGACCACCTCGAGCAACTACCTCGTGGGGCCAAGTTCCGACCCCGTCGAGGAGAAGGAAGACGTCTCGACCGATTCGCCAACCCTTTCGCAAGTGGCCGAGAAGGCCAAATCGCTGGTCAAGGAGCTGCCGCTATCCGAGCGGGTCAGGGTCTTCTCCGGCGTCAGGGCGAGCATCGAAGGCGGGGATTTCATAATCGAGGAAGACGAGGGCAACCCCGGGTTCATAAATCTTGTCGGCATCGACTCGCCAGGGCTTGCCAGCGCACCCTACATCGGCAAAATCGCCGTTGAGGAGCTCCTTTCTCGGCGCATTGAGCTAGTTGAGAACCCGATGTATAGCCCGAAGGTCAGGCATTATGTGAGGCCGAGCTTGCTTAGCCTATCCGAGAGGAACGCCCTGATCGAGGCCAACCCCGATTACGGGAGGATAGTATGCACCTGCGAGAAGGTGAGCTTAGCCGAACTGGAGGACGTGCTCTCCCGAAGCCTGCCATGCCTGACCATAAAAGCTATGAAGAAGCGGAGCCGGGCGGGCTTTGGCAAGTGCCAGGGCGGCTTCTGCCAGGCGAAGGTTTTGATGCTATTGTCTAAAAAACTCGGGATAAAGCCGGAGGAGGTCCTTTACGATGGGCCAAACTCCAACATCCTTATGGAGGAATCCAAATGAGGAAGGAAGTCGATGTCTTGGTGATAGGCGGGGGATCGGCCGGGATGGCCGCCGCCCTGTCCGCCTTTGCCAATGGGGCCAAAAGCGTCCTGATAGTCGAGAAGGAGGAATACCTAGGCGGGATATTGAACCAGTGCATCCACCCCGGATTCGGGCTGCATGAATACAAGCAGGAGCTGACCGGCCCGGAATTCCTAACCCGCCTCGCCCGCGAGGTCGCCAAAACCCCGATTGAGGTGATGCTGGGGGCTTTCTGCCTCTCAATATCGCTCGATTTGAGCGCGGTTGTATCGAGTCCCGAGGGCATTTACCTCATAAAGGCGAAGGCCATCGTGATGGCCAACGGCTGCCTTGAGCGGTCCGCGGGGGCCATCGGTATGCCAGGCACCCGGCCGAAGGGCGTATTGACGGCGGGGCAAGCTCAGCTCTATCTGAACCAATATGGTTACACCGTAGGCAAAAGGGTATTCATCCTTGGCTCGGGCGACATCGGATTGATAATGGCCAGGCGGATGACGCTTGAGGGGGCGAAGGTGCTCGGCGTGGCCGAGATCATGCCGTATAGCAATGGTTTGAAGCGCAACATCGCCCAGTGCCTTGAGGATTTCGACATTCCCCTATACCTCTCCCACACCGTCACAAAAGTGGTGGGGAAGGATAAGCTCGAGTCAATTGAGATTTCCGAGGTCGATAAGTCAATGAAACCAATACCAGGGACGGAGATGAGGTTCGAGGTCGACACCCTTCTGCTTTCGATTGGCCTAATTCCGAACAACAGCATGCTAAGCTCAATCGGCGCCAAGAAAGGCAAGAACAAAGGGGCCGAGGTCGACGATTTCCTGATGTCATCCATCCCCGGCATCTTCAGTTGCGGCAACGTCCTCCACGTCCACGACCTAGTCGACAACGTGGTGGAGGAGGCGAGGGCGGCGGGGCGGTCCGCAGCTGCTTTTTCCCACTTTGGAATTGACGGTGTTGGAGCAATTCATGACATTAAGGAAGGCGAAGGCATATCCTATGTTGTTCCTAGCCATTACCACGAAGCAGCGGGGGATGATCTGGTCATCAAGTTCCGTTGCAAAAAGCCGGTTGGAAAATGTCAGGTTCAGGCTCTAATTGGCGAAAAGTGTATAAAAACGTGGTCAAGAACATCGATGGTTCCTAGTGAGATGCAAATACTGCCAATTACTAGGAAACTACTAGAAAACAACTACGGAGATATAGAGATCCGCCTTGTGGAGTTATCTTGACGGATAAGGAGGAATGGCTATGAAGGAATTCACTTGCATCATCTGCCCGAGGGGTTGCCGCCTTAAGGTTGACGAAGAACTTAATGTGACGGGAAACTCTTGCCCCCGCGGGGAAGCCTATGGGAAGCAAGAGGCCGTCGACCCCCGTCGGACCCTAACCTCGACCGTGAGGATAGAAGGCGCGATGTTTAATGTCGTGCCGGTCAAGACCGCCTCGCCGATACCAAAGGGAAAGATTGCTGAAGCCATGAGGCAGATAGATTCGATAAAGTTGCAAGCGCCTGTATACATGGGCGAGCCGGTGTGCGAGAATTTAGCGGGCACCGGAATCGATTTGGTGTCAACCAGAGATTTGGAAAAAGTCAAGTGAAGGCACTTATCGCTAGCGACATACACGGCCGTCTGGCCGCGGCGAAGAAACTCGAGAGGGCGATTGAGCGGTGCAAGCCCAACGCCATAATCCTTTTGGGCGACTACCTTTACAACGGTCCGCGCAACGGCGTCCCCCAGGATTACGACCCGATGGCCGTCTGCCAGATACTCAACCGCTTCGCCTCGAAGGTCATCGGGGTGCGGGGCAACTGCGATTCGCGGATCGACGAGATGCTGCTGCGGTTTAAGATCGAGGATTCCAAGGTGACTTACCTAAATGGATATCGGATCGATTTGATACACGGCGACCTGCTGACATCCGACCTCCTATCGGTCAACCGCGGCGACATACTCATGTTTGGCCATACCCACGTATACATGCTCAAGAAAGAAGACGGGGTCGTCTATTTCAACCCCGGATCCACCTCGTTCCCGAAAAACGGCAACCCAGCGACCTATGGGCTGTTCGAGGACCTGCGGCTTAGCATCAGGCGGCTAGACGACGACGAAGAGCTGCTTTCGATGCAACTTTCCTAGCGCTTAAGCCCCTTTTTGGGGTATCATCCCTTCGTAAGAAGGCAAACATACTGAAAACTTTATGGACAGAAGAGTGAAGATTTACGCTTTGGGCGGCCTCGACGAGGAAGGCAAGGATTGCTACGTCGTCGACGTCGACGGCGATTTGTTCGTCATAGAATGCGGCATCCGCGAGCCCGACAAGACCATGCCGGGCGTCGATTACGTCATCCCGCGCTTCGACTGGCTGCGCGACAACAAGGATAGGATAAAGGGATATTTCCTGACCCATGGCCACGACGACGTCATCGGGGCGCTGGCCTACATCTACCCCGAGGCCCCGGCCCCGGTATACGGCAGCAAGGTCACCATCTCGATGCTCAAGATGTTCACCTCCCACGTCAAGAAAGACCCCAATATGTACGACGTGCGGATCGTCGAGCCGACCTCGACCTTCAAGGTGGCGGGGCGCGACGTGACCTATTTCCACACCGCGCACAACATCGCCGGGAGCTCCGGCATCTCGATATCGACCGACCTCGGCAACGTCGTGTTCATCGGCGATTTCGTCGTCGAGAACGCCGCGACCAAGAGCTACCTGAACGACCTCAACGCCATCGCCAAGCTGGCCGAGAAGCCGACCTTGGCCCTCATGATCGAGTCGATATACGCCAACAAGCCGGGCTACACCGCCCCCCAGTACAAGCTCACCCCGCAGATCGAGGAGACCGTCAAGAACGCCCCGGGCAGGGTGTTCGTCTCGATATTCTCAAGCGACCTCTACAACGTCTCGGAACTCATCCAGATGGCCATCGCCTCCCACAAGCGGATCGTCTGCTACGACACCGCCGACCAGGAGATGCTCAAGGCCATGCAGGACTGCGGCGAATTGATGATCCCGCGGGAGAACTTCGCGAGCCTAGACGACATCCTGCGCTACCGCGACCAGGACCTGCTCATCCTCATGACCGGCTTTGGCTCGAGGATATTCCGCAAGATCGCCCTGCTCGCCTCGGGGCAGAACGAGGACAAGCGCATCAAGCTCAAGCCGACCGATACCTTCATCGTCGCCTCGATGAGCAACGACAACTCCGAGCTCGAGTACACCGACGCCGCCGATGAGCTTTTCCGCTCCGGCTGCCACGTCAAGCTGCTTTCGAAGAAGACCTTCCTGCGGATGCACGCCTCCGAGGAGGACATCAAGATGATGGCCTCGCTGCTCAAGCCGAAGTACTACATCCCGGTCAAGGGCTTCTACAAGAGCCTGCTCCACAACGGGATGCTGTCCCTGTCCATGGGCATCAACCTCAACCATCAGAACGTCTTCGTGGTCGAGAACGGCATGTCCGTCATCCTCGACGAGAAGGGCGGCCGGGTGTTCGACGAGAAGATACCGCATGGCGACCTATTGATCGACGGAGTTGGGGTGGGGGACGTCTCCGCCCAGGTCCTCGCCGACCGCAGCAAGCTCGCCGAGGGCGTCATCGTCCTGGGGCTCACCATCTCCAAGAAGCGGCGCAAGATCATCGCCGGGCCGACCGTCGAGATGAAGGGATTCGTCTACGCCCATGAGGCCGACGTGGTGACCAGGGAGGCCAGCAAGGTCTTCTCCGCCACCGTCGAGGAATTCCTGCAGAAGCCCGACATCAACCTCGATGAGATGAGGCAGAACGTCTACGAGAGGACCCTCAAGGCGGTCAGGCGCTGCACCGGCGGCAAGGAGCCGATGCTGCTGCCGCTGATAGTCGAGGCGGAGTAAGCCCTAATTTTCCCACCAACAATTGGCCCCTTCCTGTGGAAGAGGGCCGTTTTTTTAACTAGAATAAAAGGCATGACCGACAAAAAGAGATTCGAATATGGGCCAGAGGCCATCAAACGCTGCCTGGCCGCCTTTTTATTGCTGTTCTCCCTGCTGGTGCTGCTTTCGCCCAACACCCATCTCCGCGGGCTTGGGTTCGCCCTCGCCTATCCCTTTGGGCCGGTGGGGCTATACGCCATAACCCTGGGTGGCGCCTTCCTTTGCGTTAGGAGGCTGTTCTTCAATAACCTCAAGATCGGCGTCAGGAACGCCATCGGCGCCGTCTTGCTCATCGTCTCGATCGGGCTGCTGCTCAACTCGACCTTGGGGTCTTCCCTATCGTCGTATAGCTCGCTAGAGGCCTACCACGCCCGGGCCATGGAGGCCTATGGCGGGGCCAATGGCGGCTTCTATGGCGACTTCACCCTGGGGCTGGGGGCCATCGGGGCGTTCCTCTGCGGCCTTTTCGTGCAGGCCAAGCTCGCCTACCTCGCAATCTTGATCGCCTCGGCCATCATGGTCGGCGGCGTCGCCTTGCTTTCCTACCCGGCCATCAGGTCGCTAATCGCCATCATCAAGGCCAAGCAGGCCATAAGGAGGGCTAAGCAGGAGCAGGACGCGCAGTCCCCGCTTGGGCCCGAGCCGGCCAAGGAGGGCAAAGGCGATGAGCCGCTGATCGCCCCCGAGGACGTCGACGATTCCTTCGATTCCTATTCCCCGGACGAAGGCGTGAGCAACCCCCTGATGAGTTTCCGCTTCCAGCCCGCGGGGGAGGTTGAGCTCCCAAAAAGACGCGGCAACGCCTCTTTGACTCCTTCGTCGAGCCTAATCAGCTCCAACGAGGCCCCGATAATCGATTCCTCTAGGCTCAGCGGGTCGACCCGGGTAAGCGGCCTCCACGAGGCGGTCTTCGTGCCGCACGATTCTTTACGCCCAGCCGCGCCTGAGCACGGAATTTTGGTCGAGCCAGACGAGGGAGAACCGGAAAAGCCGGCCGTCGAAGCGACTAAGCCAGAACAGGCTTTCGCGCCCATCGCGCCCATGCCGCGGCAAGAGGATGAGCCAGCCCCTCAGGATAGCGCCAGCGAGCGGTTCATCGCGCCGGTGTTCGACGATGCCGATGCCTACGGGCAGATACCCGAAGAGCCGACTATCCCCTCCGCCCCGGCTTTGGTGGCGGCTTCCAAGGCCCCAAAAGACCCCTCCGTCTCCGCCCCGGCCGAGACGCTCAGCGACACCCCCGAGGACGCCGCCTGCGTCGAGATCCCGCTGCCGAAGCTAGACGCCATGCCGTCCTCCGAGCCCGAGAAGGAGGCCCCCAAGGCGACCGAGGCGCCCAAGGAAGCGGAAGCATCGCCCACTGCGCAGCCGCAGCAGGAGGAGGGCAAGATGGCAACCCCGCGACCGGCCAGCCAAGGCTTCACCAGCACCATGCTGCCGGAAGGCGGCATGGACTCGGTCGACCCCGCCTTCATCTTCCAGCCGTTCAAGAAGCTGCCGGCTTACCAGCTGCCGCCGGATAACCTGCTTAAGCCCCGCGAGATCGACGAGGGCAAGCTAGCCGAGCTCGAGCAGGAATGCGTCCGCCGCACCGAGATAATCAACACCACCTTCGAGAACCTCCACGTCGGGGCCCACGTGGTGGGGCATACCATCGGCCCGTCGGTCACCCGGTACGACATCGAGACCGACCCCGACACCCCGGTCACCACCATCTCCCGCTACATCCCCGACGTCGCCATGAGGCTCGGCGGGGTTTCGGTCCGCTTCTCTGAGCTCGTCATGGGCAAGTCGACCTCGGGCCTCGAGGTCATCAACTCGACGTCGAGGGTCGTCCATTTCTCCGAGGTCTATTCCGGATTGAAGAAGACCAAGGGCATAACCATCCCCTTCGGGGAGGACATCGACGGGAAGATACTCGGGGCCGACCTGACCTCCTTCCCGCACATGCTGCTCGCCGGCACGACCGGGTCGGGCAAATCCGTTTTCATCAACTCGATCCTCATGGCCATGCTCATGCGCTACCGGCCTGAGGAGCTCAAGATCTGCATCATCGACCCGAAGATGGTCGGCTACACCAAGTTCGCCGACATCCCGCATTTCCTCTGCCCGATCGTCACCGACGCCCACTACGCCAAGCTCACCCTCAAGCGCCTGGTCGACCTGATGGAGTTCCGCTACCACCAGTTCCAGGTCGCGACCGTCACCGACATCAACGAGTTCAACTCCGACTACGCCGAATACGCCCACGTGGCCAAGATGCCATACGTGGTGCTCATCGTCGACGAGTACGCCGATTTGGTCGAGCAGGAGAAGGACATCCAGAGCTACGTCCTCCGCCTCGCCCAGAAGGCCCGGGCGGCCGGGATCCACATGATCCTCGCCACCCAGCGCCCCGACGTCAAGGTCATCACCGGGACCATCAAGGCCAACCTGCCGGTCCACGTGGCCCTCATGGTCGCCAACGCCATCGACTCGCAGACGATACTCGGCTGCGGCGGGGCCGAGGAGCTCGCCCCCCATGGCGACATGCTCGTCGACTGCGCCCAGGTCCTCCGCAAGGAGCTCGCCCGCTGCCAGGGGTGCCTGGTTGAGGGAAGCGAGATCCGCTCGGTCGTCAGCTGGATAAAGAACCAGCAGAAGACGGTCTACGACCCGGCCTTCCTCGACCTCGACAAGCAGGAGGAGGAAGTCCCGCAGCAGGCCGTCCAGATCTCCCCGGCCGACCTAAAGGCCGCCTCCGACGAGGAGAAGTACCAGATCGTCAAGGCCGCGGTCATGACCCGCGAGTACTGCTCGATATCGCAGATCCAGCGCGACTTCTCCGTCGGCTTCACCCGCGGCGGGAAGATCATGAAGCGGCTGCAGGAGGAGGGCATCGTCGCCCCCGACGGGGCCAACCCGAACTCCACCAAGGGCAACAAGGTCTTGGTCCACTCCGCCCCGGAGGGACCCGCCCAATGAGGATCGGCTGCGATTTGGTCTACCTCCCCCGGGTCAAGGAAAGGATCGCCGAGGCGGTCCTCACCGATAAGGAGAGGCTGGATATGGCCTCCCGCCCCGAGGGGAAGCGGCTCGAGTTCCTCGCCGGGAGGTTCGCCGCCAAGGAGGCGGTGATGAAGGCCTACGGGGTCGGCATGAAGGGGATGCTCTTCACCGAGATCGAGGTTTCCTATGACGCGCATGGGGCGCCTTATGCCACCTACAAGGGCCAGCGCATCGCCATATCGATATCCCATGACGGGGACTACGCCTACGCCGTCGCCATAATCGGTTAAAATGGCCGCGATGATTCTCCTCGTGGGATGAACTGGCCGGAAGAAAATAGCGTGACGATTGCTTGGAAGCAAATCCCATTATAGTCAAAATGACTCGCCTGATAATTGTTCTTCGACAAGCGCGATGATAAAGTAAATTATGAAACTTCGCCTTACTTCATTGTTACTTCTTATTTGCGCTTCGCATTATCCTTTATCGCCTGAAAGCGGCCGTTTGAATGTGACGCTTCAATCATCGAATGACCAGTGCGTGCTCCTTCAAGGCGTAAAGCAGCTCGAAAGCGGATATTCCGTCGATACATTTGATTTGATAGATGGTGGGTTTGATACTTTCGAAATTGACCCAAAAAACGTAGGTAGCCGCCAGTTTGCCTTCGATCCGATCGGTTTTGAACCGTATGGTCCGGTGGAACCATCTTTGTTCAGCAACCCAAGCAGTGCGGTGCTGCGTGCTATCTCAGAGTTCCCTTCCGATAGTCAATTCCAACATATTTCGATGTCAACTTGCTTCTTGGTCGGCCCTGATGTAGCCGTTATGTCGGGTCACGCGGCGTTATCGGATTTTGGATCAGGGACGGTTTGCGCCGAAAAGATAACCGTATCCCAAATTGGGATAATGCAGGAATCGAGTAGATTAAAAGCTGATGCGGTCAGAGTTTATACTTCCTCCGACTTTGGCCCCGGCTTGCCAAAATCTGATTGGGCGCTGATCAAGCTTGATGAGCCAATTGGCCTTTCACTAGGCTGGATTGGCCTATCCATGGTGGAGGCGCTTCCCGGGGAAGCGCTCACCAGATATTCGATTAGTGAAGCAACGAATTCGGTTTATAATGCCGATTTCACCGTAGCCGGAACCGATATGGGTGGGAATTTCTCAGGAGTCGGGGCAACTCGGGGAGGCGATTCAGGATCGCCTTATTTGGTCAACCGCGCCGGAGTGGTTTCGGCCGTCGGAATCCATTGTTACAGGTCCGAAGACGGAATGGTCGGCGTAACCGCCGTCGGAGAGTGTCTCTATGAGCTTTCGCAGAGCTTCTCGGTCGGTAGGAATTGGCTGATTGAGCCTTGCGATTTCGGATACGAGGATGCCTATCCGACCGATGCCAAAACCAATGATGAATTCGTTTTGTCTAAGAACAAAGATGGTGTTAATTTTCGAACTAGGCGTTATAGAGTTGGCTATATTCAAAAGGAGGCGATAGTCCTCTCCCCGATAAGGGATGGCCTTGATGAGATGATGGCTTTTTTGGAATTCTCTTTCCCAAAAGG
>DVMV01000008.1 GCA_018714785.1 Candidatus Alloenteromonas pullicola
CGGCGCTGATACCGTTGTGTATTTTGAAGGCAGCTTTACTTATGCCTATTACTGGGATGAGCACGGAAATACTGACAAGCCATGGCCTGGAATTGAATTGTCCACCGCCGAGCAGGTTACTGTCTCGGATAGGCATTACAGCACCGATTCCACCGTTTACAAAATTGTTGTTCCTGCAGAAGTTCAAGCAAAAAACATTAAATTCTCCAAAGGCACTGTTGAGTCTGAGAATTATGCCCTTGTTGAAGGCGCCGTTTATACCGATACGGGCATTGATCAAGACAAGACGAATGCCATGACATTCTTGGCTGCCTTTGATGAGCTTCGTGACGAAAACGGCGATATCTGCGGCATTCTAGAAGATTCCGCCAAATATGAAGAAGTTATGAGTCTATATAACGCCATTCAAGATCAATCGCTTGTCGATAACTTGAAAGATTTGGGCGCCACTATCAAAGAAGGTGATGAATACGTTTCTACCGATGTCACCATTGGCGAAACCATGACTTACCTTCTTGTCACCCGCGGTACTGATGTCGGAACCGGCGCTGGGTTGATCGGGTCTTTCCAGAAGAACGCTTCTGATTGGATCGCCATCGTTTCCATCGCTGCGGTATCGGTTGCTGCCGCTGGTCTATTCTTCTTCATCCGCAAGAAGAAATCGGCCAAGTAATAGGGCGATTATCTAAGGCGCGGGCACATTCGCTCGCGCCTTTTTGTTTTGCTTGTTTCCCCGGTATAATCAAGCCATGAGTCAACACATAGGAATAATCAAGCTGCGGTCGGCTCTATCGGCCGGCGACAAGGACCTCGTGGGCGAGGCTAGCGAGTTCCTTTCATCCTTATCGCCTAATGGCGAATATGAATTCGAGAACGCCGGCAAGGGCAAGATGAACGTCTTCTTGGTCCTCACCGGCGGATCGGAGACCTCGTTCAAGGACTTCTACAAGAACTACGAGGCCCCTTACTTCATATTGCCGACCGGCAAGCGCAACTCGCTTGCCGCCAGCCTCGAGATCGTCTCCTACCTGCATGAGCAGGGCGAGCCCGCCATCCTCCTATACGGCGAGGATCAGAAGAAGATGTTAGACGGGGCGGTCAGGGTATATAACGCCCTCCACGCCCTGCGCGGCGCTAGGCTGGGCGTAATCGGGGGATCGTCATCCTGGCTCATCGCCTCCAACATCGACCGGAAGAAGGCCAAGAAGGCGCTCGGCATCGATATAGTCGACATCCCGATGAGGGAAGTATTGGGATATTACGACGAGCACCTGCTCGCCGACGACACCTTGTTCTCTAGGTTCGAGGGCAAGACCAGGCGCAAGGAGGAGCTCCGCGAGGCCCTATATGTCCACGGGGCCTTGAAGAAGCTCGTGAAGACCCGCGGGCTAAGCGCGCTTACCATGAAGTGCTTCGACCTCATCACCGCCAAGCAGGTCAGCGCCTGCCTCGCCTTCGCCTTGCTCAACGAGGAGGGCATCATCGCCGGATGCGAGGGCGACATACCATCCGCGCTCACCATGATGATCATGCAGGCCCTCACCGGGGAGGCGCCGTTCATGGCCAACCCGGCCTACATGGACGCTGAGCATAGCGAAGCGGTCTATGCGCACTGCACGATTCCCATCTCCATGCTGACCTCCTATACCTTGGCCACCCACTTCGAATCGGGGCTTTCCTTCGCGCTTAGGGGGCAGCTCAAGAAGACCACCTTCACCGCGGCCAAGCTTTCGCCCGCGCTAGACGACATAAGGGGCCTTTCCGGCGAGATAATCGACAATCCGATCGAAGACAAGATGTGCCGCACCCAGATAAAGGTGAGGTTCAACGGCTCGTTGAAGCCTTTGCTGGAGAAGCCATACGGCAACCACATGATCTTCTCCTACGGAGACTACACCGAGGAGCTGGGCATGCTGTCCGCGCTCCTGGCCCATTTTTGCAAGTGACGGGCATAAGTGCTATTATCACCTCTAGGCTTCTTATAGAAGCGCTTCCCAACCCGATAAATTGATCTGGCAAAGGAAATGAGCATCAAAGAGAACACACCCTACGGGGGAATCAACATCTCGATGGAGGCTATTGCCTCGGTCGCGGGGCGGGCCGCCAGCGAATGCTATGGCGTGCTCGGCCTTTCGTCTAGGTCGTCATTGAAGGACAACCTATACGAACTGCTCAGGGCAGAGGACTACGTCAAAGGGGTCTCCGCCAAGAAGAGCAAGAAGGGGTACGAGGTGGATGTCTACGTCTGCTGCGCCTATGGCGTCAAGCTTCCCGAGATACTCTCCGAAGTCCAGAAGAAAGTGAAATATGTCCTCGAGAAGACGTTCGAGATGAAGTTCGCCTCGGTCAACGTCTACGTCGCCGACATAAAAGAGATAGCAAATGAAAACGATTGACGCGACTACCCTGAAGGGGATGTATATCTCCGCCGCCAATAACCTTTATAACCATTATCCGGAGATAGACCAGCTCAACGTCTTCCCCGTACCCGATGGCGACACCGGCATGAACATGAACCTGACCGTCACCTCGGGCGCGAAGGAGATACAGAACCGCGAGTTCGACGACCTCCACGCGGTCGCCAGCAATTTCAGCCGCGGCCTTTTGATGGGCGCGCGCGGTAATTCCGGCGTCATCACCAGCCAGATATTCCGCGGCTTCGCCCAGGGATGCGAGGGGAAGAAGACCCTCAACGCCATCGACCTGGCCAAGGCCCTGGTATCCGGGAAGGAAGTCGCCTACAAGGCCGTCATGAAGCCGGTAGAAGGCACCATTTTGACCGTCATCCGCGAATCCAGCGCCGCGCTCAAGGAATTCGTTCAGAAAGGCACCACGATCGAGGAGGCCTTCGACTATTTCCTCGAGCAGGCCAAGAAGTCGCTAGAGCACACCCCTGAGCTATTGCCCGTATTGAAGGAAGTCGGGGTCGTCGACTCCGGCGGCGCGGGCTTGGTCCGCATCATCGAGGGCATGGCCTCCGCGGTCCATGGCCACATCATCGAGCGCAACGCCGACGTCGCCACCGCCGAGCCTGCCGCCCCCCTTTACGCCGGGGCCAAGCTATCCGAGGACGACGAGGAGGCCTATGGCTACTGCACCCAGTTCATCCTCCGCCTAGACGACGGAAAGACCCCGGGCAAGAAGCCCTTCAACGAGAAGAACTTCATGAGGTTCCTCTCCGCTCATGGCAAGTCGCTGGTCACCGTCCGGGACGAGGAGATCGTCAAGGTCCACGTCCACGCCCTTTCCCCGGGCATGATGCTCAACTACGCCCAGCAGTTCGGCGAGTTCGTGACCATCATCATCGAGAACATGTCCGAGGAGCACCACAACATCGAGAAAGGCTACAAAGCCACCGATTACCTCAAGGCCCTCGAGGGCGATGGGGCGAGGAAGAAGGAGCAGGTCCTGCCCGAGCCCGAGGAGGAGAACCCCTCGCTGGACAAGGACATGGCCCTCATCTCGGTTTGCTCCGGCGCGGGGCTAGAGGAGATGTTCAAGGAGCTCGGCGTCGATGAGATCGTCTCCGGCGGGCAGACCATGAACCCCTCGACCGAGGATTTCGTCAAGGCAATCAAGAAAACAAGGGCCCGCAACGTGCTGATATTGCCCAACAACTCCAACATCGTCATGGCCGCCTCCCAGGCCGCCGACGTGATGGAGGGAAGCGAGATAAAGGTCAAGGTCGTGCAGTCGAAGACCATTCCCCAGGGGATCGCCTCCGCCATGATGTACAACCCCGAAGGCGACCTCGAATCGGTGTATTCCGAGATGAAGAGCGCCCTCAAGACCATCAGCTCCGGCTCGGTCACCTACGCCATCAAGGACACCGAGATCGAAGGCGTCCACATCACCAAGGGCTTCTACATGGCCATGAAGGACAAGAACATCGTCAGCTGCGTCAAGGACAAGCTCGAGGCGCTGTTCGATCTATCCGAGTCGCTGCTTCGCCGCGGCGAGCCGTCCATCATCACCGTCATCGCCGGCGAGGACGTCACCGACGAGGAGGCTTCCAAGGCCCGCGAGGTGCTCGAGGAAAGATACGGCGACGAGATCGAGGTCGACGTCAAGCGCGGCGGCCAGCCGGTGTATTCCTTCCTTGTCGGCGTCGAATGAATCCATTGGGACCTATTGGTCCCTTTTTTGGTGGTAGACTTTCCCTATGAAGCTCACCTCCTCGAAGAAGCTATCGGCCTTGCTCTCCCAGATGGGCATCTACTCGACCCTGGACGTGATAAACCACCTCCCGCGTCGGTATGAGACGTTTTTCTATTCCCCGGTTGAGGAGCTCCGGCACCTCGAGCACGGCCAGCGGGCGGTGATATTGGGGAAGATAATAACCCCGGTGAGGGCGGTGCGCTTCGGCAGGATGTCGGCGGCGAGGTTCTATATCTCCAGCCTCGGCATGGATTTCGCCGTCTGCGCCTACAACCGCGCCTACCTCGGCACCAGCTTCAAGGAAGATGACCTGGTCACCATCTCGGCGACCTACGACGCCAAGCGGCACGAGCTCTCGCTAATAAGCATCAAGAAGGGCGAGATCGACGAAAACCATCGCATAGTCCCGATATATTCATTGCCCGCCGATTACCCGAACCACCTTTTCGCGGATCTCGTAAAAAAGAGCCTTTTATCTTTGAAAGGGGAGATTTACGAGCATATCCCGGAAATATTTCGCCGCAAATACCGGCTCATCAGCCGGGAAGACGCCTATTGGCGCTGCCATTTCCCGAGGAGCAAAGAAGACGTAAACGCCGGCAGAAGGGTCCTCAAATACGAGGAAGCCCTCCGCTTCACGCTGCACAACCTGCTCATCAAGCGGCAGAACAAGGCGCTAACCAAGGGGCAAAGCGTTCCCATCGACCTGGCCAAGGTCGAATCGTTCGTCTCCTCATTGCCCTATAAGCTCACCGGCGATCAGAAGAAGGCGTGCGGGGAGTGCATCAAGGACATGGACGACAGGTCGCTCATGACCAGGCTGCTACAAGGCGACGTCGGGACCGGCAAGACGCTGGTCGCCGCGGTGCTTTCCTACGCCAACTTCACCAGGGGCTGCCAAACCGCCATCATGGCCCCGACCGAGTCGCTGGCCCGGCAGCACCTTGACTATTTTTCCTCCCTTCTGGGCAAGACCGGCATGAACATCGCCCTGCTGACCGGCTCGACCGATAGGCAGGAGAGGAAGAGGATCCTATCCGACCTAAAAGACGGGACCATCGACCTATTGATCGGGACCCATGCCCTGTTCGGCGAGGGGGTAATTTACCCCAACCTAGGGCTCGCCATCATCGACGAGCAGCACAAGTTCGGCGTCAACCAGCGCGCCAGGCTATTGGGCAAAGGCGAGAAGGCCGACCTGCTATTGATGTCCGCCACCCCGATCCCGCGGACCCTCTCGCTGACCCTATACGGCGACATCGACGTCTCGACCCTTTCCGAGTTCCCCTTCAAGGCCAGGAAGGTGACGATCAAGGTGGTGCCGGAGAACCTATCCCGGGCGGTGGCTACGCTAAAGAAGACGCTGCAGCGGGGCAAGCAAGCCTACGTCATAGCCCCGCGGATCGAGGGGGAGGGCAACCTCGGGGCCATCAGAGTTTTCGCTTCTTTGGACCAGGATTTGCCGGGAAAATGCGTGCTGTTGCACGGCTCGATGGATGAAGGGGAGAAGCTTGCCGCGCTATCGGAGTTCAAATCGGGCGAGCGCCCGATACTGGTGGCGACCTCCATCGTCGAGGTCGGCATCGACGTGAAGAGCGCCGACACGATGCTCATCTTCGGCCCGACCCATTTCTCGCTATCCTCCCTCCACCAGCTGCGAGGCAGGATCGGCCGCGACGGCTCCGAGGCCTATTTCTACATGCTCATCTCCGCCCCGACGGAGGAGGAGAAGGAGAAGCTCTCGGTTCTGGTGAATTCAAACGACGGCTTCGAGATCGCCGAGGCGGATCTGAGGCTTCGCGGCCCCGGCACGATATCGGGCACCAAGCAAAGCGGCTTCCCCGAGTTCGCCTTCGCCTCGATCGCGACCGACCTCCGCATGTTCGAATGCGCCCGGCAGGATGCCTCATACATCCTCGAGCACGAGGCCGATCCGCAATTCGCCTATCTGCTTCAGGAAGCCAGAAAATCCTCCCAAGGCATAAGCCTTGCTTAAAAGTTGGGCAAAAACCGGTATACTACTCCTGATGAGCAGCGAATACATGGCCTTGTACAGGCAGTTCAACATCAAGCCGAACAACGAGGAGCTTTACCGGCTGGCCTTCACCCATTCCTCCTACAACGGGATGGCCGGGACCCGCCACCAGGACTATGAGCGGCTCGAGTTCCTCGGCGATTCGATAATCGGGTTCGTCACCTCCGAGCTTTGCTATACCTTCCATCCCGACATGGAGCAAGGCCAGCTGAGCATGCTAAAGGCCCAGTTCATCCGCTCCTCGAGCGAGGCGAAATACTGCCGAAAGCTCGGGCTTGGCCAATACATCAGGGTCGGGGCGAGCTTCGTCAAGGAGGCCTCGACCAACATCTCGCTTTTAGAGGACGTATTCGAGTCCTTCGTAGGGGCGGTGTTCCTCGACCAGGGGCTGGTGTTCTGCTACAACCTCGTGAGGAAGATCTTCGAGGAGGACATCAAGAACGCCACCATCGACATTGCCATCAACCCCAAGTCGCGGCTGCAGGAATGCATGCAGGCCGACTCGAAGGAATCGGTCACCTACCGGATACTGAAGGAGGAGGGCAGCGCCGCCGACAAGCGCTTCCTCGCCGGGGTCTACTTCGAGGGCAAGGAGATCGGGAGGGGATACGGCCACAACAAGAAGCTGGCCGAGACCGCCGCGGCCCAAAACGCCTTGGACAAGATGGCGTTGCCGGAAGGGAAGTAGCAATGGGACTTTTTTCGTTTCTGAGGAATAAATTCAAGGGGCAGCCCAAGGACGAGGCCACCAAGACCTACGAGAAGGGGATGTCCAAATCCCGGAAGGCATTCGCCTCGAAGCTCGACGAGCTTTCAAAGCGCTACAAGAAGGTCGACCAGGAATACTTCGAGGAGCTCGAGGAGATACTGATCGAGTCCGACGTCGGGGTTGAGCTCTCCCTTTCATTATGCGAGAAGCTGCTCGACAAATCGGCCAAGGAGGGATTGACCGACCCCAAAGCGATAAACGACGCGCTGGTCGACCTGATGTTCGTCGATTACGCCACCAAGGGCGATTCGATCGTGAACGAAGTCCGCTTCGTCCCCGGGGTGACCGTTCTATTGGTCGTCGGGGTCAATGGCGTCGGGAAGACCACTTCCATCGCAAAACTCGCCTATCGCTACAAGAAAACGGGCAAGAAGGTGATGCTCGCCGCCGGGGATACCTTCCGCGCCGGGGCGGTGGAGCAGCTTTCGGTCTGGGCCGATAGGCTCGGCATCGAAATAATGAAAGGCAAGGAGAACGAGGATCCCGCCTCGGTGGCCTTCGCGGCCGCCAAGAAGGCCAAGGAGGAGGGCGTCGACCTGCTTATCGTCGACACCGCCGGCAGGCAGCAGACCAAGGCCAACCTGATGCAGGAGCTCGGCAAGATATCCCGCGTATTGGGCAAGGAGATCGAGGGAGCCCCCCACGAGACCTTCCTCATCATCGACGCCACGACCGGCCAAAACGGGGTGCTTCAGGCCAGGAGCTTCAAGGAAGTCACCAACCTAACCGGCATCGTCGTGACCAAGATGGATGGGACGTCCAAGGGCGGCATCATCCTCTCCATACGCGATGAGCTCGGCGTCCCCGTCCGCTTCATGGGACTAGGCGAGAGGATGGAGGACCTCGAGGAATTCGACCTCGACAAGTACCTATACGGCCTATTGCTGGGGGATGAGAGCAATGGATGAGCTCGATAAGCGCAACCACGCCATCGCGCTTTTCGCCATGTATGGCGGATTGCTCTCGAAAACCCAGAGGCAGGCGCTAAGCAGCCACCTCTGCTACGACCTTTCGATTTCGGAGATCGCGGAGTCGGGGAAGATAAGCCGGGCCGCCGCCTCCGACGCCATCACCAAGGGGATGGAGAAGCTGCAGAAGATAGAGGACGCCCTTGGGCTGCTGGAAAAACAGCAGGAATACGCTTCGGCCATACAAGCCATCGAGCTAGTCGATGACGAAAAGGCCAAGCTCAGCCTTTACAGGGCATTAGGGAGGTTATTCACCCATGGCATTTGAATCGCTATCCGACCGCTTCCAGCGCGTCTTCAAGAAGCTTCGCGGACAGACCCGCCTGACCGAGTCCAACATGGACGAGATGCTCAAGGAGATCAGGGTCGCCTTGCTTGAGGCCGACGTCAACTTCAAGGTCGTCAAGAGCTTCGTCTCCGACATCAAGGAGAAGGCGGTGGGCCAAGACGTATACGACAAGGTCAACCCGAGCCAGATGGTCGTCAAGATCGTCCACGACGAGATGTGCAATCTCCTCGGCGAGGACCAAAGCGACCTGAAGCTCCATAACGGCCTTTCGATCATCATGCTCGTCGGCTTGCAGGGCACCGGCAAGACCACGACCGCCGGTAAGCTGTCCAAGCTGCTGATGAAGCGGGGCAAGAAGGTGATGCTCGCCGCCCTCGACGTATACCGGCCAGCCGCCATCGACCAGCTGCGCACCATAGCCACCGAG
The DNA here is from genome assembly GCA_018714785.1 of Candidatus Alloenteromonas pullicola. Lineage (GTDB taxonomy): Bacteria > Bacillota_I > Bacilli_A > RFN20 > CAG-826 > Alloenteromonas > Alloenteromonas pullicola. The sequence continues at coordinate 8,647 of DVMV01000008.1, forward strand.
GTCGGCGCCGATTTCTTCTCCAAGCCGGGAAAGCCGAGTGAGCTTTGCCTGCAGGCCAGGGATGAGGCCCTCGCCAAGGGCGAGGACGTCCTGATCATCGATACCGCCGGGCGACTGCAGATAGACGAGGCCCTGATGCAGGAGCTGCAGGACATCAACCACGCCGTCCACCCCGACGAGGTGCTCCTGCTGGTCGACGCCGCCTCCGGCCAGGACGCGGTCAACGTCGCCAAGGCCTTCAATTCCTCGCTCCACCTGACCGGCGTGGTGCTATCCAAGCTAGACGGCGACGCCAAAGGCGGCGCGGCCCTTTCGATCAAATACCTGACCGGATTGCCGATCAAGTTCGCGGCGACCGGCGAGAAGATGGACGACATCGAGCAGTTCCACCCCGACCGCATGGCCGATAGGATCCTCGGCATGGGCGACATCGTGACTTTGGTCGAGAAGGCCAAGGATGCGATCGACGAGAAGACCGCCGAGAAGGAAGCCAAGAAGATGATGGACGGCGAGTTCACCCTCGAGGACATGCTTCGCCAGATGAAGATGGTCAAGCGCCTCGGGTCGCTTGGGTCCATCGCCAAGCTCATCCCCGGAATGCCCAAGCTCACCGACGAGCAGAAGGCGACCGCCGAGAAGGAGATGAAGATCTTCGAGTCCGTCATCAATTCGATGACCCCTTACGAGAGGCGCCATCCAGAGACCTTGCGCTTCTCGCACAAGAACCGCATAGCCAAGGGGTGCGGCCTCGATAACGGCGCGGTCAACAAGGTTCTGCGCAAATTCGACCAGAGCAAGCTGGCCATGAAGCAGCTCAAGCAATACGCCAAATCCGGCAAGGGCATGGGCGGCTTCGGCGGCTTCGGGAGGTAAAACATGGCAGAGAAGGTTCTGTTCAAGCCAAAGGAGCTCTACGATAAGGTACTTTCGAAGTCCTACCACGACGCGGCCGAGGAATATTTCAAGCGGCTCAAGGATTTCTCCAAGGTCGACGAGGGGGCCAACCGCGCCCACGTCGGCGACTTCAACAAGAAGAAGGCGGCGGCCGATAAGCAGGCCGAGCGCCTCGGGGCCTCAAGGGCCAAGATGATAACGAGCCTGGTCTTCGGGGTGCTTTTCGCGGTGGCGGGGTTGGTCTCGCTCATCTTCGCCTTCGTGCGGGGCTTCAACTGGATAGCGTTGCTGGTCGGGCTGCTATTGGCTTTGGCCGCCTGCCTGCTGTTCGTCTTGTGCGGCCGATTCCGCAAGAAATCCAAGGCCCAGGCCACGACACTAGAGAGGATGCGGGAGGTCCAGAAAAAGGCCCTCCAGCTATGCTATGACGATATGGCCGTCCTCAATTCGCTCTTCGATGAGTCGATCCCCATGTCGGTCATGGAGAAGGCCACCCCGATAATCGACCTCGACCCGGTCTTCACCCCGGAGCGCCTCATGAACCTAATCGAGAACTACGGGTATGAGGAGAAGCTCGGGGACGAGTGCTCGGCCCTCGGGGTCCTAAGCGGCCACATCCAGGGCAACCCATTCATGCTGCTCCGCCTGCTAGAGCGCGAGGTAAAGATGAAGAGCTACACCGGGTCGATCGTGATTCATTGGGTCACCTACACCCGCGATTCCCAGGGCCGCTCGAGGGCGGTTAACCACACCCAGACCCTAACCGCCACCACCCAGCACGAGGCGCCGTTCTTTGCCACCGACACCTATATGGTCTATGCCAACGACGCCGCCCCGAGGCTCCATTTCACCCGCTCGCCCAGCGACGCCCACCGCCTGACCCCCGATCAAAGGCGGAAGGAATCGGACAAAGCGACCAAGGAACTGGCCAAGAAGGCCGAGAAATCCATCGCCACCGACCGCCCGTTCACCCCGCTGGCCAATAGCGAATTCGAGCATTTCTTCGGGGCGCTTGACCGCGACAACGAAGTCGAGTTCAGGCTGCTTTTCACCCCGCTCGCCCAGCAGAACATCCTCGATTTGATCGAGGACCCCAAGCCCTATGGCGACGACTTCTCCATGATCAAAAGCGGCCGGATCAACGTCGTCCGCAGCGCCCACTCGCAGAACTTCAACTACTCGTCCTCCCCGAGCCTGTTCCAAGGCTACGACCTCAAAGCTGTCCACGCCAACTTCGTCTCCTACTGCGATTCCTTCATCCAATCGCTGTTCTTCGATTTGGCGCCGCTGCTGTCCATCCCGCTGTACCAGATGCACAAGAGCCGCGACTACATCTACAAGGGGAACTACGAGCGCAACGTCACCGCCTATGAGCAGGAGTGCCTCGTCAACGGCATGGACAAGCGCAACTTCATCCCCGATGGGGCCAACGCCAACCTGCCGCTGATCCTCAAGGTTTCCGCCAACAAGAAATTCGGGAGGTCGGATTCCACCGAGGTGGTCGCCTCCTCATACGTCACCACCGACATGGTCGATTACGTCCCGGTCATGGGAGGCGACGGCAGGACGCACAGCGTCCCGGTCCCCTGGGTCAAATACGACGAGGTCAGCAAATCGACCCCCATCCAGTTCCGGCAGGTCGGCGGGACGCGGTACGACTTCTTCAACGCCATGTCGGCTTATAAGGGCCTTGGCGACTTCACGTCGGGCTTGGCGCGCTATGAGCGGGGCCTTCTGGCCAAATGCAACGGCGGCCTTTGCGATGGGGAGGAAGCGCCGCTGGACAAGGCCGGCGAGGCCGATTTCCGCAAGCAATTGCTGGCGAAGGAAGGCAAAAAGAAAGATTAACCCCGCATCGCCATCGGTATATCCAAGAAGAGCCTTTCCGACATCGCCCTAACCTATAGCCATGAATATGATGGCTTCCCCCTCCTTATCGACGACCCTTGGCATTGATGAAGCGTCGACCGAATGGCGATAGTGGTGCATTTTTTCGCCCGCGGGATATAATGTTGCAAACCAAGGAGGCATTCAATGGCCAACGAATTAGACGAAATGACCGGCCCGGTCAGCGAAGAAGGGCGCGACGTACACGTCATACAGAAGCAGGTTGCAGTCAAGACCGACTGGAGGAGCACCTTATTCCAGGTCGCCCTTTGGATCTGCGGCATCATCCCCGGCATCATCTTCGCCATCATGAAGATCAAGGCGCGCAGCTATCTGCAGCAGCTGCAGCAGAAGATCCAGCACGACGCCTCGACCATCGACAACTACCAGACCCAGAGGGTCGTGGTATTGCAGAACTGCGCCAAGCTGCTCGACAAGGCGATCGACCTCGACAAGACCGTCCTCACCGACATCGCCAAATACCGCGGCGGCAACGTCACCGACCAGCAGCGCAATGAGCTGGCTGGCATGCTGGATGGGCTGTCCCGCTCCATCAACGTCGCCTTCGAGGCCTACCCCGACATCAAGGCGCATCGGGAGATCGCCGACGCCATGCAGCAGAACTCCTACCTTCAGCAGGAGGTCACCGCGGCCCGCGAGGTCTACAACGACACCGTCATGCGCTGGAACGCCGACATCTTCGCCTGGCCGACCAAGATGATCGTGGCCGCCAAGGCCGGCTACACCACCCGCATCCCCTTCACCGCCTCTAAAGAGATGAAGGAGAAGAGCGAATCCGTCTTCTTCTGATTGGGCAAAAAGAAAAAGCGATGGGGCGACCCACCGCTTTTTTCATTCCTTCATGAAGGCCTTGCCCTTCTCGATGGCCTTCCTTTCCCATTCAGGCTCCTGTTCCGAATCAGCTTCAAGCAGCAGTTTCTTGTCCTGCTTGGATAGGGTGAGCTTCGCGAATAGGTCAGGCCGGTATTTCCTGGTGAGCAACAGCGATTGCTTCCTCCGCCATTTGGCGATCGCCTCGTGGTTTCCGGAGTAGAGTATCGCCGGGACCTTCTTTCCATCGTAGTCGTAGGGCTCGGTGTACTGGGGGTATTCAAGCGCCCCGTCGGAGAAGGATTCGTCATCCAAAGACTCCTTGGCGATCGCCCCGTCCAGCAGGCGAATCACCGAGTCGGCGATGGCCATGGATGGTATCTCCCCGCCGGTGAGGATGTAGTCCCCGATGGAGATGAGCTCGTCGACGTAGTCGTTGACTCGCTCGTCGATTCCCTCGAAATGGCCGCAGATCAGCATTATCGAATCCATTTTCGACAATCTGACCGCGTCTTCCTCTTTATAGGTCTTGCCCCGGGGCGAGAGGAGGATCTTGTGGGCGGAATCCCCGCCATTGGCCTTGATGCAGTCGACTATCGGCTGGCATTTCTGCACCAGCCCGGCCCCTCCGCCGATCGGAGCGGTGTCGGTCCGGTTGTATTTGTCCTTGGTGTAGCTGCGGATGTCCACGGCTTGGAAGTCGACTATCCCCTTGCCGATGGCCCGCTTGATGATCGAGGTGGTGGCGAAGCCGTCGAACATGGCGGGGAACAGGGTCAGGACCCTGATCTTCATAGCATCCCCTCCACGACCTCGATGACCATCTTCTTGCCCTCGACGTCGACTTCCTTGGCGAACTCGCCGACGAAGGGGAAGTAGAAGTGGCCGCCGTCGGCTTTCTTGACCTTGATGGTCTTCTTCGGGGCGTAGTCGAGGATGTCGACGACCTCGCCGAGCTTATTCCCATCTTGGTCGTAGACCTCCATGCCCAAAAGGTCGGAGTAGCGGTAGGCGCCCTCGGGCATCGGGGCGTCCTGCTTGTCCATGTAGATCGATTGGCCGATGAGCTGCTCGGCCTTGTCGATGGAGTCGATCCCCTCGAAGGACATGACGTATGTCCCCCCGGCGGGGCGGACCGATTTGAGCACGGCCGGCGTTTTCTCCTCGCCGATCGCGTATTCGTAGCCGACCTTGAAGCGGAGCTCGGGGAAGGAGGTCATCGACACGACCCTGAGCTCACCCTTGAGCCCGAACGGCTTGCTTATCCTCGCGATTATCAGGTCTTTCATAATAAAGAAACGGCGGGAATTACTTCCCGTCGTCCTCTTTCTCGTCCTCGAAGCTCTCGAACTTGAGGTGGATCCTCTGGTCCGAGTCGTCGGCTTTGCCGGCGATCGAGACGATGGCGCGCAGGGCGTTGGCCACGGTCCCTTTCTTCCCGATGAGCCTGGCGGTGTCGTCGTCTTCGGCGACGATGAGCACTGTCACGTCCTTGTCATCCCCTCCCGGGAGGGCCCTGATCATTATCGATTCGGGCTTCTCGACGAGTGGGTCGATGATGGGGTGGAGCAATGCTTCGTAATCCCGCTCAGCCATCTTACTTCGCCGCCTTCTTGATCTTCGATTCGGCGAACTTGGCCATGATGCCCTTCTCCGAGAGGATCGCGCGGACCGAGTCGGAGGGCTGGGCGCCGTTGCCTAGCCACTTGAGGGCCTTCTGCTCGTCGATGAGGGCGCCTTCTAGCCCCTTGGCGGGGTTGTAGGTGCCGATCTGCTCGATGATGCGGCCGTCCCTGGCGTAGTGGGAGTCGGCGGCCACGACGCGGTATATCGGTTCCTCGTGGCGGCCAACGCGGGTCAATCTGATCTTAACTGCCATTTCCTTTGATCTCCTTTGCGTTGGTGATTATCCGTTCTTTGGCATATGGTGTCAAGCGAATTTGCTTAGCAGATGCAAAATGGACTTGAACGCGGACGGGTGTGTGCGTATAGTTAGCAATGCGCGAAAGCGCTACGCAGGCTCCGCTGCCGCCGTCACGGGCATGAACCTGAAGAGAACAACTTAGAAGGAGGCAATCACAATGAACAACAATCTAGTCAATGAGATTACCGCCCGTCAGCTTCGCAACGACGTTCCCGATTTCCGCAGCGGCGACACCGTCAGGGTCTACGTTCGCATCATCGAGAACAAGAAGGAAAGGAACCAAGCCTTCGAAGGCGTCGTCATCGCCAGGCGTGGTGGTGGGGTCTCCGAGACCTTCACCGTCCGCAAGATCTCCTCGGGGATCGGCGTCGAGCGCACCTTCCCGCTTCACACCCCCTCCATCGCCAAGATCGAGGTCGTCAAGCACGGCAAGGTCCGCCGCAACAAGATCACCTACATGCGCAAGCTCTCCGGGAAGGCAGCCCGCATCAAGAGCAGGGACTAATCACCCCACATATCTGCAAGTGACGAGGAGCCTAAAAGGCTCCTTTTTTCGTCGCCTTATTTGCCATCGGCCCGATAGGCCCATATAATTCGCTTATGCCAGAACAGGAAGTCGCCAAGCTCCATGGCACGCCTACCCCCGCCAAGCGGAAACGCCGGTGGTGGATATACGTGATAGACGCCGTCTTGCTCGTCGTTTTCCTTTTGGCCTTCGCCGTATCGGCCAACGTGATTTACCTAAACGTCTCCTTCGGCGAGCCGTTCTACGTAAACGGGGCCTCGATGTATCCGACGCTCAACCGCGACGGATTCCATAGGGCCTCAGACGGGGAGCTCGTCCCATTGACCTGGGATTCATCGCGCAACGGGGCCGGGGACATCGTCGACTACGGCTGGGCCAAGGGCAAGGACAAGCTCGATTGGCATACCGACATCGGTCACTACGACATCGTGATCACCTATTACCCGAGCGATTACTCCGCCGATGGGACGCTAAAAGCGGGCGCCTCGCTTAAGATCAAGCGGGTGGTGGGGCTGCCGGGCGAGACGGTTACGCTTAGCTACGACCCCGACAACACCGCTTGGGGGAAGACAACCATCACCGAGCCAGATGGCGACTCCTACGTGCTTCCCGCCCTCTACGATGCCTCGGATTTCCCGCCGATCGACGGTTACGAGTATGAAGGCATAGACAGAAACCGCCTCGGGACCTGGACGCTGGGGGAGGACGAGTTCTTCCTGGTCGGCGACAACCGCGGCGCCAACCACAGCGAGGATTCCCGCTCGCCTTCCGTCGGGCCGATAAAAGGCGATTACATCCAAGCCAAAGCGTTTCTGATAACCGGGATGAGGGAGCTTGAGGAGGATTCCTCCGGCTCGCTTTCGCCCGCCTTCCTGCTTTCCCGTTTGAGGATGCCATGGGATTACATCCATCTAGACGGCGGCATTGATTAGCCTTTTGCTTTCCTAATATCTATAATTTCGGCGATATGAAGCAGCAGGCCGTCCATTATTTCCCCGGGCATATGCAGAAGGCCCTCCGCAAGGTCGAGTCCTTCATCTCCTTGGTGGACATCGTAATCGAGCTGGTCGACGCCAGGGCGCCGCTTTCCAGCCGCAACCCGCTACTGACCGGCCTAAACCCATCCAAGCCGAGGCTGATACTGCTAAGCAAGGACGACATGGCCGATGAGGCCGTGACCAAGCTCTGGGTCGACTTTTTCCGCGCTTCCGGGATGCAGTGCGTGTCCGCCAATTTGAAGAAGGGCAAGCTTCTGGGGCTGCTATCGTCCTCCGTTGACAAGGCAATCTCCGCCAAGCGGGAGAAGGAAAAACGGCTTGGCATGAAGAGGCAGCCGGCCAAGGCGATGGTCATCGGCATTCCTAACGTCGGGAAAAGCACCTTGATAAACTCGTTGGCCTCAAGGAAGGCCGCTTCTGTCGGCAATAAGGCTGGCATAACCCGGGCAGAGCAGTGGATAAAGCTAAGCGAGGATTTCATATTGCTCGACACCCCCGGCATCCTGCCGATGAACTACCCGACGCCGGAGCAAGCCGTCCGCTTGGCTTTGCTCGGCTCGATGAGGGAGGACGTAATGCCAAACGACGAGCTGGCCGAGCGCCTGCTGTCGTTTTTGCGGGAAAACTACCCCAATAGCCTGCAGAACCGGTTCGAGATTGGCGATATTTCCTCTTTGCCAGACGATGAGATCCTCCAATCCATCGCCAAAAGGCGGGGCCTGCTGGAGAACGGGGCTCCGAGCTCCGCAAAAGCCGCCTATTTGCTTCTGAAGGAATTCAAAGACGGGGTGCTGGGGCGGATAAGCCTCGAGAGGCCAGCCGATGCTAGATAAGGAAAAGGAATACTATTCCGATGAGGTGAGGCTGATCGCCGGGACCGACGAAGCGGGCCGGGGGCCTTTGGCCGGGCCGGTCTTCGCCGCGGCCGTCATATTCCCAACAGGTTACGTAAACGACGAGATCAACGACTCGAAGAAGCTGACGGCGAAAAGGCGCGACAAGCTATTCGACCTCATAAAAAAGGACGCCTTGGCCTATGGCATCGCTTCAGTTTCCCCCAAGGAGATCGACGAGATAAACATATACGAGGCCTCAAGGAAGGCCATGATGATGGCGCTCGACCAGCTTTCGAGCAAGCCGGACCTCATATTGACCGACGCGATGCCGCTGCCCTCATATCCCATAAAGTCCATCCCGATCATCAAAGGCGATGCCAAGGCGCTTTGCATCGCCGCCGCCTCGATATTAGCCAAGGTCAGCCGCGACTGCTACATGGACGAGCTGGAGAAACTGTATCCCGATTTCTCGTTCTCGAAGCACAAAGGCTATGGGACCAAGGCCCATCTTCAGGAACTCGATGAGCACGGGCCGATTGAGGGAGTGCATCGCTTCAGCTTTGAGCCGGTGAGGGAAAAGGCTACCTCGATTTGGCGATTCATCTGAAACCTTTTGCGAATTGCCTCCTACTTATATGTCAGGAGGGCTGGAAATGATAAAGGCAAAAGAACTTCTGGCATACCTTTCGCTTATCCACAAAGGCGATTGGAACCTGATGTACGACGACATACGCAGGAAGCGCCGCTTCGACACCAAGGAGGCGGTTTCTATCGTCGAGAAATGCGGGTGCAAGTACGTCACCCTGGTCGACGACGATTACCCGACGATACTCAAGGAGTGCATCAAGCCGCCCCTGGTGCTGTGGTATCGCGGGAACCTTGAGCTGCTAAGCCGCTTCGACCGCAACGTCACGATCGTCGGCTCGAGGAAATGCTCAGACTATGCAGCCGAGATGACCAAGAAGGTGGCATCCGAGCTCGCGGAGCGGGGCATTGGAATCGTGTCCGGGCTTGCCAAAGGAATCGACACGGCGGCGCTATCCGAAGCCAATAGGTTCGGCAAGGCCATCGCGGTGCTCGGGAACGGGATCGACGTCAATTACCCGGAGGAAAACGCCGCGCTGCAGGAGGAGATCGGCCGGACCGGATTGCTTATTAGCGAGTATCCGGAAGGGGTGGGGCCCGAGGCCTCGCATTTTCCCTGCCGGAACAGGATCCTGGCCTGCCTATCCAAGCTCACTTTGGTCGCCGAGGCCCACGAGAAGTCGGGGACGCTAATCACCGCCGCCTATGCCCTCAACCTCAACCGCGAGCTCGCCTGCTTCCCGTTCAGGGCCGACGAAGGCAGCGCCGGCAACATGCTCATCAAGGACGGGGCGCTGTTGGTCGAGAACGCCTCCGAGGTGCTCGAAGCCATCGATTACAAGCTCGAAAAGGCAAAAAAGGATAAACGCCGCTAAGGCCCAAAAAAAGTTTTCGGCCCTTTATAAATAATGATTATTTATATGCTCTTTAGGGCTCGTTGAACCGCTTTGACTTTCCCTTTCCCGCTATCTATATTCTTGTCGTTTATGAAGTTGGTCATCGTCGAGTCTCCGAAGAAGAGCGAAACAATTGGGCGCTATCTTGGCACCGATTATAAGGTCCTTGCCTCAGAGGGCCACATCAGGGATCTTTCTACCCGCGGAAAAGGCGGATTGGGGATCAACATCGAGGCCAATTTCAAGCCAGACTGGGCAATCCCCGAGAAGAAGCGGGGCGTCGTCGCCAAACTAACCAAAGCCGCCAAGGAGGCGGAGCAGGTGTTCCTGGCGACCGACCCTGATAGGGAGGGAGAGGCGATCTCCTGGCATTTGGCCGAGGTGCTGAAGCTGCCGGTCGATACCACCAGCCGCCTTCGTTTCCACGAGATAACCAAGCCGGCCATCACCCAAGCCATGGAGAACCCGAGCCATATAGATATGAACCTGGTCAAGGCTCAGGAGACAAGGCGCTTGGAGGACAGGATCATCGGATTTAAGGTCTCCACCCTCTTGCAGCGCAATATCGGCGTCAAATCGGCCGGCCGCGTCCAAAGCGCTACGCTGCGCATGATAGTCGATCGGCAAAACGAGATCGACGCCTTCGTTCCCGAGGAATACTGGACCATCGAGATAATCGTCGAGGTCGGCGGGAAGAAGCTGAAGGCCGCTTTAAGCAAGGTTGACGGCAAGCCGTTCAAATGCTCAAGCAAGGAAGAGGCCGACGCCATCGTCGCCAGGATACCGCAGATACTTTTGGTTACCTCGGTTTCCAAATCGCCGAAAACCATTTTCCCGGCGGCTCCTTTCACGACCTCAACCATGCAGCAGGCCGCCTATACCAAATACAAATTCTCAAACGCCAAGACGCAATCCATCGCCCAGCGCCTATACGAGGGCATGACGATAAATCAGGAGCATGTCGGCTTGATCACCTACATGCGTACCGACTCCACCCGCATCAGCCCCGAGTTCTTCACCAGGCACGCCGTTCCTTTCATCAAGGAGGTTTATGGCGATGCCTATCTTGGGTTCCTCCGCGAGGAGAAGAAGGGGAAGAACGTCCAGGACGCCCATGAAGCCATTCGCCCGACCGGAACCCACCGCACCCCCGAGGTGGTCGCCCAATACGTGAGCAGCGATGAGGCCAAGCTATACCGCCTAATCTACTGCCGCGCCATGGCTTCGCTAATGGCGCCCAAAAAGGTCGAGAAGACCTCCGTCACCCTCTCGGGAAACGGGCTCGATTTCACTTTGTCGGGCTCGAGGACCATCTTCCCCGGCTTCGAGGTCATCTACGGCGACTTCGAAGACGACAAGGACGAGCCGACCCTGCCGGACATAAAGGAGGGCGAGAACATCGCCTTGTGCAAGGTTAACCCCGAGCAGAAGTTCACCAAGCCGGCCCCGAACTACAACGAAGCCTCCATCGTCAAGGCCATGGAGGAGAAGGGGATCGGCCGTCCATCGACCTATGCAACGACCATCGAGACGTTGATAAAGAGGAAGTACGTCACCTCGACCAAGGGCGTTCTGACCCCGACCGATGACGGCAAGAAGACGGTGGTGGTGCTCAAGAAATACTTCCCGGACATCGTCTCCACCGACTATACGGCCAAAATGGAGGGCGAGCTCGACAAGATCGAGGACGGGAACGTTGAGTTCCTGACCGCCATGAACGATTTCTATGGGCCCTTCATGGAGACTTTCGATCAGGCCAAGCAGAAGATGTACAAAGATCCCCCGGTGGAAACCGGAGAGATGTGCCCGGTGTGCGGGAATCCGTTGGTGGTAAAGACAAACCGCAAGGGCGAGCAGTTCATAGGCTGCTCCGGCTATCCATCCTGCACCTACATCAAGAAGGCGGAGAAGGTCCCCGACGAGCCGACCGGGCAGATGTGCCCCGAATGCGGATCGCCGCTGGTGTACAAGACCAACCGCAAGGGCGAGCGCTTCATAGGCTGCTCGGCCTTCCCCAAATGCCGCTACACCGCCTCGGTTGACGGCAAACCGACCGAGAAGAAGGAAAAGCCGGTCTATACCGAGAAAGACTACGTCAAGCCCTGCCCGAACTGCAAAACCGGCTTCCTTGTAGTCAAAAAAGGCCGCAAAACCTCATTCTTAGGCTGCACCAATTTCCCGCGTTGCCGCTACCACGAATGGCTCGACAGCAAGAAGGGAAGCAAAGATCCGGAGAATAAGTAAATGGGGAAGGCCATCGTAATCGGAGGCGGTCTGGCCGGCTCTGAGGCCGCCTATTACCTTCTTAAGAAAGGCCACGAGGTCCATCTTTATGAGCCTCGCCCGGCCTATCGCGATGAAGCGCACGAGACGCCTCTTTTCGGCGAGCTTGTGTGTTCTAACTCCCTAAAGTCCAAGCGTATTGACAACGCTTGCGGGCTGCTTAAGGAGGAGATGAGGCTCTTCGGCTCGATCATGATGGAGGCCGCCGACCATTCCGAGGTCCCCTCCGGAAACGCTCTAGGGGTCGACCGCAACGAGTTCGCCGGTTTTATTGACGCCAAATTGCGCTCGTTCCCGAACCTAGTCGTGCATAACGAGGAAGTCAGGCGGCTACCCGAGGACGGCCTCGCCATCTTGGCGACCGGCCCGCTTACCAGCCCGGAGCTGATGTCGAGCCTTGAAGGCCTGCTTGGGAAAAGCGCCCTGTCATTTTTCGATGCCTCGGCCCCAATCATAAAAAAGGACAGCCTCGATTTCTCGATCTGCTATTACAAATCGCGATATGAGCAGGATGACTCATCATACATAAACTGCCCATTCACCAAAGAGGAGTATTACGCCTTCGTGACCGAGCTATTGGGCGCCAAGAAAGCCTTGCTGCACGAATTCGACACCCATTACTTCGAGGGCTGCCTTCCCGTGGAGGTCATCGCCTCAAGGGGGATGGAGACTCTGCGCCACGGCCCACTCAAACCGTTCGGCCTTTCGACCCCGGAGCACCCTCACCCTTATGCCGTGGCCCAGCTAAGGCAGGACAGCCTTTTGGGCGACCTATACAACATCGTCGGGTTCCAAACCAACCTGACCTACCCCGAACAGAAGCGAGTGTTCTCCATGATACCGGGGCTGAAGAACGCCGAGTTCGTGCGTTACGGGTTGATGCACCGGAATTCCTATATCGACTCCCCGTCTTGCCTCAACGAAGACCTGACGCTCAAGAAGCGGGGCAACGTCTACGTAGCCGGCCAGCTTTCGGGGGTGGAGGGGTATGTTGAGTCGGCCGCCTCCGGCATAGCCGCCGCGATTTACTTAGACCGTCGCCTGACGGGGAAACCCGAGGTCAAGATACCCGAGGGCACGATGCTCGGCGCTTTGCTCAACTACGTGCTTCATTCAAGCTCCGCATTCTTCTCCCCGATGAACGCCACCTGGGCCTTGATACCTTCCTCGAGCAAGCAGACTAGGCTGGAGGATGCCCACAACTGCCTGCTGAAGATGCAATCGTTCGCGAGGGAGATAAGTGACTAGGCTGGACGAGTACTGCGCTTTCTTGACCTATCAGCGCGCCTATTCGGCCAAGACGGTCGAGTCCTATCGGAGCGACATCGAGTTCTTCCTGTCTTTTCTCGAGAAGAAAAAGAGGCCGGTCGACCAAATCGACGAGAAGCTGATAAGGGATTTCCTTTACAAGCAGATGGACCAAGGGGTCGGCAAAAGGAGCCTGCAGCGGAGGCTAAGCGCCCTCCGGTCGTATTTCGATTTCCTTCTGCATAAGGGCGATGTGCCTAGCAACCCGTTCCGGATGGTTAGCTCCCCGAAGATGGGGCAGTCCTTTCCCGATCGCCTGTTCCTCGAGGAGGTGGAGCGCCTCATAGAGGAGAACGGCCGCCGCGACGATGAATTGGCCCCGCGAGACCAGGCGATATTGCTGCTTCTTTTCACCTCCGGCATGCGGGCCTCGGAGCTGGTCGCCCTGACCCCTATGCAAATAGACTTCCGTCGCTTGTCCATCTTGGTTCACGGAAAGGGGAAGAAGGACCGCTACGTGCCGTTTTCCGAGAAAACCGCCGAGGCTTTGCGCGATTATGCCGTCAATTGTCGGAGCAAATTGCTCCAAAGGAGGGAAAAGCCGGGAAGGGTCGATGCCCTTTTCCTGTCCGCCAAAGGCGAGAAGCTGACCGTCCGGGGGCTGGAGTACATCCTCTCCTCGATCGAGAAGCGCCTTGGCGAGCATCTTCACCTCCACCCGCATCTGCTTCGCCATACATTCGCCACCACCTTGCTCGATTCCGGCGCCGACCTAAGGCAGATACAGGAGCTCCTAGGCCACGAATCGATCAACACGACCCAGGTATATACCCACCTTTCGACCAAGGATCTGTCGGAAGAATATTCCAAGGCGTTCGACTCTCCCAAGAAAGGGGAATAGAAACTCGCCCTTGATACGCGCGAGCGTATGGGATAAAGTTTCCTTCGCGGTTTCATGCCGCCAAAACGCACCCCGTGGATTCGGAGCCTTGTTCCTCTCGGGCCGAAATAGGCTTAAAAATCGAGCAGGTGGTCATCCGTTGGAAGCGGGGGAGGCACAAACAAATGGAGGTCACCACAATGAGTGACGAAATCAAGGAGACCCTCGCCCAGGGGACTGAGCAGGCCGAGCAGGCTGCCCCCGCCGAGGAGAACATCATGGCGCAGGTCATGCACGACCCCAACGCCCCAATCATCACGCTGAAGAAATGCCTTTCCGCCGGCGTCCACTTCGGGCATCAGACCCGTCGCTGGAACCCGAAGATGGGCAAGTTCATCTACGGCGCCCGCAATGGCATCTACATCATCGACCTCAACAAGACCGTTGAGCGCGTCACCGCTTCCTACAAAGCCCTCCGCGCCATCGTCGAGGCCGGCGGAAATGCCTCCGGCCGCGTCCTGTTCGTCGGGACCAAGCCGCAGTCGCAGCAGATCGTCATCGACGAGGCTGTCCGCTCTGGCTCGTTCTACATCACCAACCGCTGGCTCGGCGGAACCCTCACCAACTTCCGCACCATCCAGGGCCGCATCAAGAGGCTCCGCGATCTAGAGACCGCCTCTGAGGATGGCTCCTGGGACAAGCTCCCGAAGAAGGAAGTCGCCCTTCTGAAGAAAGAGCTCGCCAAGCTCCAGAAGAACCTCGAGGGCATCAAGGAGATGCGCCGCCTTCCGAACGCCATCGTCCTCGTTGACCCGACCATCGAGCACAACGCCGTCGCCGAGGCCCACAAGCTCGGCATCCCCGTCTTCGCCATCTGCGATACTTCCGACGATCCGGACACCGTCGACTTCCCGCTTCCGTCCAACAACGATGCCACCAGCGCCATCAAGCTCATCATCGGCGTCATGGCCGATGCCATCGTCGAGGCCCGCACCAACGGCGGCCTGACCGAGATCGCCTACACCGTCGATGAGGGTGAGGAAGCCACCATGGCCGACGCCATCAAGGTCGCCGACATCGCCGCTGAGCAGCGCCGTGCCGCCATCCGCGCCGCCCGCAAGGCCCGCGAGGAGCACTACGCCAAGATGCAGGCTGAGCGCCAGGCCCGCTATGCCGCCCGCAAGGAGGCTGCCGCCAAGGCCAAAGCCGAGACTGAGTCCAAGGCCAAAGAGGAAACCAAGTAATATGCCAGTAACCATCGATCAAATCAAAGCTCTCCGCGACCGCACCGGCGCGGGGATCATGGATTGCAAGAAGGCCCTTCTGGAGGTCGACGGCGACATCGAGAAGGCCATCGACGTCCTTCGCGAGAAGGGCATCGCCAAAGCCGCTTCCAAGGCCGGCCGCATCGCCGCTGAGGGCCTCACCAACATCAAGGTCTGCGATGCCTGCCACAAGGCGGTCATCGTCGAGGTCAACTGCGAGACCGACTTCGTCTCCAGCTCCGACAAGTTCCACGACCTCGTCGCCCAGGTCACCGATGTTCTATTGAAGAACTGCCCGGCCACCCTTGAGGAAGCCACCGAGCTCACCAAGGACCTCTTCGCCGAGGCCACCATCGCCATGGGCGAGAAGTTCGTCCTCCGCCGCTACGAGATCCTCTCCGCCGCTGAGGGCCAGGCGTTCGGCGCCTACTCCCACATGCAGGGCAAGATCTCCGGCCTCGTCCTCCTCTCCAAAGATGGCGGCGACCTCAACAAGGCCCTTGCCATGACCGTTGTTGCCAACAATCCGTCCTACCTCACCATCACCGATGTCCCCGAGGACGTCAGGGCCCGCGAGACCAAGATCGCCCAGACCGAGGTCTCCGAGGATCCGAAGCTCGCTTCCAAGCCCGACGCCGTCAAGGCCAACATCGTGGTTAGGAAGGTCGACAAGGTCCTATCCTCCTCCTGCCTCGACGTTCAACCTTACGTTTACGACGAGAACAAGACCGTCGGTCAGGTTCTGAAGGAAAACGGCGTCGAGCTGCTCAAGTTCGTCCGCTATGCGGTCGGCGAGGGCATCGAGAAGAAAGCCTCCGAGGAATAAGAGTCAACAAGCACTCCCGAAAGGGGGTGCTTTTTTGTATAATCAGCGCGAGGAAAAATATGAAGAGCATTTACAAACGGGTCATCATCAAGCTTTCGGGGGAAGCGCTTGCCGACGAGAACGACAAGCTCATCCTCGACGCCAACAAGCTGAAGAACGTGGCCCTTACCGTTGAGAAGGTGCTGGCCACCGGCACCCAGGTCGGGATAGTGGTGGGGGCCGGCAACATCTGGCGCGGTAGGCTCGCCGAGAAGATCGGCATCGAGCCCGCCACCGCCGATTACATGGGGATGCTTGGCACCATCATAAACGCGCTTGCCATCCAAAGCGCCATCGAGGAGCGGGGCATGAGCTGCCGCGTCATGAGCTCGATAAACGTTCCGCAGGTCGCCGAGGCATATATAAGGAGGAAGGCGACCAGCCACCTGAGCAAGGGAATCGTCACCATCTTCGCCGGCGGGACCGGGAACCCATTCTTCACCACCGACTCGACCGCTACATTGCGGGCCCTCGAAGTTGGGGCGGATGCCATCCTGATGGCCAAGAACGGGGTCGATGGGGTCTATGATTCCGATCCGCGCAAGAACAAAGACGCCAAGCTGATCAAGCACCTTACCTTCCACGAGGTCGTCGAGCGCAAGCTTCAGGTCATGGATCTGACCGCCGTGGCGATGCTAGAAGGCAAGTCGGTCGTCATCCGCGTATTCGACTTCGATTCGCCCGATTCCTTCCTCGATGTGCTAGAGGGAAAGGATATAGGGACAATCATCAGCGAAAACTGATACAATAAGCAATTGAGGATTTAAAACATATGGATGCCTATACCCAAGAAGCTTCCTCCAAGATGGGGAAGTCGATCGAATCGCTTCAGAACAGCCTAGCCAAGCTCCGGTCCGGAAGGGCCAACCCGTCGATGCTCGACGGAATCAAGTGCGACTACTACGGCGAGAAGATGGATATCACCTCCCTCTGCTCGATCCAGATGCCCGAGCCGCGCCAACTTTACGTCAAGCCCTATTCCCGCGAGGACCTGAAGACCATCGCCGCCGCGATAAGCGCCGCCAACCTCGGCGTCAACCCGCAGACCGAGGCCGATGGCATCAGGATCGTTGTCCCGCCGCTGACCGAGGAGCTCCGCCGCGACATCGCCAAGAAGGCCAAGGCCCTAGGCGACGAGGCCAAGGTCTCGATCCGCAACATCCGCCGCGACGTCTTGAACCTCCTAAAGGAGGATGACTCGATGTCGGACGACTACAAGGACCGCGTCGAGGACGAGATCCAGAAGGAAGTCGAATCGGCCAACAAGAAGGTCGATGGCATAATCGCCGAAAAGACGAAGGAGATAATGACCATCTGATAGGGAGGGCTAAGCCCTCCTTTTTCTATCCCTTGCCAGGTTATATAATTAGCCGATGAGCAAAGAAGAGTTTGTATTGACTAAGCCGTTGCGCCACATCGCCTTCATCATGGATGGCAACGGGCGCTGGGCCAAGGCCAGGGGGCTGCCGCGCACATTGGGGCATAAGAAGGCCTGCGAGATGCTACGCGGCATTTTCGACGCCTGCTATGAGCAGCATATATACGCGATGAGCTTCTTCGCCTTCTCCACCGAGAACTGGAACCGGCCGGAGGATGAGATAACCCACCTTATGGATTACCTCGAGGAGTTCTTCAAGAAGAACATGGATTACCTGCTTTCCAAAGGAGCCCGGGTGATCGTCAGCGGCGACCTTAGCAGGTTGCGCCCCTCGACCAGGGAGACCTGCCTTAGGGCCATCGAGGAATCCAAGGGCAACGATGCCTGCGTCCTCAACGTCTGCCTGAATTACGGAGGCCGCGACGACATCGTCCACGCGTGCCGGAATATAGCCGAGGACGTCAAATCCGGAAAGATTGAGGGAAAGGACATCGATGAGAGGCTTTTCGCCTCCTATCTATATACCGCCGGGCTTCCCGACGTCGATCTGCTAGTCCGAACATCGGGGGAGCAGAGGATATCGAACTACATGCTGTATCAGATCGCCTATGCCGAGCTGGTCTTCACCCCGGTGAAATGGCCGGATTTCGACAAAGCCGCATTGATCGACTGCCTAAAGGAATACTGCGGCCGCATCCGCCGCTTTGGAGGGCTCAAGAATGAATAGGATCAAGCCCAATGAACTTGACCAGAAGAAGAAGCGCTCGCTTTTCTCCCGCATCGTGGTGGCGGCTCTGCTAATCGCCGTAGCCGTCCCCTGCATCTTCCTAGGCGGATGGTTTTGGTTCTCTTTCCTCACCATCTTCCTGCTGCTGGCCTGCTTTGAGATGATCCACGCGACCGGCAAGAAATACCCGATTTACGTCTACGCTTTCGCCTACGTCTTCGTCTTGGCGGAGGCCTATTGGTTCATAGCCAAAGGCAACGTCGAGGCCTATCTGGCGAACCCCGATGGCTATTCGTTCTCGCTGTCCAATACCGGGGAGGGGATCGGGGTGAGCGTCGTCTTCTTGGTAGCCTCGATCATCGTCTACTGGGCCATAGCCCTATTCGACCGCAGGTTCGACCTGTTCGACGCGGTATATTTCCTTGCGGTCGGCCTGCTCATATCGCTTGGCTTCCAGGGCTTGCTTTTCGTCAGGTACTTCCCGCTTTCCCTTTCCGACGACTCCAGCTCATCGTTCGCCTATTATGGCTCGGTGACCCTGTTGCTGTTCGTCTGCATCGCCACCGTCATGAACGACACCTGGGCCTACTTCGTCGGCATATTCTTCGGCAGGCACAAGATGATACCCGCGGTGAGCCCCAACAAGACCTGGGAGGGGTTCTTCGGCGGATGGATACTCGGCGGGGCCACCTGCTTGGCCTTCGCCTTGCTGACCGACTATTTCGGCTTCCCGCTGCTGGATAGCCTCGCCATTTTCGGGGCCGGCTCAAAGTGGTGGTGGGCCGTCGTGCTGAGCTTCCTCTTGCCGCTTGTAGGCGACGTCGGCGACTTGACCTTCTCGCTTATCAAGAGGCATTTCGGCATAAAGGATTTCGGCTTCATCTTCCTCGCCCACGGCGGCGTGCTGGATAGGGCCGATTCCTTCACCTTCACCGCGATGTTCACCGCCGTTTTCGTGAGCCTGCTTACCAGCGGGTTGGGATTCCTGCTATGAGGAACGTCTGCCTGCTGGGCGCTTCCGGATCGATTGGGACGCAGAGCCTCGACATAATTAGGCAAAACCCGGACCGATTCTGCCTTAAAGCCGTGTCGGTGGGGCGCAATATCAAGCGTCTTGAGGAGATTTTGCGCGATTTTCCGTCCATCGAACACGCCTATGCCATTTCCGAAGACGATATCGCGTCTTTGCGCGGTTTGTTCCCGAACGTCAGTTTCCTCTCTGGCGAGGAAGCCCTCAAGGAAATGGCCGAGCTAGATTGCTGCGACATGGTCGTCAACGCCTTGGTCGGATTCGCCGGCGTGGCGCCGACTTTGGCTTCGCTTGGCAGCGGCAAGATACTATGCCTAGCCAACAAGGAATCCCTGGTGGTCGCCGGGGGGCTGGTCAACGGATTGCTAGAAGCGGGGAAAGGGAGGCTATACCCGATAGACTCCGAGCACGTGGCAATAGCCAAGCTGCTCCGCTACGCCGGGAAGGACAACGTCGACAAGGTTCTCATCACCGCCTCCGGCGGCCCGTTCAGGAATCTAAGCCGGGAGCAGCTTAAGGGCATCACCCCGGAAAGGGCGCTCGACCACCCGACCTGGCACATGGGCAAGAAGATAACCATCGACTCCGCCACCATGATGAACAAGGGATTCGAGGTGATCGAGGCTTGCTATTTGTTCGGCCTCTCGCCCGACGATATTGAGATAGTCATAAACCCCGAGAGCCACGTGCATTCGCTTGTTAAGCTAAAGGACGGGTCGTATCTGGCTGACGTCTCCTCGCCCGACATGCATTCGCCGATCGCCTATGCCCTGTTCGAGTCCGATTATCCATTCGATCCCATGAAATCGGACAGCCTCGATGGTTATGCGCCTTACCACCTGCTGCCATTCGACCCGGATAGGTTCCCCTCGGTCGGGCTGGCGCTAAGCTGCTATCGAAGGGGCGGCAACATGGGGGCGGCCCTAAACGGAGCCAACGAGGCGGCGGTATACGCCTTCCTCGACCGGCAACTTCCTTTCTTGCAAATAGAGGAAGCCGTAAGCTATGCTTGTAGTCGCGTTGATTACGTCAAAGACGTAGACTACGAGGCGCTGAAGCTCACCGACCATAAGGCGCGGGAGGACGTTAGGCGGTTCGTGTCCGCAAACGAGAAAAGATAAATGGATATATTGCTCGCAATAATAGAGATAGTGCTCATATTGGGCGTTCTGATCTCGATACACGAGGCCGGCCACCTCTCGATGGCCAAGGCATTCCACGTCTACTGCTTCGAGTACTCGATCGGCTTTGGGCCGGCCATAATCCATAAGAAGCGGAAAAAGGGCGAGACATATTTCAGCCTGCGCGCCATCCCCCTCGGCGGATACGTCTCGATGTATGGCGAGGACGGCGAGGCCCCCGAGGGCTACGATGCCCCCGATCCATCCCGGAGCCTCAACGCCATCGCCAAATGGAAGAAATGCATCGTCTTGGTCGCCGGCGTCACCTTGAACTTCGTGCTGGGCCTCGTCTTGATCTTCGTCTCCGACGTCGCCTTCCCGCAGTACTATTCGGCCTACTCGAGCCCCTACAATGAGACCAGCCAGCGGACCGTCCTCTACACCCCGGCCATCTATAGCGAGGAAGTCGCATCCTACATCGAGGAGAATGCCCTCGAGGGATATGAGCCAAAGGATTATTGCGTCGAGCTGCCGGCCAACCTCAACAACACCTACATCATGCTTTCCGACAACGTGACGATGTCGACCACCTCGTCGATCTTCGTCGCGCTTTATTCCCCCTCGACGTTGCTCGATTCGCATAATCTCGCCGATTCGGTGGTCTTCTACCCATCGACCGAGGAAGGCGTAACCGAGGAGATGAAGGAGATGGGCATCTACCGCCTCCCGGACCAAAAGGCCATCAATAGCGGCGATTCCTTCGACGTCGCCGCCTCCCCCGAGGGCACCACGGCCACCTTCACCATCAGCCTGCTGCCAATCGGCCAGCAGATGACGATGGAGCAAAGCAAGCAGAATGCGATCTCGCTCCCGGTCACCTTGACCGCCACCAAGCAGGGCGATTTGGTGAGCTGGGCCGACTACGGCGTCGAGTTCCAGGTCATCAAGCAGTGGCTTGGCTGGAGCGGGGCTTGGCGGAAATGGGCGGGCGACGTGCCGACCGCCTGCGGGGCCATCGTCAAGGGCTTCGCCTCGCTATTCACCGCCGACGGCTTCAACAACCTCTCGGGCATCGTCGGCATGACCGCTGCCCTCCCGGCCTTGCAGGCCAGCGGCGGGGCGGCGAGGATCTTCTACTTCGCCGGATTGCTCTCGATCAACCTCGCCTTCTTCAACCTGCTTCCGTTCCCGGGGCTTGACGGGTGGGCGCTATTGGTCACCATCATCGAGGGCATCACCAGGAAAAGGGTCCCGGCCAAAGCCCAGAGCATCATGTCGGTCATCGGGATGGTATTATTATTCGGCTTGATGATCGCGGTCACGGTCAAAGACATCATTCAGCTAATCATCTAAGGAGGCGGGTTTATGCAAAATAGGATGAAGCGCTTCCTGGATTCCATCGGCATCGAGGACTTCGAATCCTTCGATATGGATTTCGTGTTCATTGCCAAGGATCCATCCAACGCTGAGCAGATAAACATGGCGATATGCAAGAAGACGCCATGGGACTATGGGCAGTTTTCCCGCTTCTTCCTTGGGCTGCAGAACGTCCATTACCGCTACACCATACGCTTCTCCTACGACCAGCAGCCGACCACAAAGGACTGCAAGGACCTGCTTGAGCCGTGGGGCACCGACCAGTACTTCGGCTCCCGCCCGTTCAACGTCGTCGACGGGGACGGGCTGACAATCGACTTCCCCTCCCTCGAATTCAACGAGGGTGAGGGCTTCAAGAAGGACATCGAGAGCTTCCTCAGGTTCCTCAATTACGATTTCAAACCGTCCTATACCTACTCCTATGCTGTCCAGAAGAAGGAAAGGGAGGAAGCGAGGATGAGGGCCGAGCAGCAGATGCTATCCGCCAGCCGTGAGGAATACCTATCCGCCAAGCGGTGGCAGAAGGGGAACTACAAGAAGGTCGATCGGATCGACGAGCTTTTCGCCATGGGCCCGTGCAACGTCGAGGTCGTCGGCGAGGCATATGGCAACATCGACGTCAGGACCTCGAAGAAGGGGCGCCTTTGGGCGAGCTTCGGAATCGGAGACGACTATGGGGCGATCAACGTCCGGGCCTTCGAGGGCCAGGGGATAAAGGACGAGGACATCAACGCCCTCAACGCCAAATGCAATAAGGGCAAGAACACCTTCATGGTGAGGGTTTTCGGCGCCTTGCAGGAGGATAGCCGCGACAACCTGCCATCCATCACCGCCCACAAGATAGAGTTCGACGTCAGCAAGCCGATGCGGGAGGACCCATATCCCCGCAAGCGGGTTGAGCTGCACCTGCACACCAACATGTCGATGATGGACGCTCTCCCCCCGATGGAGGATTACTGCGCGCTAGCCAAGCACATGGGCATGGAGGCGATAGGGCTTACCGACCATGGAGTCGTCCAGGCCTTCCCGGCCGCCCAAAGGGCCGCCAAGCAATATGGGCTGAAGATAGTCTACGGCTGCGAGCTGTACATGTTCGACAAGCACCAGACCTACGTGCTAAACCCCGCAAAAACCCCGCTTAAGGGAGCTAAGTACTGCGTGTTCGATACCGAGACCACCGGCCTATCGACCCGGTATGACCGCATAATCGAGTTCGCCGGCGTCATCGTGCAGGATGGGCAGATAATCGACCGCTTCTCCCAATACGTCAACCCGGGCATGAAGATCCCGGAGGCCGCGAGCCGGGTCAACCACATAACCGACGAGATGGTCGCCGACAAGCCGAGGCTAGAGGACGTTATGCCCCGGATTCTGGAATTCATGGGGGACAGCATCCTAGTCGCCCACAACGCCACCTTCGACATCGGCTTCATCAACGCCGCGCTGAAGCGGATGGGGCTGCCCGACATCGCCAACCCGGTGGTCGACACCTTGCCTTTGTCCCATTACCTCTTCCCGGAATCCAGCCGCCACACCGAGGGGGCGATGCTGCGCAACCTGGGGCTGAGCACCTATGACGAGTCCGACGCCCACGAGGCGCTTTACGACGCCGAGCAGCTTAGCCACGGCTGGCTTGAGATAGTCAACCACTTCGAGAAGGAGAAGCCCGGCATAACCCACGAGGACCTCAAGGACCTGATGGTCGAGATCACCGACGAGAACGATCCGGACAAGGACCACTACCAGGCGGTGTGGAAGAAATACAACGCCTTCTGCTCCCACCTCCGCGAATACCACTGCGACGTCTGGGTGAAGAACGAGCAGGGGCTTTCCGACCTCTACCGCATCGTCACGGAAGGCCACACGACCTATTTCTCGAAGGTCCCGAAGACCCCGAGGGAGCTCATCGAGAAGTACCGCAGCAATTTCATAGTCGGCTCGGCCTGCTTCAACTCCGAGATCTTCGAGATCGCCAGGAACCGCACCCGGGAGGAGCTGGTCAAGGCGATGGAGTTCTACGACTACATCGAGATCCAGCCGATAGAGAACTACTCCTACCTCGTCGACATGGGCCGCGTCGACGGGCGGGCGAGGCTAATCGAGATACTCAAGGACATCATCGAGGCCGCTTCCATCGCCGGGAAGAAGATCATCGCCACCGGCGACTGCCATTACCTCAACCCCGACGACAAGATACTCCGCGACATCTACATCTCGACCCTGGTCCCCTCGATCGGGCGCCATCCGCTTAACCCCGGCGCGCGGGCCAACCTGAGCTTCGAGAACCCCGACCAGCATTTCCGCTCGACCCAGGAGATGGTCGATTCCTTCTCCGCTTGGCTCGACGACAAGGACTTCATCGAGCAGATAGTCATCGACAACCCCAAGGAGATCGCCGATTCGGTCGATGTCCTAGAGCCGGTCAAGGACGACCTGTTCAAGCCCGATGCCAACCTGCCGCATTCCTCCACCACGCTGCGGGAGCTTTGCGAATCCAACTTCGACGCCCGCTACCGCGGCAACCCCGACCCCGAGGTGCAGAAGCGCATCGAGGAGGTCCACCAGAGACTCGAGAAGGAGCTCAACGGTATCATCGACCACGGCTATGCCGTCACCTACATCATCGCCCACCACCTGGTGAAGATGGCCCACGACGAGCCCGAGCACTACATCGTCGGGTCCCGCGGCTCGGTCGGGTCGAGCTTCGTGGCCACCATGGCCGACATCACCGAGGTCAACCCTCTCCCGCCGCATTACCTCTGCCCGCACTGCCATTACTTCGAGTGGGGCGACAAAGACAAATACCTGTCCGGCTTCGACCTACCCGACAAGGAATGCCCGATGTGCCACCACAAGATGGTCGGCAACGGGCAGAACATCCCCTTCGAGACCTTCCTGGGCTTCGCGGCCGACAAGGTGCCGGACATCGACCTCAACTTCGAGGATGAGAGCCAGCACAAGGCCCACAACTACACGAAGATATTGCTCGGCGAGCACAACGTCTACCGCTGCGGCACCATCGAAACGGTCGCCGAGAAGACGGCGTACGGCTTTGCCATGAAGTTCTTCGAGAGCAAGGGGAAGAACACCTCCGACCCGCTTTTCAAGAACTACGTGGCCTACATCGCCTCGCGCTGCCAGGGCGTCAAGAAGACGACCGGCCAGCACCCCGGCGGCATCATCGTCGTCCCCGCCGACCACTCGCTTTTCGACTTCACCGCCGTCCAGCACCCGGCCAACGACCTTAGCTCGGACTGGCTCACCACCCACTACGACTTCCACTCGATGCACGATGAGCTGCTGAAGCTCGACATCCTCGGCCACGTCGACCCGATGGCCATGCGCTATTACCGCGATTACACCGGGATACCAATCGAGTCGATACCGATGAACGACCCGAAGGTGCTTTCGCTGTTCACCTCGGCCAAGGAACTGAATATGAGCGGCAACTTCCTCGGGGTCAAAACCGGCGCCAGCGCCCTCCCCGAATTCGGCACTGACCTGGCCCAGCGAATGCTTTTGACGGCCCAGCCGAAATGCTTCAACGACCTGCTCATCATCTCAGGCCTGGCCCATGGCACCAACGTCTGGAGCGGCAACGCCGAGGACCTCATCACCTCCGGCACGACCGACCTGCACGGCGTCATCGGGTGCCGCGACGATATCATGACCTACCTCATCTCCAAGGGAATCGAGCCCCAGATGGCCTTCAAGATCATGGAATCCGTCCGAAAGGGGCGCGGCCTGAGCCAGGAGTTCGAATCCGCAATGGTCGCCCATAAGGTGCCGGCCTTCTACATCGAGTCCTGCAAGAAGATCAAATACCTCTTCCCGAGGGGGCACGCGACCGCCTACGTCATGATGGCCGTCCGCGTGGCCTACTTCAAACTCTACCATCCGCTGGAGTTCTACGCGGTTTTCTTCTCCGTCCGGTGCGACAACTACGACATCAAGTCGATGGTTGCCGGATATGAGGCGGTGAAGGCCAAGATAACCGAATTGCAGAACAGGCAATACGATAGATCCAATCCTCTGTCCGACCCGGAGCAGGAGACCTTGGCGACGCTTAAGATCGCCATCGAGATGCTCCAGCGCGGCTACACCTTCTCCAACATCGACCTATACCGGAGCGATGCGAAGATGTTCTTGGTCGACAATGATAAGAAGCAGCTCATCCCGCCTTTCTCCTGCGTGCCTAGATTGGGATTGGCGGCCGCTAAGACCATCGTCGAGGCGCGGAAGGAGGGCAAGTTCCTCTCCAAGGAGGACCTGCTCAGCCGCACCAAGCTATCGAGCACCAACGTCTCGGACCTGTCCGACCTCGGCGTTTTGGACGGCATGAGCGAGCGGAATCAGATGTCTATATTTGATTTCATTTGACTCCGATGGTATATTTCACTTCGCGCGTAAGCGCATCGGGACGTAGCACAGCTTGGTAGTGCGCCTGGTTCGGGACCAGGAGGTCGCGGGTTCGAACCCCGCCGTTCCGACCATCGTGAAGAATCCTATAATGGCAAAACATTATAGGTTTTTTGCTTTCTTTGCGCGGATGGCCCATAGACAACTGTTTTAAAGAACCTCCACTAATGTATAATTGACGTTAGCCAAGACTTTTTGGCTATGCAAAGGAGCATCGAAAATGGCTTTCTATGAGTTAATAAAATACGATGGCACCGGCATAGATTGGCTTTTGGCCAAACATCCGGTTGACGAGTTCAACAACAAGAGCCGCCTCATCGTATCCCCTGGGCAGATCGCGATAATCGTCCATTCTGGGAAGATCGAGAAGATCTGCGAGGAAGGAAGCTTCAGGATCAATTCCGAATTGCTTCCGATACTGAAGTCCTTCACCAAGGCCTTCTACGGCGGCAAGAACCCCTATCCAATCGAGATATACTTCGTCAACAAGCGTTTGAAGCTGGACCTGCTTTGGGGCACCAGCGACCCGATTAAGCTCATCGACCCGAAATATTCCATTCAGATCAATGTCAGGGCCAGGGGGCAGATGGGGATAAGGCTCAGCAACTACCAGTATTTCCTGCAGACCTTGGTCGGGACCCTGATGAAGGGATCGGTGGTGGATTTCGCCGCCATCCAGAGCTTCTTCCGCGGGAAGGTCAACCAGATCGTCAAGAAGGAGCTGTCCGCCTTCATACTCGGGAACAAGGTTACCTATTTCGAAATCGACTTGCATCTCGACGACATCTCCAAGCGGATCGGCGACCAGATAAAGGAAGAGCTCGCCGGATATGGCTTCGATATGCTCTCGCTGTCGATCGAATCCATAAATGTGCCCGACGCCGAACTCAATAAGCTCAACGAGATTCTGCACAAGAAGGCCGAATACGATCAGCTCGGCGACAAGGTCTATCGGACCGCCAGGGGATACGACGTCCTCGAGGCTGGGGCTGAGAACAACGCCGCCGCGGCCACCATCATGGGAGTGGGGCTAGGGAACAACATCGCCGGGTCCACCGGATCGATCATCCCCGCCTCCGAACCGGAGAATAAGGCTAAGCCGGCCGGGAAGCACTGCCCCAACTGCGGGGCTGCGGTCGCTTCGGGGGCGAAGTTCTGCCCCGAATGCGGCGCCAAGCTATCCGCCACCTGCCCCAAATGCGGGCACGAGATCTCGCCCAACGCCAAATTCTGCCCCAACTGCGGGGAGAGCCTGAAGAAGGAGGGAGAATGACATGAAACTCCGCATCGCCTATCTAGTTTTCGCCATCGGGGTCGCCGGGCTAGTCATCGGCTTGCCGTTTAGCTTCGACAACTCGCTTTTCACCGACTCGATGCTCGGATATTACATCGCCTCCAAGGTGGTGTTCTTCCTGACCCTGATCGCCGCGGTCACCTATTCGCTCGTGTCCAAAGCCCCGACTGGGTCCAGCAGCTGGCTGACCGGCATCGCCTTTGTCTTCCAGCTGGTGCCGCTAGGCCTCCGCTACCTGCTGCTTACCGGCTACGGAGCCGCCGGAACTTGGTGCATCGTGATAATGGTTTTGTGCGTCTTGGCCTTCGTCGGGTTGGCCCTTGGGCTGTCGTGGCAGGACGGCAAGATGGTCAAAAACGACGAGGATAGCGCCGGCAAGACCATCCCGGTTGAGCCGGAGAAGGTTAGCCTGAAGGAGGAAGAAAAGAAATGAGCAAGGAATGCCCGAACTGCGGATACGCTTTCTCCGCTTCCGATGCCAAGTGCCCATATTGCGGCACCGCGAACCCCGATTACGTCCCGACCGCGAAGCCGGTCGCGGCTAGACCGGCCTCGCCGACCCAAAACTACGTCTCCAACGCCGGGTCCAACCAGACCCCGGCCAAGAAGAAAGAACCCAATTGGATTATCTTCATCATCCTGCTGATAATCTGCTGGCCGATTGCCATCGTCTACCTTTTGGTGAAGATAGCCTAATTTCCTATCGCTTTGTCCGCACTTGGTGATAAAATCACCGTGCTGTCGCTGTAGCTCAGTGGATAGAGCGACCGCCTCCTAAGCGGTAGGCCGGAGGTTCGAATCCTCTCAGCGACGCCATCGCAAAATCGCCCCCGGCTTCATTCCGTGGGCTTTTTCTTTGCTTTCAAAGGGGAATTACGCGGTATTCTCGAAAAATAAAACCGGCTTTTGCCGGTTGTTTATAGCGATCCTTCGTTATCGGTGGACTGCAGGACGAACATCCCGCCTTTGATGCTCTTGAAGGAATTGGTCGCCTCGCGGATCATCTTCTTCAGGTCGTCGAGCTTGTCGTCGTCGATGGTGATGAACAAGGTTAGGTTGCCGCTTGGCAGGTCGTCGACCATGGCCGCCAAGGGAATGGCACCCGACACGTCGTCGTCGAATTTCGGGAGGATGTGGTGGAGGCCACTGGTCGGAATGACCGTTCCGTTGTAGCCTTTTTCCGATAGCCGGCGAAGCAATTCCTCGGTCGCCGGAACGTGGTCTAGTATCGCGAATAGAAGCTTCTTCATCTTCTTTCCTCCTGCCAAAGGCTAATATATCATATACGCGCGTTTTATAGGCGCAATAAAAAGGAAGGTCAATCAATGGTAAAGATATACGTCAAGGACTTCGGCGTCATGAGCGCCGAACTGTATTGGGACGCCGCCCCGAACTCCTGCGCGAATTTCGTCTCCGTCGCCAGGCAAGGGCTATACGAGGGGACCGTCTTCCACCGCATCATCAAGAACTTCATGATCCAGGGCGGGGCGCTGGAGATGGTTGGCAAATCGCTTGGCTACACCATCAAGGGCGAGTTCAAGGCCAACGGGGTCGACAACCCGATAAAGCACACCCGCGGGGTGCTCTCCTATGCCCGCACGATGGTCAACGACTCGGCCACCACCCAGTTCTTCATCGTCCACAAGGACTCGCCGCACCTCGATGGGCAATACTCCGCGTTCGGCAAGCTGGTCGATGGATTCGACGTGCTGGATAAGCTGGCCGGTTTGCCCACCAACTTCCGCGACATGCCTTATCCGCTTCCGGTCATAGAGAAGGTCGAGGTAATCGATGAGCCCGATAGGGAAGTCGAGAAGATAAAATGACCGTCGAGGAGTTCGTTTCCGCGGTCAAAGACGGTCTAAGCATCGCTACATCGGAGGCCCATGCCTTGATGGACTCGCAATCCTCTGAGGCCCGAAAGATAACCGCCAAGATCAACGATGGATACAAGGACATGGATGAGATCAGGGCGCTGTTCTCCGAACTCATCGGGGAGAAGGTAGACCCCTCGTTCCGCCTGTTCCCGCCGTTTCAAACCGATTTTGGACGCAATATCCATGTTGGGAAGAACGTGTTCATCAACTCGTATTGCTGCTTTCAGGACCATGGTGGGATCTATATCGGCGACGGGGCGCTGATCGGCCATCAGGTCGTCTTGGCCACGCTCAACCACGAAATCGATCCGCTGCGCCGCTTCGACATGGTCGCCAAGCCGATCCATATCGGCAAGAACGTCTGGATCGGATCCCACGCCACCATCCTCCCGGGGGTGACCATCGGCGATGGGGCGGTCGTGGCCGCCGGCGCCGTCGTGACTAAGGACGTCGAGCCCAACACGGTGGTGGGTGGAGTTCCAGCCAAGTTGATAAAACGGATTTGAAATGTGTTGACATCCTCTTCTAGCGCGCATATTCTAATAAACGCGCTTAAGCGCGATGTCCTTGGGCCTTTAGCTCAGCTGGGAGAGCGCCTCCATGGCATGGAGGAGGTCGTGGGTTCGAGCCCCATAAGGTCCACCAAGCAAAAAGCAAGCGGAGCCTGTTGGCTCCGTTTTTTACAACTCTACCGATGGTTTGTTTATTTGCCCTCGGCGTTATTTAAAATGTCCTCAGAGGTCGCCTATGGATCAATCTAAAATCGGATTGTTCATATCATCTTGTCGGAAGGAAAAGGGCCTCACCCAAGCCCAGTTGGCCGATATGCTAGGAATAAGCGACCGCGCGGTCTCAAATTGGGAGCGGGGGAAGGCGATGCCCGAAATGCCATAAGAGGTCTTGGTGCGGGAAGACGATGCAATAGCGCCCAAAAAATATTCTCGCCATCTAGCCTAAAACGCTAAAAATTTGCAATATTCTAAGCTTTCGTGATAGTTATTAATTTAAGGGAATATGAAAGCGCTGACGTTTATAAGACATATCTCGAAAATGGCCTCATCGGGAGGGAACCACAGATTCGCCTTCGCCTTCGCCAACGCCTTGATAGTCGGGCTGGCGATTCTGTTCTTCTTCCTATGCAAATATTGCTTTGGAATCATGGAAAGCAATTTCGCCGGCGGACTGCTTGGCGGCATACTTTGCGTCGCGCTTTCGATCTTCTGCGGATTGCACGGGATAATAGCCCAAATCGCGTTGGTCTTCATTTCGCTTATCGGGATATTCGGCAAAGAGCAAAGGGCCGGCAATTTCGGCGCCTTCTTGGTCTCCTTGGCCTCGCTTATCGCCGGGGCGGTGGCCGTGTACTTCATATTTCTAAACTGATGAAGATATACATTGGCACGTATCAATATGACTACTAATATATTGATAGATATCAATATGTGTGATTATGGAAGACATCGAACTTGAGAAAATCATGAAGGCCATCGCCGATCCGACCAGGATCAGAATCATTCAGCTGCTGCCTAGCGATGGCGGGATATGCGCCTGCAGGCTGCTGGAGAACCTAAAGATCACCCAAGGGACCCTCTCGCATCATATGAAGGTCCTATGCGAAGCGGGGTTGGTGAACTGCGCAAAAGATGGGAAGTGGTGCCGTTACACCATCAATCAGGCAGCCCTCGACAACTTGATTTCGTTCTTGTCCTGTTTGGGCAAAGGAAGGTAGCTGGCAGGCCACGTTGGCCGGCGCTCGCGATAGATGGCCGGGTCGTGTCGTTTGGCCGCGTCCTTTCGGTTGCCCAGGCGAAGGAACTGCTCTCCAAGGCGATGGGCGGCCGGCGCTAAGCCCTGCTTTGAAGCGGCACGAAGAAGCAGCACTTCGCGACTTTGAGCCTTTCGGATTGGCCTATTTCCTCGGCTGCCGCTTTGGCCCCGATTCCGTCAAGCAGATCTAGATAGTAGAGGTGCAGCGGCGCCTCGCTTGCCATGGCCAGGAAATGCTTGGTCAGCGTTTTGATGCTTGATATTCGCTCATCATAATCGATTTTTGCGGACATCCTGAAACCGAATCGCCCGTTTTTCACGTCCTCGTAGCTGGCGTGCGTTTTGCAGCCGTTTGCCCCTCCGAGCCTGCACGCGATGACGCCGGGAATCGAGGATATCCCTGCCGTATTTTCATCAATCGCCTCAAAACTGATCACAACGCTTTTCATGGGATGAGTATATCGCAATGCCTTTCCCGCTTTATAAAAAATCGCGGTCGGGGGATAATTCCCCCGTATGAGGAAAAAGAACAAGAACGCCGGAGGACCGGCGATACCGCTGGAGGAGAAGATCGGCCTCCTGTATGGAGACGGGAACTGGAAGACGCACGGCTCGCCTACCCTCAACCTAAGCGGCGTCGTGATGCGCGATGGCCCTTTGGGCCTGCGCGACATCGATGATTCGGGCATGCTCGATGGGGCCAAGACCAACAAGGCCACCTGCTACCCAGCCCCCTGCCTTACCGCCTGCAGCTTCGACGTCGATCTGCTATCTAGGATCGGCGAGTCGATTGGCAAGGAATGCCGACACCGGGGAATAGACGTTTTGCTCGCCCCGGGAGTCAATATCAAGCGTAATCCGCTGTGCGGCCGCAATTTTGAATATTATTCCGAGGACCCTTTGCTCGCGGGGAAGCTTGGCGCCGCCTTCATCAACGGCATCCAGAAGCAGGGCGTCGGGGCTTGCCTGAAGCATTTCGCGTGCAATTCGCAAGAGACCGGGAGAATGGTCAACGACTCGATAATCGACGACCGCGCGCTCCACGAGATTTACCTGCGGGCTTTCTCGATTGCCGTGAAGGAAGCCGACCCATGGATGGTGATGTCGTCCTACAACAAGGTAAACGGGGAATACGCTTGCTCTTCCGAGTTCTTGCTCAAGCAAACTCTGCGCGCGGATTGGGGCTACGAGGGCGTCGTCGTTTCGGATTGGGGCGCCTCCGCCCATTACGTCGACGACCACAACCGCGGCCTCGACGTGGAGATGCCGTGCACGGTAAGCCGCGCCAAGGACCTAACGAAGGCGTATAAGCACGGCAAGCTAAGCCGGCAATCGCTGGATGAATGCGCAACCCACGTGGTATCGCTGTTGGAAAAAGCCGACAAAGGGAGGAAGCGCAAGGACGCATTCGATGAGCAGGAAGCCGATGCCTTGGCCCTAGAAGCTGCCACCAAGAGCATGGTATTGCTGCAAAACGACGGTATTTTGCCGCTTAAGAAATCCAATAAGGCCGTATATGTCGGCGAATTGGCCAAGAGCATCAGAATCGTTGGCGGCGGGTCGAGCTGCGTCAACGCTCGCAAAACCCCCTCATTCATAGCGGGATTGGCCGAAAGCGACAAATACGCTCAAGGATATCGGCTTGACGGGAAGGAAGATGAAACGCTCCGAATCGAGGCGGCCGACATTGCCTCTAAAGCCGACGTCGTGGTCCTGTTCATGGGACTCTCGGAGGCCGACGAATCGGAAGGCTTCGATCGCGAGTCGCTGTCTTTGCCGGAGGTGCAGCTGCACCTATTCGAGTCGATCTACGCGGTAAACCAGAACATAGTCGTCGTCCTCAACGTGGGTTCCCCGGTCGAACTGCCGTTCGCCGACCGCTGCAAGGCGATTCTGTTGGCCTACCTGCCTGGTCAGGATGGGGCCGAGGCGATAAGGGCGGTGCTGTCGGGTGAGGTTTCGCCTTCCGGGAAGCTGGCCGAGACCTGGCCCATCCATCTTTCCGACGTCCCCTCTTTCGGCTTCTATCCTGGCACATTGACGCAATCGGAGTATCGCGAATCAATCTACGTCGGATATCGATACTATTGTTCAAGCGACGTCCCGGTCCGCTTCCCGTTTGGCCATGGGCTTAGCTATGCGAAGTTCAAATACGGAAAGTTGACGCTGTCGGATAAAGCGATAGACCGCGATGGAAAGATCAAAGCCACGATCGACGTGACCAATAACAGCGCCAAGCCCAGCGAGCTGGTTGTTGAGCTTTACGCTTCGCCCTGCGAAGGCAACGTGTTCAAGGCCAAGCGGTCGCTCATCGATTTCAAGAAGCAGCTCATCGGGGCCAAGGAAACGAAGACCTATGAGTTCGAGATCCCCTACGATGCGTTCTCCCATTACGACATCGGCTCGGGGGCGTTTGAGGTCGAAGGCGGCAAATACGCCATCGAGGTCGGCGAAAGCGCGACCTCGATAGTCTCCAAGGCCATCATAAAGGTCAAAAGCGACGTCGAGTTCGAGCTTCGCCGCTCGGAGCTGCCGAATTACTACAACCTCCCTGAGCATGGATTCATGCAGTCCGACGTCGATTTCGAGCATCTGCTTGGCCATCCGGTCCAGCTGCCGCGCGATTCCCGGGCCCGCCCATATACCACCTCGTCCACCTTCGGCGACATCGGCTCCACCTTCATCGGCAAGATAATCAACAAGAAGGCCCATGGGCCCAACACCTATTCGGTTTCCGAGTCCGAATCGGAGATGATCAAGCGGTCCATCGATTCCACTCCGATAAGGTGCATGCATATGCACGGATATAAGTCCAAGACCATCCTCGCGATAGTCGATATGGCCAACGGGCACTATTTCAAAGCCTTGCTTCATTTCATCTTCGGGGTTGGCGTCCGTGATCTTTGATTCGCTTCTGTCCAAGGCGTTTGGCAAAGCGATGGGGCGAGGCGATGGATTGCCTAGCCTCCGCTACTTCCCTTTGTCTTATTTCCAAGTCGCATCCAAGCCCTTCTCCTTCGTCTCGGAAGGCCGCTTGCTCCGCGGCGAGGCATGCTTCCCCGCCGTCGAGCCGAAGGCGGTCATCGTCTTCTTCCATGGCCTAGGCGCGGGATATACCTCCTATTCGCCGGAGATCGCATCCATGGTCAAGGCGGGATATCTGGTCTATTGCTTCGATTACACTGGCTGTATGCAGTCGGAGGGCAGCTCGATGGTCGATCTTGGCCACCCGATTTTGGACATCAGGGCGTTCTTTTCCTTCCTCGATGGGGAAGAAATCGCCAAGGGGAAGGCGCGATTCGCCTTGGGCCATTCCTGGGGCGGCTACATGGCTTTGCATTCGCTCTACGATGAAAAATACGGGATAAGCCGCTCCGTGAGCCTAGCGGGCTTCATCGACCTGGCCGGCATAGTCGAGCACACCGCTCCCAATATGTCCAAGCTAGACGGAGCGCTTCGCCACTACTTCCGGAAAAGATATGGCGCGGCGGCGGGGCAAAGTGCGACTACCTTCCTCAAAGAAGCGACTGGCAAGCGGCTCCTATACATCGCCTCGCCCAACGACGACATGGTTCCTTATAAGGATAACTTCATCCCCTTAAGGGATTCTTTGGGAGGCAAGGAGGGGTTCGAATTCATCTGCCTGCCCAATAAAGGACACCAGCCTTATTGGAGCGACGATGCTGTAGCCTATTTCCGCGACATCATGGCCAAGGCCAGGCCTTCGCACCTCGACCGCGACGTCTCGATCGGCATCGATTTTGCCCGTCTGCAGCAAGACGATGAAAAAGTGATTAAAACCATAATCGACTTTTTCTCTCGAGGGTAGTAATATATGGCGCGTGCACTGGTGGCGGAATTGGTATACGCGCTAGTCTCAGGAGCTAGTCGGGAAACCGGTGTGAGTTCGACTCTCATCCAGTGCACCATCTTTGCGCTCATAGCTCAGTTGGATAGAGTGCAAGCCTCCGAAGCTTGAGGTCAGGCGTTCGAGTCGCCTTGGGCGCACCAAATGCCATTAAGTCCCGATTCAATCGGGATTTTTTGTTGCGTGTAAGACATTTTGTAAGACATTTTGTAAGACAATTTTCTTTGGCTGACTATTTCTTGCCCGAAAAAAGCGATTCGACCATGTCGGATGTTTCGTTCGGGAACAAATGAGAATATGTGTCCAGCGTTTCCTTAACGGATGCATGGCGAAGATGCTTTGCGACCAGAAGAGGGCCCATTCCGGCATGGATGAGGTGAGAGGCGCAGCTGTGGCGCAATCCATGGAATCTTATGAAAGGAACCCCGGATATGTCTATGTGTTTCTTCATCACCCTCCTTATGGTCGTCCTTGACGTTCTTCGTCCGGGAAAGAACATCCAATCTTCTGGCGATGCGGCGAAGTCCCTCATGAAAACGGTGAGCTCATCAGAAAGCCATCTGGGTATTGAGACTATCCCATTGGAACTGTAATTCTTTGGGGTTGAAACGTTTCCAGCATTATCGATGGCCTTGTTTATAGATATTGTCTTGGAGTTTGGATCGAAATCCCTCCAGGTTAAGGCCAGGAGCTCGCCGAGGCGAAGACCACATACGTACGTAACCAGGAAAAGCGTTCTGAAAGGGTCACCTTCGTCGAAGGATGATACGAATTTGCTCCATTCCTCGTCGGTCCAAAAGGAGAGCCTTTCCTTTGGGAGGGCTTCAGGGAAATGCCTAAGAGCGTTCTTGCACTTTGTTACACGCTCAAACGTAATCAGATCGGCCTCGCCAGCTTTATCTACAAGCTGCTTTGTAGCTAGGAGGATCTTGTTTTTCCACCCAGCCGTTAGGCTCAACGAAGAAACATAACTTCTAAAGCCAGAAAGAGCAGACGGTGTCAGAGCGTCTTTTGCTTTTACCGACCGCGCAAAATAGGACTTTATGTATTTTTCCAAAATATGCTCTTTGTGATACGCCGTTTGGAATTTGTATTCCGTTCTCCAAGCAGCGATGGTTTGGTCTACGACTGACCACATGCTTACGTCTTTGCTTTTGGCTGAGGCCCTTTGCGCCGCTTTTTGGCGCTTGGAATCCTTCACCATGGCCTCTTCGATACGCTCTACGTATCGCTTGCCCCTTTCCTTCGTCCAGTTACGGTTATAGACGGAGACGGTCTTATATGATCCGTCCTCTCTCTTTATTTTGTAGCATATGAAAAAACGTTTTCGCTCGCTGCTCCAATGAACCGACATTCCAATTTCCTCCTGTTAACGCTTGAGAAAACAAAAAGGAAT
>DVMV01000009.1 GCA_018714785.1 Candidatus Alloenteromonas pullicola
AATTGCGTATTTACTTCGATGGAATCGGAATGTAAGGGCTACCACAAAAACTTTACACAACCGCCGAGCCTGTCTAAAATAACCTCGTTGATTAAAAGTTACTAAGGGAAAGAAGGGGTTTGGCTTGACTAGTCATAGCTTGAACAGCCTCCTCGTTATCCCGAACTAATTTTGGAAAGGAGAAAGTAATTAATGATCAACAAGAAGCTAACCGCGATGCTACTGGGCGTTGTTGGCCTTGGCCTAGCCGCATGCGGGCCCACTGAGTCGGAAGGAAGTTTCACTCAGAAAACCGACTGGAAGCCGACTCTGGTGAATCTTCAGGTTGTCGGCAACACCTTCGGCAATTGGACCCCGTCTCCCGAGAACCCGCATTTCACTCTCATTGAGGGAACCGATCCGAAAGTCTACGAACTCGATTTGACCTTCGATTCGCTGACCTTGGAAGACGGAAAGTCCAAAATAGAATTCAAGTTCGCGTTTAACGACATGTGGGGGGGCGATCTTGCTTTTGGCGCTCTAGACCCGAAATCGCCGGCTTATTCGTCCTTCACCTCAGCGGCGCTAGACAAGGAAGGAAAGCCCGACCCCTCCGGCAACCTCGTTCCTGTTGAGGTAGGGACCTATCACTTTGAGTATCGCTACTGGTATGCCATGGATTCGGCCAACTACTCGGCCCAATTCCAGGTGAGCAAAGTCACCGCCTAACCTTAGTTAGAAGGAGAATCAAGCAATGAACAAGAAACTAGTCGCCACGCTGAGCCTATCGGCTCTCGCCCTAATCGCCTGCGGGGGGGGGAAAGGCTCTGGCAACAACGCCAAGATCGTTGTCTGGGGACCGGACAAAGAGGAACCGGTCGTCAAGCAGATCGTCGATGCCTACAACGCCGCCAACCCCAACGACAAGATCGAATACACCTTCGTCGCCATCACCGAGGCCGACGCCGGGACCACCGTCGCCAACGACCCGACCGTCAAAGGCTACCCGTCGCTATTCGCCCTTGCCGATGACCAGCTATCCAACCTGACCACCATCAAGGGAATCGTCAACCCGCTGGGAACCGCCGCCGCTGAAGAGATCCGCGCCAACGACGTCGAGACGGCCATCACCGCCGCCAGCATCGACGGCAACCTATATGCCTACCCGATCTCCGTCGACAACGGCTACTTCCTATACTACGACAAGCGCATCTACACCGAGGATGACGTCAAGACCCTCGAGACCGTCCTCGAGAAGGCCGCGGAAAACGAGCGCACCTTCGTCATGGACGTCCCCAACGGCTACTATTCCGCTTCCTTCTTCATGTCTCCGCAAGTCTGCGGCACCGACTCGCTCGGCTACGAGTACCTGCCGAGCGCCGATGGCACCAAGCAGATCGCCAAGTACGAGTGCAACTGGGACAACGATGCCGGCGCCGAGATGGCCCTCGAATCATCGAAGCTCATGGTTCAATACGGTGCCAACACCAGCGACACCAACTCCACCTGGCTCGCCGTCGACGACAACGGGCTCATGGGCCAAGGCGCGAAACTCGCCGCCTGCGTGTCTGGCATGTGGATGGCCGACCACCTCGGCTCCACCTGGGGCGCCGATAACGTTGGGGCCGTCAAACTCCCGACCCTTGCCGGGAACCAGCTCTCTTCCTTCGCCGGAACCAAGCTCTACTGCGTGAACTCCTACGCCACCGTCGCTGAGCAGACCACCGCCCACAAGCTGGCCCAGCTGCTCACCAACAAGGATAGTCAGCTCATCCGCTACAAGCTGCGCAACTCCATCCCCTGCAACAAGGACGCCCAAGCCGACGAGAGCTACACCAGCACCCTCGCCAGCAACCCGACCGTCGCTGCCCTACAAACCCAAAGTCAATTCGCTGCCGTTCAGTCGGTCGCCGCTGAGTCTGCTTATTGGACCGTTGGCGAAGGCATCGGCGATGTCTTGACCAAGGGCACCTACACCGAGAACGACGTTACCACCACCTTGGACACCGTGGCCAAGTGGAAGACGTACCTTAGCGGTGCCTTGTCCGCCATCACCAACCCGGCCGGTCTATAATCTCACCGTCTTTTCAAGGAAGGGGGCTCAAACCCCCTTCCTTCTATCATTCTTCGGATCGCTCTCCTTTGCTATCTAGGTATCGAAGGATAGCGACCCTGCATCTTGGAGCATTTGTACAATGGAAGAAAAAGATTCCGCACCGTTGCTCAATGAGCAAGAGGTGTCACAACTCAAACGCGAGGATGACTTCCTTCCTGCTTATATATGGGTGCCCGCGGCCATTTGGCGCGTGATTAAGGGCATCGTATTATGGGTCGTTGGGTTTGTCATCGATATCTTGGCTTCCCTTTGGAACGCCTGCGTTGCCGTTTATCGCGCCGCCACGAAGGGTACTAAGGCCCTTTGGAAAGGCGTTAAGTCGATTGGGCATAAATTTCGCTACAACGACATCTGGGGACGTTTAAGCTTCGGCCTGTTTGGCGTTTCCCACCTTGCTCATCGGCGCTATGTCAACGGTTTAGTGATGCTCGTATTCGAGATCGTCTATATCGTTTTCTTCGCCATGAACGGCATTGGGTCGATTGCCTCTCTTTCCAATCTTGGTGACATCAAGAAGTCGACGGTGACCGTCGACCCAATCACCGGCATAGGGCAAGCCACTCCCGCCGACAACTCTGTGCTTATCCTTGTTTACGGTATTTTATGGGTAATTTCAATCTTCCTTTTCCTCTATGTTTGGAAGAGGTCGATCGATGCCGGCTATAAGAACTACCGCATTACCCATTACGAGGACTTCGTCCGCCGCGAGGAGACCGCCAAGCCGTATTCTGACCTCATCGACCGCGACATTGCGGAGCATGAGCTGTATACCTATAGCCTGAGGGAGCTTCGCGAGCGCTACTCGGAGGTCTATTCCTCGTTGCAGGAAAAAGCCAGTATTGGCAAAAACGGCAAGCCGTCGGAGATGGATAAGGCGTATTTCCGCTACATCCTGGATTCCACCATCACCTACCGCAAGCAGTTCCATTCCGAACTGACCGCCCTCAACCGGAAAAAGGGCAAGATGGAAGAGTCTTTGCAGGCTTACCTAGATGAGCCGAAGGCAGCCAAGCGAGTCGAGGAGCTGCAGGCCCTTTCCAAAGACGCCGAGGAAAAGTACGCAGCCGCCATGGCCAAGATCGACGAGCTGCCGTCTTCCGCCACTCCGGAGGAGATAAAGGAAGCCAAGTCTGGGATCCATGGGCTTCGCCTCAAGAAAATATTGGCGGAGAACCGGCTGGTTGGCTACCGCCAGTCGCGCACCGACAAAGCCGATAAGCGCCGGGCCAAGATCCGCCTGGTGTCGACCAAAATCGAGGAGCTGGAGAAGAACGATATGCCGTTCTCGACCATCGATTCGGTCGAGAACCAGAGCCAGTTCGGCAAGTTCAACGTCTACTACCGGCGGCTTGCCGACCTCGACCGGTCCATCCTCTTCTACAGCAACTATCAGGAGTTCGTTGAGGCCTACAAGCACGGGCTGGAGAACTATCAGGAGGCTAATGCCGCCAACCTATCGAGCCGCGAGGCCCTGACCAAGGAGAATTCCGAAAAGCTCTCGGCGATCGCCGAGCAATACGACGCAATCGAGACCCGCCGCAATGGCCTGATCGCGGAGATGTCGCAGGAGAAGGAAAGGCTAAAGGTCGCCCTCACCCAAATCGGGGCCGACGATTCCCTTTCTGAGGCCGAGAAGAAAGCCAAATCGGCTGAAGCCAAGGCCGCCTGCGCCTATAACCTCAAGACGCTGAAGGGCAAGATACTCTCCCTCCCAAGCAAGAAGGAGGTCAAGGCTTCGCGCAAGGAGGACGTGGTCAATACCAACAGGGCATATAAGCGCGATTACAAGGGGCTTCGCGTCGATTACACCCCCGAGGAATACGCCGTCTACTGCGCCGCCAACAAGATGATCGTCGACTATGGCTTCGACTACGTCTTCGCCAACGAGAAGGCGAAGAAGGAGATTAAGGAGAAGCCGCTATCCGACGACCAAGTCAAGCAGAAGCTCGAGGATGCAGAGCAGAAGCGCCGAGAATACGTCGAGGCAACACCCACCAAATTCGACGGTAAGCCCAAAACTTTGCTTGAGCAGCTCAAATCGCTCTTCGACGAAAACTTCCACATCTTCCTTCTGGCTTTGCCGGTTCTCGGCGTCATCTTCTTCACGATCATGCCGCTCGCGCTCTCGATCATGGTCGCGTTCACCAACTTCAACAACCAGAATCAGCCGCCGACGGCCGGGTTCTCCTGGATCGGATGGGACAACTTCGCAAAATTGCTGCTTGGCAGCGGCTCGGGGCAAGGAAGCCTCGCGGCCGGCATGTCCCGCACCATCGTCTGGACGTTCGTCTGGGCCATATGCGCCACCTTCTCCAACTACTTCCTGGGCATAATCATGGCCTTGCTCATCAACAAGGACGGAATCAAGCTGAAGGGCTTCTGGAGGTTCATGTTCATGATCTCCATCGCGGTCCCGCAGTTCATCTCCCTCATCGCCATGAACATCCTTCTGTCGAACACCGGCGCCCTCTCCGCCCTTTACCAGCAGCTGACCGGATCGCCGCTTAACTTCGCGATTGGACACAACCCGGCCGACGTCACCAGGACCAAGGTGATTATCATCCTCGTCAACATCTGGATCGGTGTTCCCTACACCATCCTCTCGACATCCGGCATCCTGATGAACATCCCGCGCGATCTCTACGAGTCCTCGAAGATCGATGGGGCCAACGCCTTCGTGCAGTTCACCAAGATTACCTTGCCGTACATCTTCTTCGTCACAGGCCCCTCGCTCATCCAGAGCTTCATCGGCAACATCAATAACTTCGGCGTCATCTACTTCCTAACCGGAGGCGGCGCCACATACGATGAGACGGTCTTCAACCGACTCCTCGGCGAGACCGACCTGCTTATCACCTACATCTACAAAGTCGTCACCTCGGTCAACAACTCCGACTTCGGCTTAGCCTCCACGATCGGCATATTCGTCTTCGTGATCTGCGCCTTCATCTCTCTCGTCATGTATAACCGGTCTAGCGCCGTCTCCGGGGAGGATACGTTCCAATGAAATCGCAAAAAGCCTCAAAGATCATCTCCCTGACCATCGTCTACGTCATACTCGCGGTTTGCGCCATCGTCTGGGTCCTTCCCTTCGTCTGGCTGATAATGCAGTCGTTCGG
The DNA here is from genome assembly GCA_018714785.1 of Candidatus Alloenteromonas pullicola. Lineage (GTDB taxonomy): Bacteria > Bacillota_I > Bacilli_A > RFN20 > CAG-826 > Alloenteromonas > Alloenteromonas pullicola. Next base: position 5,215 of record DVMV01000009.1, read on the forward strand.
CTACAATGCCAGCGGGAAATCGAGCTTCATGCCCGATTGGTCCACTGCCACCTTCGCCAACTACGGCTATCTCTTCACCGGCGGGACGCCCGACTATCAGACGACCGGCAGCTCGCTGGACATCAATCCGTACAACGGGCTAAGCTACTATCTCACCTGGTTCCTCAACACCTTCGTGATCGCGGTCATCTGCTGCATCATCAACACCCTGTTCGTGCTTATGGTCGCCTATGCCATGAGCCGCTTCAGGTTCAAAGGGCGCCAGATGCTGATGAAGCTCAACCTGATACTTGGCATGTTCCCTGGGTTCCTAGGCATGATCATCATGTATTGGGTCATGAAGGAGATATTCCACCTTCAGGGCACGTTCTGGGCGCTAATCTTCATCTACTCCGCCGGATCCGGCATGGGATTCTTCATCTCCAAGGGGTTCTTCGACACGATCTCGAAATCCATCGACGAGGCCGCCCAGATCGACGGGGCCAACAAGGCCCAGATCTTCTGGAACATCATATTGCCGCTGTCGAAGCCGATCGTCGTCTACACGATCCTAACGGCCTTCATGTCACCCTGGGGCGACTACATCACCTCGAGCTATATCATTGGCTTGCAGAACACATCGCAGTGGACGATCGCCATCGGGTTGTATAAGTGGGCCACCGACCTCAACTACGCCTCGGTCTACTACACCCGCTACGCCGCCGGGTCGGTCGTCATCGCCGTCCCGCTCGCAATACTGTTCATCGCGACTCAGAAATACTACGTCGCCGGCGTCACCGGCGGAGCCGTCAAAGGCTAAAAGGAGAAATATGAAAAAACGGCAGATGTCCTTAGGGGCGCTAGTGTTGCCCTTGGCCACCTGCCTTTTTTCCTGCCAATCGAGCAAAGGGCCGACCGTGGACCCGTCGCTGAATCCGATTGGGCTGGAAGAAGGCAATGGCGACCTCGGGATCTCCTCGACCCCGAATAACGAAGGCGGATCGCTCCATTACGAGATATTCGTTAGGAGCTTCTGCGACTCCGACGGGGATGGGATCGGCGACTTCAACGGGGTGGCTTCAAAGGCCGATTACCTGCAATCGCTGGGAATCGGCGAGGTCTGGCTGATGCCAATCGGCCCCTCGCCCAGCTACCACGGCTACGACGTGAGCGACTATTACTCAGTCAATCCCGACTTCGGCACCATGGAGGAGTTCGAGGCGATGGTCGATACGCTCAACGAGCATGGCATCCGGGTTACGATAGACATGGTGCTGAACCACTCGGCCAACACGAACCCGTGGTTCAACGAATCCTGCGAAGACTACTCCGAAGGCTATCAAGGCGCGGACTCAAAGGCCGACTGGTACATGTGGAGCGACACCCAGGTAAGCGGCAATTACCACAATTACCTGGGCAAATACTACCTCGGGGCCTTCTCGCCATCGATGCCCGACTTCAACTGGGACTCCCCTTCCTTGCGCTCCGAGATGAAGAAGATCCTCCAGTTCTGGATCGGAAAGGGCGTCCAGGGGTACCGGCTCGACGCCGTGAGGTACTACTACGAGGAGAACGTGGCCAAGAACATTGAGGCCCTCGATTACATCGCTGAGTGCTGCCGCGAGGTCGACCCCGATTTCTACATCGTCGGGGAGAACTGGGGCAACGGGCTCGATTACCTAGACTACTACGCCTCCGACATCGACTCGTTCTTCAACTTCAACACCTCGATCGCCTATTCCAGCGGCACGACGATCATCTCCTCGGCCAAACTGCTCAATTCCGGGGATTCCTACGTCGCGACCGTCGCCAACAGCCAGAAGGCCGTCAAGGAGAAAAACCCCTCCTCCTACAACTCGTTCTTCATCGCCAACCACGACACCGACCGGGCCAGCAAGTCGCTTTACGGCGACTACGCCAAGGTCGGGGCGGCGATAGTCTACCTGCTCCCGGGGACCCCGTATATCTATTATGGCGAGGAGATTGAGCTTTGGGGCGTCAGGGGGAGCGAGGGCACCGACGCGATGCGCCGCCTCCCGATGGTCTGGGGCGAAGGGCACGAGGCGGAGGAGTGCGATTTCCCCGACAAAACCGCCTCCTACCTGAAAGCCGAAGCCGAGCAGAACCAAGTCAAGGAAGGGGTTTATGACCAGCTGGGGGACCCGTTCTCGCTGCTTAACGTCTACCGCAAGATCGCCGAGGTCAGGAACAGCTACCCCTTCATAAGGGACGCCCAGATGAAGGCCATCGCCACCAAGACCCGCAACTTCTTCGCCTATGAGTTGATCGGCGAAGGAGAGGGCGAGGACATCGTCGTGGTCATCAACGGCGACGACGTGGCCGCCGAGCTCAACCTAAGCGACTACTCGTCGTTCCACCTCGACAACGAGGTCCAGACCATGGGCCTGAAGGCGAGCTGGAAAGGCGGGAAGCTTGGGCTTGGGGGATATTCGATCGCCGTCTTGAGCAAGTAGGGTATCCCAAATGGCAGCCAAAAGGCTGCCTTTTCTTTATCCTTCCCTGCTAGTAGAATAAGCGCATGCCACGCGCCAAACGTAACGCCAAGCAGATGATGGAGGACATCGACTCCGCCGAGGGGCTTTCCGCCACCAGGGGAACCGATGCCGAGCTCGCCAAGCAAGCGAAGAAAAAGGCGAGGGAGGAACGTTCCTCGATCGCCAAGAAGAACCGGATGTACACCATAGCCTACGTCCTTATCGCCATCGCCGTCTTCGGGCTGGGGCTATTGGTCATCGCGCTGATGAATCTGGCGATTTACGGCGAATTCGGGCTTTAGGCCTTGCCGTCCTCGTCTTTGACGTCCATGCTCTCCGCCGCGGCGAGCTTGGTCACGTATTCGGGGTCGGTGTAGGACGAGAGCGCCTTCGCCCCGACCACCATCTCGTCGATGTCGTCGTTGAAGACGGTGCTTTGGGAGTTGTCGATGAGGACGATGCCGGATATGGTCTCCAAAAACGGCTCTCTCTTCTGGAACAATATGCAGTAAAGCAGATTGAGGAAGTAGGGGAACGCCAAAAGCAGGGTCGCCGTGTAGGCGTTGAGGAATATCGCGGTCAGGAGGGGCAAAGGCAGCCCGACTAGGGCTTTGGCCAGGATCCTGACGGCGCTGGTGCGGTAGCCGTCCTTCCCGCAGGTGCCGACGCGAAGCAACGCATCCCCGAGGCTGCCGCGGTTCTTCGTGAGGAATGGGATGACCGCCATGAAGACGGCGTAGGAAAGCAAGAACGAGGAAACCACCCCGTACATCGTCGAGGTGTTGATGTAGACGAGGTTCGCCTCATATTCGGGGTCGATTTCCTGGAGCATCATCTTTAGATACGAATAGGCGTCGGAGTAAATTGAGCGGACGTCCTCCTCGCCCCTTTTCCCGAGGTCGTCGCTCTTCTGGCCAATCTGATTGACGTCGGGAAGGCCGTCGACCAGGATATACGAGAAATACTGGGTTTTGTAATTGGTCGGGCTCGGATCCTCCGGGAGGCGGAGGACGTTGACGTTGTAATAGGCGATGAGGCTATACCCTTCGGGGACGAAGAGGTCCTCTATCTCCTCCGGGAACTCCACGAAATAGAAGTCATCCACCGCCTGCTTGAACTCTTCCTGGCTGCTGTTCGACGGGAGCTTCAGGTCGAGCGAGGTGAGCAATGAATCGTTGTAATCGTTGGCTTCTTCGATGGCGTGGCTGTTTATCGTTATCGGATAGCAGACGGAGAAATAAACCGCGATCCAAGCGACGATTATGAAGAGGAAATTCAGCGCCGATCCGAGGAGTATCCTCGGCAGGCTGGCCGGCTCGACCCCAAGATTTTGGTTTCTATTCCTCTTCGCCATCTTCGCCGCCCTTCCTTCCTTTTGCCATCCGCTCATTGAATTCCTCCTCCTCGGCCGGATCGAGGAACCACAGCGACTCATCGGATTTGGCCACCACGCTTCCGGCTAGGTAGTCGTGGAGGGAACGGTGCTTCTTGGTGAAAAGCGCCATGGTGTAGGAAATCAAAAGCGTCGCCCCGAAACTCGCCACCGCCCCGGCCACCTCCGAAAGGAAGAAGGCGAGAAAGCGCCATATCAGCTTGGGGCGCGGGTAGACGTAGCCTTTGTCGGTCAGCACGGCGAGCTTCAAGATCTTCTTCCCGAACGTCTCGCCGTTTGGATAGCAAAGCGGCACCAGCAGGAAGAAAACGGCCATTGAGGCGAAGATGACCGGAACCGCCATTCCGATGGCGAAGAAGGCGTCGGAGTTTATCTCGTCGTTGGCGGCTTTGATGGCCGGGTCGTTGGAAAGGCTCGTCATCGCCTCGTCGTAGGTTTTATAGAGGAAATCATAGGCCACGAGCTCCTCGGTGCCCTCCTTGAACCTCGCCCGGTAGATGCCGTCTTCGAGATAGACGCGCTCGACCGGCGAGCTGTCGTCGCCTATTAGCATTATCGAGGTCTCGAATCCCTCGAAGCTGACGTTCTGGTTCCCGAAATCGGTGGCCTTTTCGGTCCAATACAGCGTCAGGGCGGTCAATAGGTAGAACTCCTGCTCCTGCCCATCGTAATAGACGGTGGTGGAGAAGAAGTCGGTGGTCTTCGACACCGTCCCATAGGCCAGGGGGTCGACCGCCGCCCCCGAGAATTCGGAATACAGCCCGGAGTCGAGCTTGCGCTGGTTTATGATCGACTCGTTGGCCTGGAAGGACTCGGCGTCCACCACGAAGGGCAGAACGCAGGGGAAATAGACGATGCAGGACAAGGCGATGGAGCAGACGAGGTCGAAAAGGAAGGCGAAAGCCCGCCTCCACATCCCGCCCAAAACGATTATCTTCGCGGTTTTCTTGGTTCGTTCCATAGGATCTTCTTTTATATCTAGATAATATGCGCGCATAAGACCATTCAGGCAAGGCAAACAAGAGCCGTTTGCGGCCATTTCGGCAAATCAGGCTAAGTAAATCGGTTTCCTTGGCGAAGCCGGGGGCTTCCGTAACCAGAGAAGGCCTCCCCGGCGGGCAAAAGGGAACGGGGAAGTGGGGATTTTTACTTGAAAGCCCTTTCAAAGCAAGCCATAATACACGCTAGATAGGCAGGGCAAGCACCTGTCCCGCGGCGGAGCGAAGTGATCGCATCTGCCAAGGGGTCGTATTTGCGTGCCATCAAAAGGAGATCAACAATGGCAGAGAAACTTGAGAAGCTCCACCTCGACGAAGAGAAGATCGAGAATGTGGCTTCGGCCGAGGAAACCGACGACGCCCACAAAGGGGCTTTCGTGTCGCTTCGGCACATCGACAAGGTCTACGACAACAACGTCCAGGCCGTATTCGACTTCAATTTGGACATCGCGAAGCATGAGTTCATCGTCTTCGTCGGCCCCTCGGGGTGCGGCAAATCGACCACCCTCCGCATGGTGGCCGGTCTTGAGGACATCACCCGCGGCGAACTCTACATCGACGGCGAGCTCTGCAACGACAAGCAGCCGAAGGACCGCAACATCGCCATGGTCTTCCAGTCATATGCCCTTTATCCCCATATGTCGGTCTACGACAACATGGCGTTCGGCCTCAAGATCGCCCACCTCCCGAAGGCGGAGATCGACAAGCGCGTCCACGACGCCGCGAGGATCCTCCAGATCGAGCAATACCTAGACCGCAAGCCGAAGGCCCTCTCCGGCGGACAGAGGCAGCGCGTCGCGCTAGGCCGCGCCATCGTCCGCAACGCCAAGGTCTTCCTCATGGACGAGCCGCTATCCAACCTCGACGCCAAGCTGCGCGTCCAGATGCGCTCGGAGATAGTCAAGCTCCACCAGGCGCTCGGGGCGACCACCATCTACGTCACCCACGACCAGACCGAGGCCATGACCATGGCCAACCGGATCGTCGTAATGAAGCTCGGCCGCATACAGCAGATCGGATCGCCTAAGGAGATATACAACAACCCGGCCAACCTCTTCGTCGCCGGCTTCATCGGATCGCCGTCGATGAACTTCCTCAAGTCGAAAGTTGCCAAGAAGGAAATCGAGTTCAAAGGCGGGAAGAAGATGAAGCTCCCCGATTCCTTGCTAAAGGGGAAGAACATCGAAGGCGACGTGATCTTCGGCATCCGCCCGGAGGACATCCACATCGCCACCGCCGAAGACAAGGGCGACAACGTCATCGAGGCCGAGGTCAGGGTTGCCGAGCTATTGGGCGCGGAATACTACCTGCACTGCGACTTCGGAGGCATCGATTTGGTCGCGAAGTTCCCGGCCGAGAAGGAAATCAAACCCGGCGATAAGGTCGACATGGCCTTCACGCTGAAGAAGGCCAAGTTCTTCGACCCCGAAAGCGAAGCTGCGCTATAAGGGATGGGGCCAACGCTTTGTTGGCCCTCTTTTCTTAATCGACAGGCAATATGGCAAAAACATCAAGGAGTCGTCAATGAAAAAACGGATTATAGGGATAGCCGCCTCGGCCTTGGCGCTATTGGTTGGCTGCGCGCCGGCTAGTTCCAGCAGCGAAAGCTCAACCAAGGAGCCCACCAGCACGTCGACGCCCGATGAGTCGAGCTCCGAGCCGATCAGCAGCTCGGATACCCCCATCTCAACGAGTTCCTCAAGCTCGACCAACGCCGGCATCTCGGTGGATGACTGGGACGGCATCATCCGCGTTTATTACCGGGGGACCGATGGGTCGGAGGCCGGGAAGAACATCTATGTCTGGAGCGAATCGATGGCAGGACTCGAGTACGAGTTCACCGGAACCGAGGATGGCTATGGCGTATACCGCGATTTCGATTGCTCAGACCCGACCTTCGCCGGGAAGTTCACCGAGAACTTCTATTTCATCATCAAGAACCCAGGCACCTGGAGCGGGCAAAGCTCCGACACGGTGGTGCCGCTGGCCAAGATGGCCGCCGGCGGGGAGATAAAAGACGGGCGGCGCTGGCTTTACATCTACGCCGTGGACGGCGAGGGGAGCGACATCGACACCTTCCCAACCAAGCTCGATGCCCTCGGCGACAACATCACCACCACCTACCTAACCTCGGATTGGAGCAGCATCCACGTTGAGGGCTCGGCCGCGATCGACCGTCTGGTGATCTACGGCCTGAGCACCGAGTACTACGAGCTGTCGATCCCGGAGCAGAACGCCCAGCTGCAGAACTTCCTGATCTGCGACAACAAATACGAGGAGGACCTCATCTCCGTCGACGTCCCGGTCGATGGCGGGGTCGATCCCCAGACCACCTATCGGGTCACCGCCTACTTCAAGTCCAACCCGAGCCGGGCCAAGACCAAGTACGCGACTCCGTATAGGCTTTACGACACCGATAAATTCGCCTCCGACTACACCTACGCCGGGCACGATCTCGGCGTCACCTACACCAAACAGGCCACGACCTTCAAGGTCTGGGCACCGACCTCGGCCCGCGTCAGGGTCTACGTCTACGACTACGGCACGCCGCAGTCGCTAGCCAGCAAGGACGATCCCAACTACGGACAGCTCGACTACCGCCTCGTCTACACCCTCGATTACCTAGGGGATGGCGTGTACGGCAAGACCATAGAGGGCGATCTTGAGGGCAAGTTCTATCAATTCAACCTTTATTACGACGAGACCAGCCACCTTTCCATCGACCCCTACGCTAAGGCAAGCGGAATCAACGGAATCCGCGGAGCCATCATCGACTTCGACAAGACCGACCCCGAGGGGTGGGACGACGTCTCTTTCGATCCGCTGATGTCGCCCAATGACCTTACCGTCTATGAGGTCCACGTCCGCGATTTCACCATCGACGAGACCTGGAACACCCGCAACAAGGACGTGAAGCGCGGCACCTACCGGGCCTTCGTCGAGCCCGGAACCACCTACAACGGGGTGACCACCGGCTTCGACTCGCTGAAGGAGCTGGGGGTCAACGCCGCGCAGATCCTGCCGATATTCGACCAGGACAACGAGGAGCGCACCTACGACACCTTCGATTCCGACGGAAACCTCATCAGCCATTACGAGCCGACCTACAACTGGGGATACAACCCGGAGAACTACAACGTCCCCGAAGGCATGTACTCCTCCGACCCGTATGACCCGTATTGCCGCATAAGGGAGCTCAAATACATGATCCAGCAGCTCGCCGATGCGGGGATTCGGACGATTATGGACGTCGTCTACAACCACGTCTCCTCGGTCGCGAGCCATCCCTTCACGATCTTCGCCCCGAGGTATTACTTCCGCTACACCGAGGACGGCTACCTCATCGACGACACCGGGGTCAACAACACCGTTAACTCCGACCGCCCGATGGCTTCCGCCTTCATCGTCGACTCCATCGACTGGTGGGCCAGCGAGTACAAGATGAAGGGCTTCCGCTTCGACCTGATGGGCGTCATCGACACCGCCACCATGCGCAAGGTCAAGGACAGCCTCTATGACATCGACCCCGAGATCGTGGTCTACGGTGAGGGGTGGACCGGCGGCGGATCGCACGCCAGCTCGCCATCCGACATCGCCAACGTCTACGCCAAGCTCCGCGACAACGGCAAAGGCAGCGTCGGCGTCTTCAACGACTGCGGCCGTGACGGCATGAAGGGGAACACCACCTGGGCCAACGTCACCCCGACGACCGGCAACTTCCTCGACTCCCTCGCCCCGAGCAGCAATTCGATATACAACGCCGCCACGATGTACATCGGCGAGAACCGCGACCGGAAGAACTCCGGCCTCGCCACCCCGCCGGAGATGACCGTCAACTACATCTCCTGCCATGACAACTACACCCTCTACGACCAGCTCAACTACCAGCTCAACGGCCCGTCGAGCGCTGGGGCAGACCACCTCAACGCCATCGAGGCCACCGTGGCCTCGACCGCGATGCTGCTCTCTGGCGAAGGCATCGCCTTCATCCACGGCGGCGAGGAGATATTCCGCACCAAGCTGATGAAGCGGGGGGACCCGCTGTTCGACCAGTTCGTCGACACCTATGGCGCCGCCAGCGATGGCACCTCCAGCTGGATAGCCGGGGACGGCGTCGAGATCGACGACGACACCTGGCTCGTCCGCAACTCCTACATGTGGGGGGACGCGGTCAACTCCTACAAATGGGACCGCAAGTACCAGTACAAGCAGTATTTCGACAAGTACGCCGAGGCCATCCACGCCCGCAACGAGCTCATCGAGGAGGGCTACCTAGGCCACAGCGAGTCCGAGGTCAACTCGGGGGCCGCCAGCCTATTGTCCACCATAAGGGACGGGCTTCCGGCTATGGGGGCCAAGTTCCTCAATGAGGACGGCGGCCAGGTGATATCCCTCCTCTCCGGGAGGGTGATCGGCGGCAACATCACGATGCCGCTGGGCCAAGAGGTCGCCAAAGGCAGCTACGAGATCGTCTACTCCAGCTCCCTCAACCGCCTTGGGCAGACCATCGATTTGGGCGATGCCATCGAGCTGTCGCGCTTTGAGGCGCTTATACTCCGCTACCAAGGGGGCAGCCTATGAGAAAGGCTTTATTCGCCATCGCCTGCGGTGCGCTGCTATGCTCCTGCGGGGGAGGGGGCTCCTCATCCACGGGGCAGACCAAATACCAGTCCTTCACCATCACCTTCGTGTCCAACGGGGGCACGGAGGTGAAGCCGCTGCAGGTCGAATACGGCGAGAAAGCGGCCAAGCCCGCCGACCCGACCAAGGGCGAGGATGAGTTCCTCGGGTGGTTCGTGGACGCCGTCTGCGTGACGCCGTTCGACTGGGACATCGAGATAACCTCCGACTGGACGCTTTACGCCGGGTGGGGCGAGGAATCAGAGCCAACCGACACCACGCCCGAGCCGGGCCCAGATACCAGCGACACGACGCCGGACCCCGAACCGACCTCGCTCACCATCTACTTCCGCGATGCCAGCTGGTGGAACGCCGATGAGGCCGTGGCCTACATCAAGGTCGACGGGGCCGGCAGCACCGCGCTCGGCACGCCGATGTCGCACCTGCGCTTCTGCCCGACCGTCAATTCGCAGATCGGTTACAACTACTGGTCATACACCATTGAGGAATACGACGCCGACACAACCGTGCAGTTCTTCCGCGGCTCGAAGGCCGGGGATGACTGGAACGCCCACACCGGGGTCGTATCGCTATCCGACCGGGATGGCCACGATCTATACGACATCAAGGATTCCACCGCCACCTGGGGAGCCGATTTCTTTGGTTCCTGGGCGGACTACGACGAGTCGGACCTCGGCAATCCCGACGCCCCTGAGGTGATCGATGCCCGGGCCTACGTGGTGGGCGACGGCAGCTTCGCCTCGGCCGCCTGGAAAGTCAGCGGCGGCATCGCCCTGATCGACGACCCAGCCAACCCGAACCTGGTCAAAGCGACCGGCGTGGAATTCGCGGTGGGCGACCTGTTCAAGGTCACCGTGCCCGACACCAACGCCTGGATCGGCTATCCTGGGCTCACCGGATCGCTTAAGGGCGCCAACTTCGTCGACTCCGGCAGCGACTCCAACATCGAGGTCGCCATATCCGGCACATACGACATAGCCTTCGACTTCTCGTCGAATTCGATAAGCATCGCCTTAGCGGCCTAAGGGGGGAACCATGAAAAACAGAATACTTATATTGCCGTTGGCTCTGCTGGGGCTAGGGCTTGCCGCCTGCTCGCCCGAGCCAAGCGTCAGCCATAGCAGCATCCAGGACGGGACCGACTCCACGCAGGCCTCATCGAGCCAGCAGCCTACCTCGAGCAGCTCCTCGACGGGCTCCGAGCCATCAAGCGACTCCTCGTCGAGCACCGAGCCGGATAGGCTTACCTTCACCATCTACTTCCACAGCAACGGTGGGACCGAGGTCGAGCCGGAGACCGTCTTCGAGGGCGATCTGGCCACCGAGCCGGAAGACCCGATCCTTGATGGCTTCACCTTCGACGCCTGGTATGAGGACAAAGCCCTGACCAAGCCGTTCGATTTCCTGACGCCCATCCATTCCGATTGGCATCTTTACGCGGGATATACCGAGGAAGGGGCGACCGTCGTCGACCCCGAGCCGTTCACCCTCTATTTCCGCGACGCTAGCTGGTGGAGCACCGATGGGGCGAAAGCTTTCGCCAAGCTCGGCAGCGAGGGGGAGGACTACGGCGCGGAGATGGAGAACCTCCGCTTCTGCAACGATGAGTACCAGGGCGTAGGGTACAACTATTACAAAGTCGACATACCCGACGTCAACGCCACCCCGACCCTCACCATCTACCGCATGGGACTGACCGAGGGCCTCCTTAGCTATTGGGGGGCCTACACCGCGACCATCGACCTCACCGAGCGGGGCGAGCACAACCTTTACGACATCAAATCGACCGAGGCCACCTGGGACGGGCCGGTCGAGGGCGTCTGGGGCGACTATGACCCCAACGACCTCGGCAACCCGGATGCCCCCGAGCCGCCGATAAACACCGATGAGGTCTACCTTAAGGGCAGCTTCAACGGCTGGTCCGAGGACGATTCGTACAAGCTCGAGGGCGACCCCGAGGCCAAGGGCATCTACTCGATCAGCGACGTCTACATGCCCGAGGGGAGCGCCTTCAAGGTCCACGACGTGACCAACAGCATCTGGGCCGGCTATTCGCTCATCACCGCCGACAGCCCGGTCAAGGAAGAGCTCACCAGCGACGCCGACGGCAACGCCGTCACCCTCATGGAGGGGACCTACGACATAATCTACGGCCGCGGCGAGGGCGGGGCCTACCTCACCATCAGCGGCGACCTCAAGGAGCCGGTGACCTACTCGCTTCTCGTCGGCGATGATTCCCGGCCGATGAGGAAGACGTCCGAGCAGGCCAGCATCGAGCAGACCCTGCTGCTGCAGGGCGATGAGTTCACCATCTCCAGCTCGGAGGGCGATTCCTATGGCTATGCCGACCTCTCCGCCGCAATCGAGCAGATTGAGGAAGGGGAGGGCGGCGCCATCAAGGCGCTCCAGGAGGGCTATTACACCATCTCGCTCTCCTTCGGCGCCATGGAGATCGGCGTCGAATACGTTGGCGCCGAGAAGGCCACCACCGATATCTACTTCTCCTCCCCCAACTGGTGGAACCAGGCCGGGGCGGCCACCTACGTCCAGCTCGATTCCGAGCCGGAGCAGAAGATGGCCGAGCTCCGTTTCTGCCCGACCGTCTCCACCGTCGAAGGGTACAAGTACTGGTCGATCAGCATCGACGACATCGACCAATACTCGACCATAACCTTCCTCCGCTGCAGCGCCAGCGGCGAGGACTGGGGGGCCAGGACCGGGGCGATTAGCCTCGACGAGCGGGGCGAGAACGACCTCTACGACTGCTCCTTGGCGACCGAGGCCTGGTATGGTGATGGAAACCTCACGGTTGGCAGCTGGGCCGCATACGACCCCAACGACCGCGGCAACGTCGACGCCCCCGAGCCGATCCGGGAAACCTATCTGATCGGCTCTGGTTCCTGGATTGGCGAGGGCGACGAGTTCACCATAGCCTCGGGCATCAAGATGGAAGCCAACACCGCGACCGAGGTCAAGCTGCTCGGGCTGGCGCTTGAGGCCGGCGACGAGTTCGCCATCTCCGACCTCGGGACCACCTACGGGTTCTCCGCGCTGAAGAGCAACGAGCTGGTCGGCACCGCGCTTAAGGAAGGCGCGGACGGCCAGGTCGTGGTCGAGGAGGAAGGGACCTACGACTTCTATTTCGACTTCAATAGCGCCTCTAGCGGCGCCCAAAGCCTTTGGGTTGCGAGGCTCTAAGGATGAAGAAAGCGTTTTATGGGCTCACGATAGGCGCCTTTTGCGGGCTTATCGCGGGCTGCACGCCGGCGGGGCAGGTCGGGCAGAGCGGGAGCAACAACCCGGTCGTGGTCTCGACCGCGCCGAGCTACACCGTCTTCTTCAACGCCCTTGAGGGGAACTTCGCCAACCCCGTGCAGACCTTGCGCGAGGGGGCGGTGCTTTCCGCCCCGACCTACAAGCCTTTCTACGATGGCTATAGCTTCATCGCGTGGTGCCTCGAGTACGACGAGTCCACCAAGATGGGCAAGGCCGGGACCGAGGTGACCTTCCCCTACGTGGTGGATGGCAACGTGGTCTTCTACGCCCGCTACCAGAAGCAGGAGGGCAGCCACCACACCCAGGAGGAGGTCGACCAATACATGGCGGACCTCGCCAAGAACAGCGAGGACAACCACCTCTACTACCATTACTACCGCTACGACAACACCCCCGCCTCCTACGCCGACTGGGACGTGTGGGCCTGGCCATATAGGCCTGAGGCCGCCGAGGGGCACAAGTTCGACTTCGTCGGCAAGGACACGGGCGCCCAGGCCACCATCGACGACTTCGGCGGGGCCTACGTCGACATCGACCTCTCCGCCACCTACGACTCGGGCTGGGACTCCGCCAGCAAGCAGTTCCTGACCGTCCCGATGAGCTTCGAGGGGGCGACCTCGGTTGGCCTGCAGATTGTCAGGACCAGCTCCAGGACCGGGGGATCCGGGTTCTGGGTAAACGACGGGAGCAACCTCTTCGTCACCCTCTCCGACTACGCTTTGCCGCTAGAGGGCGGCGGGACCGCCTACCACGTCTTCGTATTGCAGGATAGGGTGCAGCTATCGGTCTCCCCGACCCCGATCACCGTGACCGAAAGTCCGTTTGACGATGACGACGGGACCAACGTCACCTACGGCGACTCCAAATACGACGACGTCGACTGGGACGCCGAGTACCAGAGGATGGACACCGCGCCCGACTTCACCTCGATCGGCGTCGGCTACCAGATAATGGTGTCGAGCTTCGCCGACTCCGACGGCGATGGGTTCGGCGACATCTACGGCATCGAGCAGAAGCTCGACTACCTAGACGACCTCGGGGTCAAGGCGCTCTGGCTTACCCCGATCCAGCTCAGCGATTCCTACCACGGCTACGACATCAGCGATTACACCTTGGTCGACCCGAAGTTCGGCTCGAGGGAGTCCCCGGCCGCCAAGGCCAACGGCGGGGCGGTGAGCGAGGCCACGGCGATGGCCGACTACGAGTCGCTGCTATCCGCCGCCCACAGCCGGGGCATGAAGGTCATCATGGACCTCGTCCTCAACCACACCTCGACCGCCAACAACTGGTTCGTCTCCAGCGCCAACCTCGACCAGGAGCACCGCGGGTTCTACCAGTGGGGCAACCACCTGACCGACGCCGAGCACATCAGCGAGGACAACTACTGGTACCCATACGGCGACCACGCCTATTCCTACTACGCCAAGTTCGGCTCGGGGATGCCGGAGCTCAACTACTCCTACTCCGCCACCCGGGACGCCGTCATTGAGATGGCCCTCGACTGGTGCGCGAAGGGGGTCGACGGCTTCCGCCTCGACGCCGTCAAGCACATCTTCATGAAGGACGAGGTGAGCTCCACCGCGGGCGACAGTATCGTCAACGACATCTCGGCCTCAGGCAACTACTCGAGCGACCTCACCAAGAACCTCAACTTCTTCGATGAGCTCAACGAGGCCGTCAAGACCAAGTACCCGTCGGCGTTCTTCGTCGGCGAGAACTTCGACGGCCACGCCTACCACGTCGCGCCGTACTACGAGTCCTTCGACTCGATGTTCGACTTCTATTCCTACTTCAACCTCACCTCCGCCGCGGCGACCGGCCTCACCAACACCACCAACGCCTACGGCACCGCCAGCGGGTTTTTGCAGAACAGCTCGACCTACACCATCTCGGGCGACCAGAACCCCAACAGCGGCATCACCGCCGGCACCGACGGCATCTTCAACGCGGCCGATGGCAAGCAGTGGAACTTCCCCGCGGTCTACGACACCTACAACGCCTACCGCGGCGACACCTCGCTGCCGGGCCTATTCACCTCCAACCACGACATAGCCAGGGTCATCAACCGCGTGGCCGGCACCGGCGACGCCTCGGGCATCCAGGCCCAGGGCAGCGTCAACGCCTACAACTACGCCAAGTACCTGGCCTCCTCCAACCTAGTCAAGATCGCCGAGCTGATGTTCCCCGGGCTCACCTGGGTCTACTACGGCGACGAGATCGGCCTGACCGGCAACTTCCCGGATGGCAAGGATGGGCAAAGCGATTACGCCGACCTCGCCTACCGCCAGCCCATGAAGTGGGCGCAGGGCCAGCAGGTTGGCGATGGCAGCCTCGCCACCGAATACGGCGTGACCGGATCGGGAATGGAGGTCGCCCTCGATTCCTTCAACGCCTCGGGCACCGTCAAATCGGTCGCCGACCAGCTGGAGGACCCGAACTCGACCTTGTCGACGATGAAGGAGTTCATCGCCCTCAAGAACTCGACCCCGGCCCTCATAATCGGCGACATCGAGGCCAGCAACTTCGCCTCCGGCAACCTCGCCGCCAACGTCCTTTGCTTCTCCAGGACCCTCGGCGACGTCAAGATCAAGGTCGCGATCAACTTCAACAACACGGCGATGTCTGCCTATGGGTTGGAAGGCACCGTGCTCGCCTTCTATAACGGCGCGACGCAGTCTAGCCTCCCATCTCTTAGCGCAATAGTCGTGCAGGAATAGGCAAAACCGATTAGCCTCGGCATCAGCCGGGGCTTTTTCTTTTGCCCGCGATGCTATAATCTATGCCGGTATGAAGTTATCCATCATCATCCCGGTCAAGGACCAATCCGAGGCGCTGCTTAGCAACCTTAGGCAGAAGGTGCTGCCTTTCTTCGATTCCAAGAAGGGCCTCACCTACGACGTCATCGTCGTGCCCAACGGCTCGAGCGAGCAGCAGCGCAGGCTGCTGGAGGAGGGATTTGAGTCGCTTCCGGCCAATTGCCGGCTGCTCGATTTCGACCCGGTCGGGGCCAAGGGAAGGGCCGTTCGCCGCGGGCTTTTGGCGTCCGAGTGCGACTACGACCTCGTCTTCGACGCCGACCTCGCGACCGATCTGCGCGCATTCGACGCGATCTACCCGCGCATCGGGGAATACGATGCCTTCCTGGGCAACCGCGACGATCGCCGCTCGATCACCAACAAGCGGCCGCTGCTACGCAAACTGGGGCATTTCGTGTCCAAATCCATGGTCAAGATCCGGTTCGGGATGAAGGGCGTCGGCGACACGCAGTGCGGCTTCAAGTGCTTCCGCGACCCGGTCGCCAAGGCCATGGCCTCCCGCCAGATAATCGACGGGATCGCCTACGACGTCGAGCACTGCTATTTCCTCTGCCTAAACAAATTCCGCCTGATATCGATACCCGTCATCTGGCTAAACGACGAGAAGGGGACCTCCATCCCATTCGCGAAGAGCTCGAAGGAGTTCTCCAAGGACCTGGGGCGAATAAAGAGGAACCGGAAGAGCTACATCCTGAGCAAGCAGGAGAAGGAGTCCATCGATGCTGATAGATAGGGCCGTGATCGAAGTCAGGAGCGGCAAAGGCGGGGATGGGGCCATCTCGTTCCTGCAGGAGAAGAACATGCCCAAGGGCGGCCCCGACGGGGGCAATGGGGGCCGCGGGGGCTCGGTCTACATCAAGGCCGACAAGTCCATAAACACCCTTTTGGCGTACCGCCATTCGAAGGTCATCGCCGCCGAGGACGGCGGGAAGGGCGACAAGAAGCTGCGCTTCGGCGAATCCAAGCCCGACGTCTACGCCCTCGTCCCCTGCGGGACGGTCGTCATCGACGAGGCCTCCGGCCGGATCGAGGCCGATTTAAGCGAGGACGGGGTGACCTACCTCGCCGCCAAGGGCGGGCGGGGCGGGAAGGGCAACGCCTGCTTCAAGAGCTCGCGCCTGCGCGTCCCGAGGTTCGCCGAGAACGGTCACCCGGGGGAGCGCCGCCGGCTGGTTCTTGAGCTGAAGCTCCTCGCCGACGTGGGGCTCATCGGCTTCCCGTCGGTCGGCAAGTCCACCTTGCTCAACCTGCTTTCCCACGCCAACGCGGTCACCGCCGACTACCCATTCACCACCTTGGTGCCGAACCTCGGCGTCGCCACCACCCCGGACCGCTCCGAGCAGTTCGTGGTCGCCGACATGCCGGGCCTAATCGAGGGGGCAAGCCAGGGCAAGGGCCTCGGGTTCGCCTTCCTGCGCCACATCGAGCGGTGCCGGGTGCTGGTGCATCTGGTGTCGATGTCGGGCGAGCGCGACCCATATGAGGACTACCTCAAGATCCGCAAGGAGCTAACCGAGTACGGGGCCGGGCTGGAGGACCGCCCAGAGATCGTGGTCGCCTCGAAGATGGACGAGGAGGGGGCCGCGGAAAGAAAGGCCGAATTCGACGCAAAGCTCGGGCGTCCATCGGTTGGGCTTAGCGCCTACACCGAGGAAGGCGTCAAGGAATTGCTCTACAAATGCGCCGAGCTTCTCCGCAATACCCCGGTTTTCCCGCAGAAAGTGGAGACGTCGGAGGAGAAGGTATACGACGCCACCAAGCTGCAGCCGGCGTTCGTGATAAAGCGCCCGTCGGCCAACCTATTCGTCATCGAGGGGGAGCAGGTGATGGGGCAATACGCCCTGATGAACCTATCCACCGACCAGGGGGTGGCGAGGCTATTGTCCTACCTCGACAAGCTCGGGGTGGAGCAGGCGCTGCAGGAAAAAGGCGCCAAGGACGGCGACACGGTGCGGATCGGCGAATTCGAGTTCGTATACGCTTCATAGCGCCGCGATTTGCTCTATAATTCAACCATGGGCGGGAAAAAGGACATATTGTCGCTGTCGGCGCCGCTATTCATCGCCGCCGCATTGCTGCTATTCGCCATCATCTACCTGCTTAGCCTATGATCTATTCGCTTAAGGGAATCATCTGCGACGTCGGCAAGGACCGCGTCGCCATCGACCTAGGGGACATCGCCTACGAGCTTTTGGTCGCCCGCCCCGAGGAATTTCGCCTCGGGCAGGAGGCCTTCCTGTATTGCCACGAGTCCATAACCCAGGACGACCATTTCCTGGTCGGCTTCTCATCGAAGCTGGAGAAGGAGGCCTTCCAGTCGCTGATCTCGGTCAAGGGGATCGGCCCGAAGACCGCCCTGTCGGCCCTTTCGAAGACCAACCCGGAAGACCTCTTCAAGGCGATCTACAGCAACAACACCGCCTACCTCAAGAAGCTCCCGGGCATCGGCCCTAAGGCCGCGGCCCAGATAATACTCGACCTCCAGGGGAAGCTCGTCACCTCCGGGACGGCCAACGCCACGATGTACGACGAGGTGAAGTCGGCCCTCAAGCAGCTCGGCTTCAAGTCGAAGGAGATCGACGACGCGCTGGCCTCGATATCCGAGCCCGGGCTCGATTCCGGCGAGGTCCTCCGGATGGCCTTAAAGAAACTGCATAGGCAATGAAAGACTCATTATTGGACGCCCACCGCAAGAAGGGGGAGGAGCAAAGCGAGCTCAGCCTCCGCCCGCAGACCCTGGGCGAATACATCGGGCAATCGGCCAACAAGGCCAACCTTTCGGTGTTCATCAAAGCCGCCAAAAGCCGCGGCGAATGCCTAGACCACACCTTGCTCTACGGCCCGCCTGGCCTTGGCAAGACGACGCTCGCCTACGTCATCGGCAACGAGATGGGCGGGCACGTCAAGCTCGTCAACGGGCCCTCGATCGAGCGGCCGGGCGACCTCGCCGCCATCCTCTCCGAGCTCGAGCCGGGCGACATCCTCTTCATCGATGAGATCCACCGACTGCCTAGGGCGGTCGAGGAGGTGCTTTACGGGGCCATGGAGGACTTCTCGCTATCCATCGTGGTCAGCCAATCCGGCTCGTCGCGGTCGATAACCATGCCGCTGCCGCCCTTCACCTTGGTGGGCGCGACGACCAGAAGCGGGGGGCTGAGCGCCCCTCTTCGGGCGAGGTTCGGCATCTCGATGAAGATAGATTTCTATTCCGAGGACGAGCTTTTCCAGATCATCATGCGGACCTCCAGGGTTCTCAAGACGCCGATCGAGGAGGATGCGGCCAGGCTGCTGGCCAAGCGCAGCCGCGGGACCCCGAGGATCGCCAACCGGCTGTTCCGCCGGGTCCGCGACTTCGCCACCGTCGAGGGGAAGGAAATCGTCTCCACCAAGGAGGCCGACAAGGCCTTGACCGCCCTCCGCATCGACGACCTGGGGCTCGATGAGGTCGACGTGAAGTACCTCCGGACCATCATCGAGCGGTTCCGGGGCGGGCCGGTCGGCCTTGAGTCGATCGCCGCCTCGATCGGGGAGGAGGTCGACAACCTCGAGGACGTCTGCGAGCCCTACCTGCTCATGTCGGGGCTCATCAACCGCACCCCGCGGGGAAGGGTCGCCACCGAGAAGGCCTACGCCCACCTGCACATCACCCACCAGATGCTGCTTTTCTAGTAACCATCGCGGTTTTGCCCATCAAAAGCGGGGCAAAGGCGCCAATTATCTCTTGATGGGCAATAATCTCGATAGTATGCTTTTAAAAGTCGCGTGAATTATTTATAATTCAGCCGAATTCGAAAGGAAGAAACATGCGCCGATATATATCCTACATCATCCTCTGCGCAGCCGCGCTTATCGGGGTTGGGGCCTCGGTGGCGCCGACGATCGAGGGGATGGAGGCCGATTTGGCCTATGCCCAGGGCAAGACCCTCTACTTCAAGGCGTCGCACTACGTCGAGGGGTCGCTCGACGGCAATTACTCGGATTTCCTCGACTCCACCGACATCGATGCCTCGGGCAACCCCGTCATCGAGGACCTGGCCGACACCGTCTCGGAGAGGCTCAACATCTGGGGGATGAGCGAATACGACGTCTCCACCGAGGGCTACGACACCATCGCCGTCACCTTGCGCGCCGCCGATTCGAGCCAGACCCAGTACTCCTACCTCGAGCAGTACCTTTCCTTCTCGGGCCAGGATTACGAGCTAGGGGCCTCCGACACCACCCACGACGATTACCCCGACGCCGACGTGCTGGCCGACATCATCGACGGGCAGGAAGCCCGCATCGAGAACATCGACATGGGACAATACAAGGTCCCCGTCGTCGTCGTGCCGCTTCATGAAGGCGACGAATACAAGGAAGCCTTCCTCAACCTTATTACCTACTGCAACGACAACACCACCAAGTCGACCACCGACGAGACCACCGGCGAAACCACCGAGGGCACCTCGACCCTGTTGGTCGTCTGGGCCAACCGGCAGGAGGGCGACGAGTACTCCCAGGCCAGCGAGGACCCCAACGTGCAGTCCCGCATCCTGACCGTGGAGAGCACCGCCAACGACAATGCCGTCTGGTATGAAGACGGCGACGAGGACAAGGAGACCCCTTACCTCCAGCTCGTGCCGGCGTCTGAGGCCTTCACCAGCGATCGGCAATACGACCCGACCAAGACCAAGGAGGCATATGAGGCCGCGGTCTTCCTCCGCAACATGGTCAACGCCTCATCGCTAGGCGAATACCGGCTCAACTTCACCTATTCCGCCGACACCCCGGCGACCGTTGAGCAATTGGTCACCATCGGGAACTACTCCGTATCCCCGGCCTTCGGAAGGACGCTGATCTGCGTGATCGTCGGCTTCGCCATAATCGCGGTAATCGCCGCGCTGTTCGATAGGATCTTCGCCCTCGCCCACGTCTCGGCCTTGGCGCTGTCCGTCTTCGCCGCCTTCGGGACCTTCGTCGCCTTCGGCAGCCAGTTCAACATCGCCGCTTTGCTCGCCCTGGCCCTGATCGCCGGTTTGCCGCTTTTCGGCTCGCTATACTACTC
This sequence comes from Candidatus Alloenteromonas pullicola, assembly GCA_018714785.1. GTDB lineage: Bacteria > Bacillota_I > Bacilli_A > RFN20 > CAG-826 > Alloenteromonas > Alloenteromonas pullicola. The sequence goes on from DVMV01000009.1 coordinate 25,857, forward strand.
CGCCAAGCTGAAGGATGAGCTATACAAGGGCCGCACGCTCAAGAAAGCCAACCAGGAGGCCGGCAAGAAGGCCGTCTGGCCGACCGTCGATGCCGGCATCATCGCCATCATCATCGGCATCTTCGTCTACTTCTTCGCCGGCGACCTCGCCTCGAAGGCCGGCGTCGTCTTGGTATTCGGCGGCTTCTTCGCCACCTTGGTCAACCTCATATTCACCAGGATCGCGAGCTACCTGCTCTGCACCGATTCCACCATGCAGTCGAGCTTCCCCAAGCAGCTGCACGTCGATTCGAAGAAGATCCCCGACCTCATGAAAGAGGAGAAGCAGACCTACTTCGGCCCCTTCGCCAACCATGACTTCTCCAAGGGGAAGATATACGTGGGCGTCCTGACCGCAGTGTTCATCCTCGCCGGCATCGGCACGATGATCGGGTTCGGGGTCACCAACTCAGGCAACATCTACAACGACTCCGCCTACCGCCAGGAGGAGACCGTCCTCCACATCTCGGTACGCAGCGACTCCAAGGACAGCATCAACGTCGCGAGCCTCTCCGGCATCGAATCGATAACCGGCGAGGACGCCGACGGCAACCCGAACCTCCTGTCGGCCATCAAGATCGGCGACAAGACCATCGAGGAGCTATCCACCGACGTGACCTTGTCCGATACCCCGAAGGCGGTCTACGTAACCGCCGACGCCGGCACCGGAACCACCTATTACTGGTGGTACTACCAGATCACTTTGTCCGAACACTTCCCGCTATATGGCGACAATGGGGCCGAGGCCCTATATGAGGTCAGCTACGCCGACGTGCTCGGCGACGATGGCCACCTCACCTTCGGGGAGCCCTTCGAGATCGGATTAAACGACGCCATCAACGACTACATCCTAGGAGAGCTGGTCTCCGAGGAAGACCTCTTCACCGCCGAGTTCGCGACCGTCGTCCCAAGCGTCTCCCAGCCCGACATCGGCCAGTTCTCGCTCGGACTTGGCCTTGGCATCTTGCTCGCCGGCGTCTACATGATGCTCCGCTACCGCCCCTCGCGCGGCCTGGCGGCACTGCTCATCTCCGCCGCCTCGAGCTACGTCTGCCTCTCGTTCTTCGTCTTCACCAGGATGTCGGTGACGCCGCTGGTGGCCATCGGCTGCCTTGGGGCAGCGCTGCTGAGCTTCCTGCTCGCCGTCTACACCGCCGATAGGGAGAAGGAGCTCGTCCGCTTCAACCGCGACAAGACCCTCTCCGCGCTTGAAATCCGCCGCGACGCGGCCAAGCGGGCCACGGGCATGGAGGCCGGTAACGCCTTCCTGCTGTCCGTCTTCATGGCTTACCTCGCCTTGGTGTTCTTCGCCTTCGGCCCGGCGGCCTACGCCTATCCTTACCTCAACGTCCTGCTCGGCGTGTTCTTCGCCTTGGCCCTGGTGCTTTGCGTCTACCCGCTTCTTGAGATGCTCTTCGTGAAGCTGTTCGCCAAGATGCAGCCCAAGCACAAGGTCAAGCACAAGAAGAAGGTCGGCGGCCAGCTCATGAAGAAGAAGGGCTCGGAGCCGGAAGAGGCCGTGTTCATCGGGATCAACGACTGATGGATAGCCTGAAGGAAAGACTGAAGCGATATTATTCTCTTGATGAGGAGGGATATGCCCGCATCTGCCGGGAACCCTCCTTTTCTTACCTCCCGTCGCTTTCGAAAAGCCTCGCCGCCCTCGAGGCGAAGTCTAGGATCGCCGAGGCCATCAGGGAGGGGCAGAGGATCCTTATCTACGGGGACTACGACTGCGATGGCATCATGGCCACCTCGATAATGGCCAGGGCGCTGTCTTTGCTTGGGGCGAACTTCGACTTCTTCATACCCAGCCGCTACACCGATGGGTACGGCCTCACCATGGAGAACGCCAAGAAGATCCTCCGGGCGGGATATCGCCTGCTGATCTGCGTCGACAACGGGGTGGGCTGCCTTGACCAGATCGCCTTATTGCTCGACAAGGGCGTGGAGACGATCGTCATCGACCACCACGACCTGCCCGCGGCCTTGCCGCCCTCGCGCTCGCTCATCCACGACCGCTTGCTGCAAAGCCTAAGCGTCAAGACCTCGGCCGGGGCGCTAACCTTCTATTTCTCATGCCTTTTGCTGGGCAAGGTCGACGAGGAGTCGCTTTTCATGGGGGCGACCTCGGTCGTCTCCGACATGATGCCGATGAAGGGGGAGAACGCCTTGCTCGTCTCCTTGGCCAACCGGCTATCGCGGCAAGGGGTGGGCGACAGGATTTGCCGCCTCGCCGACTCCGAGCTCATCGACGAGCGGGCGCTTTCGCTGCGCTGCATCCCCGCGATCAACGCCGTCGGGCGGATCGAGGTGGGGCATAAGGCAAGGGCCTTGGTCCCGTATTTCGCGCGGCTCAAAGTCGACCCCAGCCCGGCCTATGCGCTGCTAAAGGAAGACAATGAGCGGCGCAAGGCGCTGAGCAACGAGGCCGAGGGCAAGGCCAAGGTCGACCCAAGCGCCCCCGGCTGCTTCCAGCTGAGCGACCTCATAGAAGGGCTTAACGGCCTATTGGCCAACCGGCTATTGGAGGAGACCGGCAAGCCGTCTTTGGTCCTAAGCAAATCCTACGCCCATCCCGGCTACTACGTCGGGTCGATGCGCGGCAAAGGCGACTTCGACTGCGCGGAGATGGTGGAACCGATAAGGGATTCGCTCTCAAGCTTCGGCGGCCATCAGAAGGCGGCGGGGCTTAGCCTGAGCGAGTCCAATCTGGGGCTGCTGAAGGACCGCTTCCTATCCTATTGCCGCTCGCTTAGCAGCCTAGAGGACGAACCGCAGCCGAGCATCCCGCTGGAGCTTTCCGAGGCCAACCTCGACTCCTACCGCGTGATAAGGAGCTTCGGGCCCTTTGGCGTCGACCACCCCGAGCCGGTGTTCGAGCTATCCATGGACGCGGCGTCGCTGCAATACTCGAAGACCGAGAGGCTGTGCACCCCGCTAGGCAAAGGGGTCAGGGTGTTCTCGTTCTCCTTGTTCCGCAAAGACCTACCGAGCATGGGGAAGATCGCCTTCTCCGGGACGTTCTCGCTTAGCAAGAAGATGGGCCGGGCCAGCCTCACTTTCTACGCAAATTCCTATAGACTGCTATAATCTAGAACCATGGAAAGCAAACAAGAGAAGACATTGCTGCCCAACGGCGGCTACCCGATGCACACCTTCGAGGACCTCAAGGAGCGGTATTGCACCTACATCACCAACCCGGATGACCGGAAGATGATCGAGGACGCCTACCAATTCGCCAAGCAGAAGCACGAAGGTCAGTTCCGCAAATCGGGCGAGCCTTACATCCACCACCCGATCGAGGTGGCCTATATATTGGCGAGCCTGCAGTCGGGACCGGCGACCATCGCCTCCGGATTGCTCCATGACGTGGTCGAGGACACCGACGCCACCATCGAGGACATCCAAAACCGCTTCGGGGAGGACGTGGCGAAGATCGTCGACTCATTGACCAAGATCCAGCGGATGAAGCTATCCAGGATGACCGCCGCCGACTTCGAGGCGGAGGACCACCGGAAGATATTCCTCGGGATGGCCAACGACGTGAGGGTCATCATCGTCAAGCTGGCCGACCGGCTCCACAACATGCGGACGCTCGATTCGCTTTCCCCCGAGCGGCAGAAGGGGCTGGCCAAGGAGACGATCGAGGTATTGACCCCGATCTGCCACCGGCTCGGTATCTCGACCATCCAAAGCGAGCTCGAGGACCTCTCATTGAAGTACCTCGAGCCGGAGAAGTACCAGGCCATACTCGATCTGGTCAACAAGAAGTACGAGAACCGCAAACACTCCCTCGAGGCCTTGAAGAAGCGCATCGCCGACATCATGCTCGAGCACAAGATCCCGGTGCGGATCGAGTCGCGCGTCAAATCGATCTACTCGATATATAGGAAAATGTATCAGAAGGGCCATAACTTCGACGAGATTTACGATGTTTTGGCCATCCGCATCATAACCAAGACCGTCATCAACTGCTACGAGATACTGGGGATAATCCATTCGACCTACAAGCCCATCCCGGGAAGGTTCAAGGATTACATCGCCATGCCCAAGCCCAACCTCTACCAGTCGCTGCACACCTCGATCGTCTCCGGCGACGGATCGATATTCGAGGTGCAGATAAGGACCGATGAGATGAACCAGGTCGCCGAGACCGGCGTCGCCGCCCACTGGAAGTACAAAGAGGGCGGCCACTACAACGCCAAGGAGGAGCAGAAGGAGATCGAGGAGCAGCTGCACTGGTTCCGCGACTTCGTCTCGCTCTCGGGCGAGGCCAATGGGAAGAGCGCCTCGGAGTACATGGAGGCCCTTTCCAACGACATCTTCGGGGCCAACGTCTACGTCTTCACCCCGCTGGGGAAGGTCATCGACCTGCCGACCGGGGCGACCACCCTCGACTTCGCCTATAAGATCCACACCAAGGTCGGCGACTCGGCCGTCGGGGCGGTGGTCAACGGCTCATTGGTCCCCCTGAACACCGTGCTGAAGACCGGCGACGTCTGCGAGATCCGCACCTCGAAGACCAGCCCGGGGCCCAACGACTCCTGGCTTGAGATCGCCAAGACCAGCTACGCGAAGAGCAACATCCGCCGCGCGCTGCAGAAGCGCGACGCCGAGCAGGCCAAGCAGGAGCGCATCAAGCAAGGCCGCCAGATCCTGCTCGACTCCTTCAAGGAGGCCGGGATCGCCGAGGAATCGGAGATGAACAGGCTCCTCGACTCGGAGAAGATGCACAACGAATACCACTTCGACTCGATGGATGACCTCTATTCGATGGTGGCCCTCAAGAACCCATCGGCATCATCGATCATGGATTTCCTGCGCATCAGGAAGAAGGCCGGATTCGAGTTCAAGCGGTCCTCGAAATCCAAGACCGACGCCTCAGGCAACCCGGTCGTCGTCTCCGGGGCAACGTCAGGGCTCGCGGTAACGCTGGGGAAATGCTGCTCCCCGATACCCGGGGACGACATCGTCGGCTACATAACCAAGGGAAAGGGCATCACGATCCACCGGCGCAACTGCCCCAACGTGGCTTCCGAGCAGAAGCGGCTCATCGACGCCGAGTGGCGGCCCGACCTCGGCATATCGACCTATCCCGTCGACATCGAGGTCTACGCCAACGACAGGGTGGGGCTGGTCGCCGACATACTCCAGTGCTTCGCCGCCAAGGGCGTCGGGGTCAGCCAGATGTCGGCCAGGCTCATCCAGGCGACGATGAACGACATCGTCTCGCTTACCGTCTCCGTCCCCAACGCCAAGACGCTGTCCGACTGCTTCGCCGACCTGCTCGGGGTCAAAGGCGTCTTCTCGGTCAACCGCGTGACCCATTGACGTTGCCCCCCGCCTTAAGGCGGGCTATAATCAGCACGAAATCCAACAAGGAGTCTATTCGACATGGCGATACAAGCAGTGAAGGGCACCCACGACCTATACGGCGACGAGGCCTATGCCTACCAGTACATCGAGGAGGTTTTCTCCGCGGTGGCCGAGCTATACGGCTTCAAGCCGATGGAGGTCCCGGTCATCGAGCACACCGAGGTCTTCTCCCGCTCCACGGGGGAGGGCTCCGACGTCGTCAGGAAGGAGATGTACACCTTCCTAGACAAAGGGGATAGGTCTTTGACCCTCCGGCCGGAGTTCACCGCCGGGGTGATGCGCAGCATCGTCGAGAACAAGCTCTACGCGACCCCGGATCTGCCGCTGAAGCTATATTACTGCGGGCCGGTGTTCCGCTACGAGCGGCCCCAGCTCGGCCGCTACCGCGAGTTCCGCCAAGCCGGCATCGAGGCGGTGGGGGAGGATTCCGCCTACCTCGACGCCGAGGTCATGGCCCTCGCCGTCCGGGTGCTCGACATGCTCGGGTTCCAGGACGTGAAGCTGTTGGTCAACACATTGGGGACGGCCCAGACAAGGAAGCGCTACCGCGATGCCCTGGTCGACTACTTCGCACCCAAGATCGACTCGATGTGCGACGACTGCAAGGAGCGCCTCAGGCTCAACCCGCTAAGGATACTCGACTGCAAGGTCGAGGCGGACCAGGAGATCGCCAAAGGGGCGCCTAAGATGTCCGACTTCCTATCCGATGAGGACCAGAAGCGGTTCTACCTCACCCTCTCGATACTAAACGACATCGGGATCTCCTATGAGATCGACCCGACGCTGGTGCGGGGGCTCGACTACTACGGGCAGGTCGTCTTTGAGGTCCACGCCAAATCGAAGGAGGGCAAGGACTACGGGGCGTTGCTCGGCGGCGGCCATTACGATGGATTGCTAAGCGAGCTCGGCGGCCCGAAGGAATGCGACCACGGCGTCGGCTTCGCCCTCGGGGTCGAGCGGCTCTACTCGGTATGCCGGGACAACGGCCTGCTCGACGGCCTCTACTCAGGCCCCGACCTATACCTTATGCCCTTGGGGGAGAAGGCCCAGCAGGACACCCCGCGCCTAGCCGAGCAGCTTAGGGCGCTTGGCTATTCCTGCCTCGCCCCCTATGCGACAGGCAAGCTCGGCTCCTACTTCAAGAAGGCCGAGCGGGCCAAGGCGAGATACGCCGTCATCTACGGCGAGGAAGAGCTTGAGAAAGGCGAGGTCCAGCTCAAGGACCTGCGCAAGAAGGAGCAGCTCACCGTGAGGATCGAGGAGCTGCAGGAGAAGCTCGACTCCCTATTCGGGGAAGGCGAGCACCATCATCACTAAGAGGGAATTTATGGAAAGAACCATGGGAAACGGCGAGCTGCGGCTCGCCAACGTAGGAGAGGAAGTCACGCTGCTAGGCTGGGTCGCCAATCGGCGCAACCTCGGAGGCCTGCTTTTCATCGACCTCCGCGACTCGACCGGCATCGTCCAGCTGACCTGCCTCCATCCGGAGCAGGTTCCCGACGTCAAGAGCGAGTACGTCATCGAGGCCAAGGGCAAGGTCGCCAAGAAGGACAACCCGAACAAGAACCTAGCGACCGGCGAGGTCGAGGTGATCGTCGATTCGATTAAGGTAATCAACAAGGCCGAGCTCACCCCGTTCATCATCGCCGACCAGACCGACGCGCTCGAGGACACCAGGCTCCAGTACCGCTACCTCGACCTGCGCCGCCCCTGCTTGCTGCACAACCTCAAGGTCCGGGCCAAGGTCTGCCGCATCTTCCGCGACTACTTCGACTCCAATGGCTTCCTTGAGGTCGAGACCCCGATACTCAACCTCTCCTCGCCCGAGGGGGCCAGGGACTACCTGGTGCCATCCCGCGTCAAGCACGGCAGCTTCTACGCCTTGCCGCAGAGCCCGCAGCTGTGGAAGCAGCTATTGATGGTCGGCGGGGTCGAACGCTACTACCAGGTCGCCAAGTGCTTCCGCGACGAGGATCTGCGCGCCGACCGCCAGCCGGAGTTCACCCAGCTCGACGAGGAGTGCTCGTTCCTTAGCCAAGACCAGATACTCTCCCTCAACGAGGGCTTCCTGGCCCGCGTCTTCAAACAGATCAGGGGCGTCGACATCAAGCTGCCGCTGCGCCGCATGAAGTATTGGGACGCCATGGACTTCTATGGGTCGGATAAGCCCGACACCCGCTATGGGCTCTGCCTGTTCGATCTGAAGGAATACGTCTACCCATCCGCTTTCTCCGGCATGGGCGAGGGCGATTACGTCCGCGCCATCCGCATCGAGGGGCAGGGCAAGGCCATCTCGAGGAAGCTGCTCGACGAGCTCAACGCCGAGGCCAGGAAATTCGGCCTCAAGGGGCTTTTCTCGCTCAAGCGCGAGGGAGATGAGATCTCCGGCTCGTTCGCGAAGTTCCTCTCCGAGGAGCAGAAGCTATCGCTCAAAGACAAGCTAGGGATGAAGGACGATGAGCTGATCCTCTTCGCCTCTAGCCCCTATCGGCGCGACGCCGACTTCGGGCTGGGCGCCATCCGAACCTGGTTCGCCAAGCATCTCGGCCTCATCAAGCCCGACACCTTCGACCTGCTCTGGGTCGTCGACTTCCCGATGTTCGACCCGGTCGAGGGGGAGCCCGGCAAATACGTGGCCGAGCACCATCCCTTCACCCGTCCCCGCGACGAGGATCTGCCGCTATTAGACAGCAAGCCCGAGGAAGTGCTCGCCTACGCCTACGACATAGTCATCAACGGATATGAGGCCGGCGGGGGAACCCTCCGCATCTACGACCACGACATCCAGTGGAAGATATTCCGCCTCCTCGGGCTCACCGACGAGGACGTAAAGAACAAGTTCGGCTGGTTCATCGACGCCTTCCGCTATGGCGCCCCGCCGCATGGCGGCATCGCCTTTGGGTTGGAAAGGCTATCGATGATCCTCTGCGGCACCGACAACATCCGCGACGTCATCGCCTTCCCGAAGAACCTCTCGGCCGGCGATCCGCTGTCCCACGCCCCGTCCCCGGTCGACCTCGATCAGCTCGAAGCATTGGCAATCGAGGTCAAAAAGGGAGAATAATATAGTCAATAGACCACATAACCCATAGGAGGGAAAGCAAATGGAGAAGAAGCACGACCCCAAGCTGACCGTAGCCGCCATCAGGGCGCTGGTCATCGACGAGATCAACCGCGCCAAAAGCGGGCACCCCGGGATGGCGCTAGACGCCGCCCCGGCCCTGTATGCCCTCTTCCGCGACCACCTCATCGCCGACCCGGAGCACCCGGATTGGCCAAACCGCGACCGCTTCGTGCTCTCCTCCGGCCACGCGAGCAGCCTGCTTTATGCTATGCTCCACGTCTCCGGCTATCCCCTTTCGATGGACGACCTCAAGTCGTTCCGCCAGCTCGGCTCGAAGACCCCGGGACATCCCGAATACGGGCACACCCCGGGCGTCGACGCGACCTCCGGCCCGTTGGGGCAGGGGCTCGCCCAGGCGGTCGGCATGGCCATCGCCGAGAAGGCGATCCGCAGCGCCTACCCCGAAGGCGAGCGGCTTTGCTCGCATTTCACCTATTGCCTATGCGGGGATGGGGATTTGCAAGAGGGCATCTCGCAGGAAGCCATCTCGCTGGCCGGGCATCTTCGCCTGAATAAGCTCATCGTCATCTACGACCGCAACGGCTCGACCCTCGATGGGCCGACCGATGATTCGCTATCCGAGGACATCAAGGGGCGCTTCCTCGCCTCGGAATGGAACGTCCTCGAGGTCAAAGACGGCAACAAGGTCGAGGACGTCTCCGAGGCCCTGTCTAAGGCCAAGCGCAGCCGCGCCCTCCCGACCCTCATCATAATGAACACCATCATCGGCTATGGCTCGGAAAAGCAGGGCACCAACAAGGTGCACGGCGAGCCGCTAGGCGAGGAGGATGGCCAGCATGCCAAGAAGGTATACGGCGTCTCCTGGGGCGAGTTCGTCGTCCCCGAGGAGGCCTACGCCGACCTCCGCGATTCCTTCGCCGCCCGCGGCAAGAAGGCCTTCGCCCGCTACCAAAACGAGCTGTTGGCCTATGAGAAAGACCACAGGAAGGACTTCGAGGTCTACAAGAAGGCCCTCTCCCGCGACGTCGGGCAGTTGCCTAGCCGCGATATATCGGCTTTGAAATCGGAAGCGACCCGGAGCAGCTCCGGGGCCATGCTCGCCCTATATAGGAAGGCCATACCCTGGTGCATCGGGGGCTCGGCCGACGTGGCTGGGTCGACCAAGACCGACGTCAAGGGGCTCAAGCGCTTCCCCGAAGGCGGGGACATGCGCTATGGCATCCGCGAGTTCGCCATGGCCGCCGCCCAAAACGGCATATTGCTCCACGGCGGATTGCTTTCCTACTGCGCCTGCTTCCTGGTCTTCTCCGACTACATGAAGGCCGCGATCAGGATGGCGGCGCTCGAGCATCTGCCCGCCATCTACCTCTTCACCCACGATTCGCTCGCGGTGGGGGAGGATGGGCCGACCCATGAGCCGATCGAGCAACTAGCCGCCCTAAGGGCGATGCCTAACCTCAACCTCATCCGCCCGGCCGACGCCAAGGAGGCCGAGGGGGCCTACGCCATCGCCTTCAAGAGCCGCCGCACCCCGACCGCCATCGCGCTCACGCGCCAGGTTTTGCCGGTGCTAGAGGCGACCGACGCCGCCAAGGTTGCCCTGGGCGCCTATAAGGTGCTCGAGCCCAAGCGCGACAAGCCCGACGTCACGATAATCGCCACCGGATCTGAGGTTTCCCTGGCTCTAGAGGCCGCCGAGATCCTCATCAAGCGCGGCTACGTCATGGAGGTCATCTCCGCCCCCTGCCTTAGGCTACTAGACGAGAACCCCTCCTACGCCAAGAAGCTGCTCTCCACCCCCTATGCCAAGCGGGTGAGCCTCGAGATGGGCTCGACCTACGGGTGGGGCAAATACGCCAAGTTCAACATCGGGGTCGACGACTTCGGGGCCTCGGGGAAGGCCGATGATGTCCTAGCCGAATACGGCTTCACCCCGGATAAGGTGGCCCAGAGGATTGCCTCCTTCCTGCCGAAGAAGTAGAATGCAGCCATGAAAGACTACGTCCTCATCAACAACTATTCCCGGCTTGGCAAGCTAGGCATCTCGCGCAACGCCATCGCCTCGGTGGCCTCCTACGCCGTCGAGACCTTCGCCGGGGTGGCCGTCAGCAAGAAGAAGGCGCTCTTCTCCATCGAGCGGGGCGTCAAGGTCTCGCTCACCCGCGACGGCAAGGCCATCGTGAAGATCGACATCGACGTCTCGGTCGACGCCCCGGTGCAGACATTGGCCACCGCCATCCAGAAGGAGGTCGCCTCCGCCATCGCCCTTTCCTGCGACACCGTGCCGCTGGAGGTGCAGGTGCGCGTGGCGAAGATATCTTGAGGTTCGACCGCCTGCTAATAGCCTACCAGAAGCTGACATTAGCCCCGATAATCGGGGCTTTGCTTTCGCTTATAAGCGAGTTCCTATCCTATTTCGAGGTCCCCTATGGCGGATCGCTCCGCCTTGGGCTGGTGGGGGCGCTCGAAGGTTATCTGCCCGGCTTCACCCCGATACTCGTTAGCCTGCTGGTGCTTGCCTTCACCGTGCCGTTTTGCCTATTCGCGGCCAAAGGAAGGCTAGCTTTCCTTTTCCCGGTGCTTGGCTATTTCGCCATCGATCTCGTCTGCAGTTTCTTCGTTAACGCCCCGCTAGGGGAGAAGGCGATTGACATCGCCAGCCGCTTCCTGGTCTTGTGCCTGTTTGGTGTCGACGTGCTGCTATATTTCCTAGCCAAGCGCGAACTGAGCAAAGAAAACAGTGTCCAGTAGTAAACTTGCTCTTAATGATT
>DVMV01000010.1 GCA_018714785.1 Candidatus Alloenteromonas pullicola
AAAGCAAGAAAGGTAGGGTAGAAATTAACTTATTTTTCATTTCGATGTCCTCAAGAATAGGCTTTAAGAAGCAAAAGGCTATCGCTTTTATTATATGCGAACCTTTCTTTACAAAAAACTCTATTCACTCAAAAACATAAGATCCTAAAGTGACAAGCCCATCTTCACACCCATGGAAATGGATGTAAAAAGAGGCCGCCCGCTTTCATCGTTTTGACGAAACCGCCCTTTTAGTAAAATGGGCTTGCCCGCCGGATGCGGAAAGGATGCCAATATGGTTGACAAAAAGAAAGCCAGATTGCTGGCGGCAATCTGACAATCCGCGACATGAGCGTCCGGCGGGCGATCCGTAAACCCATCGGGCCGTGGCGTTGGAATTGGCCAATTCCGCACGGCAAGGCTTTCCGCTCGGCAACATTATGGCAAACGAGGAGCTTTTGGGCAACCTTGGCCAACCCCAACGCGACGAGAGGCGGAAAAACCGTGAAAGCGCCTATGAAAACGAAATCGTGGCGTTTACATTGTCACTTAACCCAATTTTTAATTTTCCTCAGGCAAAATAAAAACGGGGCCGGTTGGCCCCGCGGGGTACGGTTTTTATTCGCCGAGTTTCTTTTCAATGGAATTGAATAGGTCGCCAATCGTCTTGAACGAGGTCAGTTCCTCGGTGGTGAACTGTATCCCGTATTTCTCCTCAAGGTCAAGGCACATCTCGACGACGTCGAGGCTGTCCAATCCGAGGTCCTTGAGGCTTTGGTTATCCTTAACTTCCTCAAGGTTCATCCTCTCGGCGAACATAGTCCTTATTTCTTCCATCTTTTGATTTGCCATCTTTGAATTACCTCGCCGCTATTATAAAGAAGGTTTGAGCCAATTCAAAGATGGCAACTTTTTATTCACCCATGCTCGCAATAAGCGAGGTCTCGTTGCTGACCTTTTCGCTGATGGCGTCAGAGGTCGAGCTGAGCGCCGATACCATGACGGTGCCGACGGCCGCGAAGGCAACCAGGGTCAATAGAATCCCCAGGAGCTGTCCTTTCAGTTCCGACATAAATCCACCTCCTTTCTCATTTGATGTATCCGACGACCGCCGCCCCAGAGACTGATACGGTCATTGGCCCCTTGGATATGATCATCGGGTCGTAATCCACGCATAGATCGAAGCTAACTAGCTGCCCAAAGGCCGGCATCTCATCGGAAACGTTAGCGAAATAGGCTCCGTCCTCCTCGACCAGCGCCTTAACCTCGTCGGAGAAGTATCCGTCAACAGATAGTTTGTAACTAACTGCAAGCGACAGGGCATCAAGTTGGTTTCTGAGGCCGGAAACAACCACCACGTCTCCGGCGATCAGAAAGGAAAAGACCAAAAAGAACAACGACAATATCATCCCGAACTTATAGGCCACCGATAATTCCCCCTATCACTTGCGCAACCGAGAGCGCCAGCATCAGCAAGCTGATTCCCGCTCCAACCAGGGGAAGAAAAGATAACCCCTCAAGCCCAGACAGTTTCCTTTTAACCCGCAAATCGTGCTTCTCTTGGCTTAGTTTTCCAAACTGACGGTGGAACTGCTCTAGGTAGCGAGAGTTCGATCCCTCGTCGACCATCTGGTATATGGCGACCATTACATCCTTAGCTTTGGCATCGGATAATGATGACCCAAATTCGGCAAATGGGGTTACGCTTTTGTCTTGGTCTATTTCGGAAATGAGCTTTATAAGCTTGCCCTTCAGGCTAGTCGAAGCGAACTGCGAGACCTCCTTTAAGGCGCTATAGACGTTATATCCATCGTCAATGTAGACCGAGAAGAATGAGAACAGGCGCACGAATTCGTCCATTTCCTCGTGCTGAAGCCTCGCTTTGGCATTCGGATATCTCGAGAAGAAATAGGCAAGGGATAGAACCAACCCCAGCCCCGGCACGGCGAGTACGAAACTGAGCCCGAAGGCCCAATAGGTCAAGCCGATCAGCAGCGCCCCCAGCAATATCAGGCACGAAAATTTAACGTATTCCTTAGCCGGCGAGTATCCGGCATCCTCAATCGACTTCCTTATCTTGCCTTTCATTTGCCCTTGGGCCTCCTTCCCGCAAATAATGCGAACTTACCGTCCGAGAACCTAGCGGCGAAAGCCACGATGGAAAGAAGCAGCAAAGCGAAATAGGCGATAGTCGATCCCAACGCGGCAAGCGACCCATCAAGATAATCGCTGAATTGGCTTAGGCCCAGCTTGATGAATATGAGCACCAACAACGACAGCCCCCACATCAAGCAGAATTGGACGAATATCCTTATGCCCGCGCCATGGAAGGCAATTGTCTCCTCCACCACTCGGCCCGATTCGGATAGCAGCTCGCCAGAAAGGCGCAATACGTCGCCGCCCTGCTCCTGATGGAGTTTTAGAACCGAGACGAACATCGGGTAGACCGAGTCGTCGAAGTAGCTAGAAAGGTACTCCACTTTCTCCATCGCCGACAGCTCGCAAATCGAATCGACGATCGACTTAAGCTCTCCCTTCACGCCAACGCAGGCTGCGTCAAAGGCCTTCTCGTGGCTATTGGTCGCCGATAGGGACAGCAAGTAGCTAGAGATAAACGCGCCGGCCTCTTCCTTCCTTCTTTTGCCACGGGCATATCCAGAAAGCAACGGCCCCACAAGCAGGAATAAGCAGGCGAACGAGCATATAAGCACCCCGCCGCCCACAATTAACGAGCCAGACACGAAGCAGGCGGAAAGCCCAAGCGCCGCCGATATCGCCAGGCTCCAAGAAATTCTATTAACCATCATAGCCGCGCCACCCGGCGCCCCTCCTCATCTGCATAGCCAATGCCATCAATGTGCCTTACTATCTTCCCGCCCTCCTCTTCCTTGCTGACGAAAACAAATAAAGGGAAATGATGGTAGATGTCGCCTAATAAAGCATCCATGTCTAGGCTCGGATCGCCCATCAAAGCCATCCTCGCCATCCTCATCGGCATCGACTCGAGATCGAAAGAATGCAACGTGGTGATCACCGGGCATCCGGAGAAAGCCGAATTAAGGCAATCTAGCATCTCCTTGCCTCGCGCCTCGGCTACTATCAGGTAATCCGGATCCGCCCTTAAGGCTGCCCGGATCAGGTCCTGATATGTGGCATATGGCGCCGCAGGGCTGACAAGCCATGACGTCAAATCGATTGCGCTGCTCCTGCGGCTTAGCTCAAGCTCCTCCACGTTGTCTATTACGATCACGCGGCGGCATGGATCTAACTGCGAAATAAGGTATTTCTGCAACTCAGTCTTGCCCGCCCCGGTCTGCCCTCCGATGGCTATGCTCTTTCCTTCCTTCAGAGCCTTAAGAAGCACCGACTTCGAGTCGCCGGGGAAGAAAGAGGCGTCTTTCAGAAGCACCGGAACGGAGCTGGCTATCCGAAGCGAGAACGAATAGCACTTCCCATTGTCGATGCGGGATATCGAACGGAACATCGCGGACAGTCGGTATATTCCAAAGCTGACGTCCATAATCGGCTCGGAATACGAGAATTGCCTTTCCGCAAGGTTGGCGATTTGCCTCAGGAAGGCTCCGACGTCATCGTCGCTGACCTCGATGGAGGACTTTCGGCGCCCCTCGAGGCTGGTTTTGTAAAAAACCGAGCGGCCGTTGTAGGAGACGTCGGTGATTCCATCAATCGACAATAGCGGCCCAATGAAGGACGCCTGAAGCGTATCCTCAAGTCTTTTGTCTTCCATATCACTGCCTCCAAGCCGTGAAAACGGCGGTTTTGTCAAATGAGGCGAAGCTTGAGCCATCTAGCCGGATGTTGACCGAAACGGTGCATGGGCGGTTGATATCAAGCTCTCCTAGGGAATTCCAACTCTCGAACTTCAGCGTCACGAAGGGGAAGGTGAAAGGCACCGCCAGCTTAATGTATTCGCGGGTCTTTGATTGGAAGGAACCAACGTCGAAATAAGGCTCCTCTAGCAAATCCCCGCGTTCGCTGAAGCAGATTAGCGATGACTCGGCTATGCCTCTATAAAGCCCAAGGTAAGCCTTGTTCAGGCTCATGAGTACATAGCTTCGCCCGAACAAGGAAACCGTGAACAGCAACGTTGCCGAGCCGAGCAAGAAATTCATCATGGCCTTTCCTCCCCCAGCACCACGCAGGTCGACCTTGTGGCGCATTCCCCGGCATCGTAAAGAAACGAGGGGGACGAAACGTCGACTATGAAGCTGTCGCCGTATGGCGATACTTCGCCGATCCTAATCTCACACCGCGGCGGTTTGCCATCAGCAAACTCGACTCCTGCGGGGAAATACACATCGTTGGTCTTGAACCAGTTCATCGGAACGGACCCGCTGTAATCGTCCATTCGAAGATTGGCCTTCGATGCGATGTAAGTCCTCGTGGTGCGGAACGTGTATTTGGCCACGTCCCCGTTGCGCGAGTCAATCCTGGCCGTGACTGGTATCTCGATGTGGACGTTGCTGCCAACGCCAGCCCTATTGCCTATTGAGAAAATCCCTTGCTTGTCATAAATCCACAGCTCGGCATTGAATGAGCTCGGCAGCTCGAACGAGGTCGAGGTCACCTCGAACTTCAAATTGGCCATCTCGCAGACCCTCCCTCCCATCCTGAAATCCGGATTGAGGAACTTGAGGGCCCGATACTTGTCCTCGAGCCTGACCGGCTTATCGATGGAGCTTTGGAAGGCGACTCGCTTCGGATCGTAGACCAACCCGTAGGTCATCCGAAGGCTGTGGTACTTCCGGCCGGTCTCCTCCTTGAACTCGGCCCCATGCGAGAAATATCCGGCATCGACATGGAGACCGCTTCGATATCCATAGACCTTGAAGTTGAACATGAAGGTCGACACGTTGGTGTAGAACGACGATATCTCAAAGCTGTTCGAGACATATCCCTCCCCCTCTGGATAGGTGAATTGCTTTTGCCTTTGGTAGATGATGGTCTGCTCATCCGCTGGGTCGAGCACCCGGACAAGCAAGGTGAATACGTTTCGGCCATCCGAGGTGTCGAAATCGAAGTCGACCCGCAGAGGCTCGCCCCTTATTAGCGGGGTCGTCCTATACTCAAGGATGGTCCGAGGCTGCGAGGCGAAAACCACAGGATTCGACATCAGAAGGCACGACGAAAATAGTAAAAGCTGCTTAATTGGCATCGACCATTAGAAGATCGAGTCGACGCGATTGAAGATGTGCTGAAGCTCTTTAAGGTATTCCTTGTCGCGGAAATAAGGCATGTACCAGAACTTGTAATGCCGGCCATGCTCAAGGCACTCGTTGACGAAGACCTCCTGCTGCAGCGGGTCAAGCCCGCCGTAGAAGCTCTTCACTTTGCGCAGGAACTTGCCGGCTGCGGTCTTCGGCAGATGCTCGATGAAATCCTCATCCAGCCTCCGCAAATGGTAGTCGGGGCTCTTGCCTACCTGAACCAGACTTTGGCGGTAAAGCGCGCCGACGAGCAAAGACTTCTGGCGGTTGCTCAGCCCTTTGAACTGTAACGTGATCGCGTCGCTCATGCTTCTTCCTCCTCGCCTATCAAGTAGTGGCCATTCCCCATTAGGTAACGCCCATTTTGATTTTAGCGTGAAAAAATTTAATTCCTAGAATACACATTTATCCTTTGTTGCCGGATAATCTTTAGCATGATAATCCTAGTCGGAGAAAGCGCTTCGGGGAAAACCGAGGCGGCATTATGCCTAAGGCGCGAATACGGAATCGGCAAGGCGATAACCCACACCACCAGGCCCATGAGGCAGGGCGAAAGGCGAGACGTCGACTACCATTTCGTCACCCGCGAGCAATTCCTCAAGAAGAAAAAGGAAGGAGGATTCGTGGAGACGACCGAATACAACGGCAACCTCTATGGATGCTCGAAGGAAGAGGTCGCGGAAGGCAAATGCGTCGTGGTTGACCCCAATGGGCTGGAGAACTTCAAGGCCCTAAAAGACCCCGGCGTGGTCACCTTCCACCTGGCGGCCAGCGAGGCAAATCGCATCGAGCGGATGAGGAAGCGCGGCGACCCGGAGAAGGCCATCGAAGACCGGATAGAGAACGACCGGGTCTGCTTCGAGGGTGTTGGCAAGCGCACCGACTTCGAGCTCGACACCGACGGATTGACCATCGAGCAGGTCGCCCAAAAGGTCTACGCCCTATACAAGGAAGAGCTAGCCAGAAGAAAGCTTAAGATATAAGAAAGACCCACCCGGCGTTCCGGGTGGGTCTTTCTTTAGAGGTTAATCCTCGTCGTCGTCATCGTCCTTGCTGGAGCCGGTCGGGACGTAGTCCTTCAGATCGGCCGCGTAGTTGTGGGCGATGATCTTGCCCTGCTCTAGGCCATGCTTGTCCATGACGTCGGCGATTAGCTGCTTGGCGCGGCGCATGGATAGCTCGCTCTTGACCTTGAACACGAGCGGGATGTCCTTGTAGACGTTCTTGGCGGATGCGTCTTGAACTGGATAGGTGGAGTTGGCGTAATCCTTCGGGTCGAGCGCGAAGTAGAGCTTGAGGCTCTTACCGGCGATCGTGATCTTAACGAAGGTGATCTTGTGCAGGCGGAAGGTGTCGCCGGAATTGGAGACCCTGGATTTCACCCCGTATGAGAGAAGCTCGGACTTCAGCTCATTATAGTTGGACTGCATGTCCTTCTCCGCATCGACCATCCTGGTTGGGAATGGGATGCGGATTATCTTGTCATGCGGGGGCAAATTAGGGTTTATGGCGCCTACGACTCGCTTTTCAGGTGCGGCTGGGGCGGGCTCCTCTTCCTTCTTCTCCTCGACCGGGGCAGCAGCCGGGGCCGGGGTATTGACGACGACGGTGATGTTCGGGGTCGGGGCGGGGGCGGGCTCCTCCTTCTTCTCCTCGACGACGACCGGCTTCTCCTCTTCCGGCTCCTTGACCAGCACGGTGACCGGGGCGACCTTCTCCTCCTTTATGGGGGCGGCGTCCTGGATCTCCTGGCGGATGATGGAGCGGATCATGTCGGCGGTGATGCACGGCTCTTCTTCCTTGGGGGTTAGCTTGGAAACCTCATCGGCGACGATGGAGCGGATGTCGTCGGCGGTTAGGACCGGCTTCTTCTCCTCCTCGGCGCGGCGGGCCTCCTCGGCCTTGCGGGTTTCCTCTAGCTGCTTGAGCAAGGCGGCGTGCTTTTCCTCGGCTAGGCGCTTCTCGTCCTCGGCCTTCTTGGCCTCCTCGAGCTTGCGCTGCTCCTCGGCTTCCTTCGCGGCCTTCTCCTCAGCCTCGCGCTGAAGCTGCTCAAGGGCTTCCTTGCGGGCCTGCTCTAGGGCTTTGAGTTTCTCTTCCTCGAGCTGCTTGGCCTTCTGCTCTTCCTCAAGCTTCTTCTTGGCCTTCTCGTCCTGCTCGGCTTGGAAGGCATATAGCTCTTCCTTGATTATCTCGCGGACGTCGACCGGCTCGGGCTTCGGCTCGGGCTCGGGCTTCGGCTCCTCCTTCTTGGAGGCGGCGATCTCCTCAGCGATTATCTTCCGGACGTCCTCGGCGGATAGGGCCGGCTCCGGCTCCGGTTCGACTAAGACATCGGACGGCGGGTTGGCGGATTTGACTTCCTCGGAGACGATCTTGCGGACCTCCTCGGCGGTTAAGGCCGTCTTGGCGGCATCGGTCGAGGAGGGGACGGCGACGATGACGGGCTGGGAAGCGGGCTTCTGCTTCTCCGCGAGCTCCTCCTTGACTATCTTGCGGATATCCTCGGCGGTTAACGGCTTCTCGCCAGAGATCGCGCCGGCGATCTCGGAGACGGGCACGTCTCCCTTCTTGTCCTGCTTGGCTTCGGGGGCATAGGTGTTGATGTATTGGACCAGCAATGGACCGGAGATGTGCGACCCGGCCGGGGCGGGAACGACGTTGGAGGCGGTGACCGGTCCAGCGACGACCGGGGTCCCGTCGGCCAAAGCGGTCGGGGCGGGCTTCTTCTCCTCCTCGACCTCGCGGGCATAGAGCCTATCGGTGGCGTAGGCCGCGGCGTCGGTCGGTATGAGGGCGGCCTTCTTGGGCTCCTGATAGCTGACGATATAGGCCATGTCAGTGATGATCGCGGCGATGCAGAGTATGGCGCCGACGAGCATCAGCAGAGGCGGGACTAGGCCAACGATGCCGCCGAGGATCCCGATGGTCTTGAAGTTGGCGATCATGACGCCGACCCATCCGGCATCGGAGAATTTCTTCTCGGCGCCGTAGTTGACGACGTAGCCTTCCTCGGTGAACAGCAGCACGATGCAGTAGACGATGACCGCGGACTCAATTAGGAAGACCAGGGTCTCAAGCAGCGAGAGCGGCTTTTTCTTGGCTATGATCAGGATGATGTGGACCAGCAGCAGGATCACTAGCAATCCAGCCGTGCCATAGAAGACGTAGTCGCTGCAGTAGAGCGTTCCGTCGAACGGCGCCTTGAGGGCCGTCAGCAAGAGGTCGAACTTGAAGATGTTCGAGATGTTGAGGTAGCTGCCAAGCCCGCCTATCATGTTGGGCAGGAAGTAGAAGAACACCAAACCTCCCGCTAACAGGATAAGGCCAATGATTGACAGAGCGGCAATTTTCTTTTTCATGTTTGCTTCCCTCCGCAAATATTCATTGCTTTACGCACATTGTAAACGCTGGGTGGGAAAAGCGGAAGGGGAAAATACCGCAAAAGTTAGCTAAAAGAGCCGGATAGGGCTTTATCGGAGCAATAAATGGTCATCTTGCCGCGCAGAATGCTGACCCTGACCTTGCCTTTCGGGCCGATTTCCCCATCGATGCACCAAGGGCCCGGGAAATCGCTTTCAATCGTCAAATCAGTAGCTTTTATCGGCGTTATTCGGTTCTTAGGGAAGTAATTTAGCAGGCCGTTGAACGCTCCCTTGGCGGTGATGAAAACCTCAAATTGACCATCGTTGACTGATCCTCGGCGGTTGACGGAGAACCCGCCGACCTTTTTGCCGTTTAGCAGCAGCAGAAACGGCGTTTCGGCCTCGATCGACTCTCCCGAGGGGAGGGTTAGCCTGACTTTGATGAGCTCGCGCCTGAATGATTCGGCCAAGGCCAGATCGTAGTAGGCGAAGCGCCCCAAAATCCTTTTAAGTGACTTAGGCGCGCGATAGGCGATGCCGCTATAGGCGCCGATGGCTGCCATGTAGACGAAGTGCGAGGAGTTGATCTTGACGATGTCGACCTTCATCGTCTTGCCCCGCTGTATGGCCTTTAGCCCGGACCGAAGCCCCCGGCTGATGCCGAAGCTGCGCCCAACGTCGCCGAGGGTTCCGGCGTTTAGGAAGCCGATGGTCGGCATCTTTTCGAGCCCCGCCAAAGCGTCGATGGCGTGGTTGAAGGTGCCATCCCCGCCGGCGACGATTACCGAATCGTACCCCGCCGCGGATCGCAGAAGGTCTCTCTTCCAGTCGTCATGCTCCTCTATGCGGAAAACATCAACCGAATCGAACGTTGAAGAAAGCCGCAATAAGGCCATATGTAACTGCCGCTTGCTCAATCTGTGCCCGGAGGCTCCGGAAAGGACAAAAAGGGCTTTCGGCATACGATTCTAGTTTACTTGCGCTCTTCGGCCTGGGCAAGCGCGGCCTCGATCAGGCCCCTGAAAAGGGGATTTGGCTTCATCGGGCGCGAGGTGAATTCCGGGTGGAATTGGCAGGCGATGAAGAACGGATGGGTCGGCAGCTCGACTATCTCGACCAGCCCGGTGCCCGGGTTGGTGCCGGAGACGGAAAGCCCGCCTTCCTTGATCTGATCCACGAATGAGGGGTTTACCTCATAGCGGTGCCGGTGGCGCTCGACGACGTCGTCTTTGCCATAAAGCTTCCTGGCCAAGCTGCCATCGGCGAGGTGGCATTCATAGCCGCCAAGCCTCAAGGTGCCGCCCATGTCGATGCCATCATGCTGCCCCCGTAGGTAATCGATGACCGGGTAGTCGCATTCGGGGTCGAACTCGGTCGAGTTGGCGCCCTTCATCCCCAGAACATCCTCGCAATACTCGATCACGGCGAGCTGCATCCCGAAGCATATCCCAAGCAACGGCACACCGTTTTCCCTGGCGTACCTGATGGCTTCCTTCTTCCCTTCAGATCCGCGGGCGCCGAACCCGCCGGGGACGAGGATGCCGTCGTATCCCGACAGCACATCCGCGGCGTTGGCCCGGGTGACGTTCATGCTCTTTATGTAGGCGATCTTGACGTCGGCATCCAGGGCATACCCGGCGGCCTTGAGGGCCTGGCTGACCGAGATATAGGCGTCCTTGAGCTCGACGTATTTGCCGACCAAGGCGATGCGGACCGTCCTCTTCAGGTTGGTTATCCTATCGATGAATCCCTGCAGCTTCGACATATCCGGCTCCGGGGCTTTGATCCCGAAGTGCTCAAGGACATAGTCGTCTATGCCCTGCTCGTGGAGCTTTATCGGCAGCTCATAGAGGCACTGGCAGTCGTCGGCCTCGAAGACTCCGGCGAGCGGGACGTTGCAGAAAAGCGACACTTTGTCCCGGGTATGGGCGTCGAGGGGCACCTCCGAGCGGAGGATTATCGCGTCGGGCTGTATCCCAAGCCCGGTCAGCTCCTTGACCGAGTGCTGGGTTGGCTTGGTCTTGCTCTCCTCGCTCGTCCTTAGGTATGGCACTAAGGTGTTATGGACGAACATGGTCGAGCCATAGCCCCACTGCAGCCTAGCCTGGCGGATGGCCTCGAGGAAGGGCAGCGACTCGATGTCGCCGACGGTGCCGCCGATCTCGGTGATGACGATGTCGGCCCCCGAGGCGGAGGCGGCGTCGACCAGCCGCTGCTTTATCTCGTTGGTGACGTGCGGGATAACCTGGACGGTCGCCCCGAGGTAGTCGCCATGCCTTTCCCTGGCGATGACCGAGCTATATACCTTCCCGGAAGTCACGGAGGACTCCTTGGTCAAATTCACGTCGAGCCAGCGCTCGTAATGGCCGATGTCGAGGTCGGTCTCGGCCCCGTCCTCGGTCACGTACACCTCGCCATGCTGATAAGGGGACATGGTCCCGGGGTCGACGTTGAGGTAGGGGTCGAACTTCTGCATGAAGACCTTCAGCCCGCGCCGCTTAAGAAGCATGCCGAGGCTCGAGGCCGAGATGCCTTTGCCCAAACTTGAAACTACCCCACCGGTGACGAATATGAATTTGGTATCCATTGGATTGCTCCGCTTAAACTAGAAAATTGTATTACCAACGAAAGGCTTAAAGAAGAATGAATCGGACGATATTTGGACTATGTCCTAATCTTCCAGGATAAATGGCCTAGCCATCGGCTCCTCGCCGGGCCTGGAAATCTCGATGTTCTTGTAATGTGTCTTGATTCCAAGGTGGACGGGGATGACGCACACCCCGTTCTCCTCGCTGGCCCTAATGAGGAAAAGGTTGTACTCCCCCTTCTTATACCCAAGCCCATCTCCTTCGTCCTCATAGTGATAGCAGGCGGCCTCATCGCCGGTCCAGATCAGGCGGAGGGTAGAGGGGAAATCGGTGGTCTTCGTCCCCTTGGGGTTAGCCGCGATGATCGAATGGGCGCGGATGAATAGCGGGACGTTCCCGATGCCGACATCGATGAGATGATGGCCCTTTGCGAGTTTTTCGCCGGTGAAGTAGGAATAGAAATCGTCCGGGAAGTAGGCCGATCTCGTCTTCTCACCCGGGAATAAAGACGGGGCCAAAAGCAAAGAATCGGAGAGCATGATCTCGGTATTCTCGTCATAGACCTCGGGATCGTCGGGGAAGTTATAGACAAGCGGGCGCAATACGGCCAATCCGCTCGATTCGTGCAGGAACAGCGAATCGTATATGGTCGGGATGAGCTCATAGCGCGTCAATATCGCCTTCCGGTAGGCCGCAAGGAACTCGCCATGAAGCGTATAAGGCTCCTGGTGTTTGGTCCCTAGCGAGGAGTGGTTGCGGTATAGCGGGTTGAATATGGCGGCCGTCGCCCATTTGGCCAGCAGCTCGGGCGTGGAATCCCCGCCGAAGCCTCCGATGTCGTTGCCGACGTTGGCGACTCCCGACATCGACATGTTGGATAGCTGCGGGATCATAAGCCGCATATGCTCATAGATCGACTGGTTGTCGCCGGTCCACATGGTCGAGTAGCGGGCGGTGCCGGCGTAGGCCGCCCTGGTGATGATGTAGGGCCGGCGTCCGGCTTTCTGAAAGCCAATATAGGTCGCCTCGTCCATGAGATGGCCATAGATGTTGTGGCAAAGCGAATGCGGCAAGCCGCCCATGTCGACGTCTAGCGGCAACGGCCCCTTGAAGGAAGCCGGCTCGTTCATGTCGTTCCAGATGCCTGAGGCTCCGGATTCCAATTGCCTCGCGACCCAATCGCCCCACCATTGCCTGACCTCTTCCTTGTAGAAGGCGGGAAAGACCGAATCCCCCGGCCAGACCTCGTTGTGGTACACCTCGCCGTTTTGGGTGCAGAAATAGCCTTTCTCAATCCCCTGGTCGTATACCTCATATCCCGGCAGGGCCTTCACCCCGGCATCGATGATGGTGACCAGGTGCACTCCTTTGCCCAATACCGAGGCGGCCCAATCCTTGAAATCCGGGAACCGCTTGGAATCGACGGTGAAATCCATGTAGCGGTCCATGTAGTCGATGTCGAGGTGCACGCAGGAAAGCGGGATGTCGGCCTCCTCGTATCCTTTGATTACCGCCTCGACCTCCTCCTTGCTGGAGTATGACCAGCGCGACTGCTGCGCGCCCAATGCCCATCTTGGCGGAAGCGGGTTGCGGCCCACGATGGAGGTGTAGTCGGCGATGACGTCGGGCATCGAGCCGAAGAAGCAATACATGTCCAGCCCGCCTAGGGAAAAGTCATAGCTAACCAGCCTCTCATCTTCCTTGTTGAAGTCGAAATGGCACTTGGAGGTGTTATCCATGAACACCCCGACCGAATCCTCGCCATGGAACATCAGGAAGAACGGAATGGACTTATAAAGCGATTTGTACGTGTCGACGTGGGCGCTCGGGTCGTCGGTGTTCCAGTTGATGTAGTCGTATCCGCGCTTATCCAGAGGCCCCGTCTTGTCGCCTAGCCCGTAGATCGGGGAATCGTTTATGAAAGACACGCCGCCTTGGTATTCATCGCCTTTGTTGGACTCGTGCCCCTCCTTCTCCATTAGCGAGAGGTCGCGCTCATCCTTTCCCAATACATGAGGGGCCATCTGCAGGCAAAGCTTGCCGCGGAAATACACCTTTAAGCGCAGCGCCCCATCGAAATGGAGCCGGAGGTCTCCGAATGAGGCCTCGTTGCCTTTTACCTCCACTTCGTCTTTCGCATTGGCCAATTTGCCAACGCAGGCGGAGGGAAGCGAATCCGCCTTATGAAGCCGGAAGCAGACCGGGGAAAGGAAAAGGAGCCGGTATTCGCCGGCGTCGTCGAGCAGTTTTATCTCGCCCGAGGGAAGTTTGATCATGTCCATATCGACATTATCCAACAAAGTAGCCCGGCGAGCCACGAAAAAAGCCCAGGTTGCCCTGGGCTAATTTCCTTTTGGTGACCCCAGCTGGAGTCGAACCAGCCATTGAACCTTGAGAGGGTTCCGTCTTAACCGATTGACCATGGGGCCGACGGGGTCAAGGCATATTTAACTACGTTGCCCGCCCCATATCAAGAAAAATCTAAGCGAGGTTTATAGGCTCTCGGAGACTTTGCCTAGCCTATAGGCTACTTCGTCCTTGCCCAATATCTCGAGGACCTCGTGGAGGTTCGGGGACTGGGTGGAGCCAGTTATGGCAAGGCGCAGCAGCTCGGCGCAATCGGAAATCGAGCCGGTGTAGGCGTCCGGATTGGCCTTGTAGTCCTTGTTGGAGATGGCGAAGCCGAACGACTCGCCGATCCTCTTCACGCCGTTCCACCAAGTGGCTTCGTCGACGCCGAATTCCATCTTGTCGGATAGCTCGGCGAGGACCTTCTTGATGGTCGAATGGTCGACTTTGTCGGAGAAGGGGATGCCGTTTGCGGCGATTTTCTCCCATTCGTCGCGGAAGAAGTAGCGGATGAGCGGGTAGATGTCGCTGTATTTGGCGTAGTCTTTGCGCGGGGTCTTGCGGTCCTTCTCGATGTTTAGTATCCGCTTGACGTATTCCGGCTCCTTCTGTATGCGGGCAAAGAACTCCGCATCGTGGGCCTTGGCATAGGAGCTGACCTCGACGAACAGCTCATCCAGCGGCAACGAGGCGATGACCTCCTTGCCGAAGTAGTTGAGCTTGCCCTCGTCGAATAGCGCCCCATCCATGGATATCTTCTTGATTGTGAAGGGGAAGGCGCTTAGGTCGAAGCTCTTGTGGGCGATGGACCACTCCTCGAAGTTGGAGTTGGCGATCGACATCAAATAGACGAGCAGCGCCCGCGGGCAATATCCCATGTCGAGGAAGTAGCTGACGGCCGCCTCGGGGTCCTTGCGCTTGCTGAGCTTGCGCTTGTTGCCGTGGTCGAGCTTCATGATCGACGGGATATGGGCGTATTTGGGGGCCTTCCATCCGAGGGCGCGGAACATATCGAGATGGATCGGTGTCGAGGGGATCCACTCCTCGCCGCGGGTGATGATGGTGGTCCGCATGAAGTGGTCGTCGCAGACGTGGGCAAAATGGTAAGTCGGCAATCCGTCGGACTTCAAGATGACTACGTCGGTGTCGTTGTCCTGCAGCTCGATCTCGCCGCGGATGGCGTCGACGAACTTGGTCTTCCGGTCGTGGTTGCCGTTGCTGCGGAAGCGGATGACCCACGGGGTGCCCTCCTTGATGCGCTTCATCCGCTCCTCGACGCTTAGGTTGCGGTCGCGGGCGTAGTCGCCGTAGTATCCGGGGAGGATCTTGTTGGCTTCCTGGAACTTGCGGATGGCGTCGAGGTCCTCGGGGGTGCAGAAGTCCGGATAGGCGCGCCCTCGCTTAATGAGCTCTTTGATCACCGCGCGGTAGATGTCCTTGCGCTTGCTCTGTTGGTAGGGGCCGTACTCGCCTTTGTCCCCATCGGGGAAATACCCCTCATCGGCCACGATGCCGAATTCGGCAAGCTCGCGGATGAGCAAATCGCCGCTGCCTTCGATGGTGCGCTTGGTGTCGGTGTCCTCGAGGCGGAAGAAATAAACCCCGCCGCTCTTCTTGGCGATGGTGTAGCTTATCAAGGCGGTGAATAGCGATCCGGTGTGCAGAAACCCGGTCGGAGAAGGGGCGAAGCGGGTCACCTGGGCGCCTTCGGGCAATTGCCGGGCGGGGTAGCGCTTCTCAAGGTCATCGATCGTCAGGGTGACGTCGGGGAACAGCAGTTCGGCTAGATCTTCGTTAGTGGGCATAAAAGGCCTCCGTAAAAGTCCGTCGAGATTATATTACCCCAAAGGGCAATCTTCCACTTGAATCGCGTTGCGGTAGGTGCTTATAATACACAAGCCCGAAAGGGAAGCGCAGGCGTAGTTCAATGGTAGAACATTACCTTGCCAAGGTAAATACACGGGTTCGATTCCCGCCGCTTGCTCCATCACGATAAAACCCCCGATTCGCTCGGGGTTTTATTTTTGCTTAGTGCCATATTATTAAAACGCGCGCAAATCGATATAATACGGGCGAGGTCACTTATGATAGATTTGCACTTACACCTAGACGGGGCGCTATCCGAAGAGGAGCTGCGCCATCTTTGCCTTCTCAACCACCGCGATCCAAGCGAGGTCGATCACGGCAAATTCAAAGCCAATCCCGACAACGGCAGGGACGATTGGGTCGATTGCTTCGACTTCCCCTGCTCATTGCTGCAGACGGCCGAGTCGCTCACCTACGCGACCTATTCGCTTTTCAGGAGGCTATCCGAGCAGGGATTGCTCTACGCCGAGGTCAGGTTCGCCCCGCAGCTCCACCTGAAGCAGGGCATGGGGATGGATCAGGTCGTCATGGCCGCCATCGCGGGTCTAGAGGCCGCCAAGCTCGAGACCAAAATGGCTGGGCAGCTCATCCTCTGCGCTATGACCAACTGCCCCGACCCAAAGCTCAACATGGACACCGTCTTGGTCGCCGAGCGGTTCCTCGGCAAAGGGGTATGCGCCATCGACCTGGCCGGCCCCGAAGGCATCCACCACATCGATTACTACAAGGACATATTCGACAAAGCCAACGAGCTCGGCGTGCCCATCACCATCCACTCCGACCACAAGTTCGGCCCGGTGACCATCTGGGAGTCGATCAAGCTCGGTGCCAGGCGGATCGGCCATGGGTTCGACGCCATCGACGACGAGATGCTAACGAGCTTTTTGGCCAACACCGGCATCCCGCTGGAGCTCTGCCCCACCTCCGAGGTCACCTATGGCCCCTTCGATTCCTATGCCCAGTTCACTCTGAAGAGGCTTTTGGACGCCGGGGTCAAGGTCACCATAAACACCGATGACCCGACCGTCTTCGGCTGCGACCTAAAGGGCGAGTACTCGATAATGGAGAAGACCTTCGGCCTCACCAAGGACGAGGTCAAGAAGATCATGCACAACGCCGTCGACGCCGCCTTCCTCGACGCCGATCAGCAGGCATACCTAAGGGAATTGGTCGATGAGCGCCTCCGCTGAGCCGATATCGCGTTTTGAGAAGGTCTTCGGCGCCTACCGCGGCAAAGGGAACAAGAAGCTTGACCTTCTCGGCGGGCTCGTCACCTTCCTGGCGATGTGCTACATACTGCCGGTCAACGCCTCGATACTCTCGCAGTCCGGCATGGATCCGCTCGGGGTGTTCGCCTCGACCGCCTTGGTCTCTGGCATCGCCACGCTGTTGATGTCGATGCTTGGCAAGGCGCCGATCGCCTTGAGCGCCGGGATGGGGCTAAACGCCTTCTTCACCTACACCGTCTGCGGGATGCTTGGCTTCTCCTGGCAGGAAGGCATGATCCTGCTCACCGTCTCCGGGGTGCTATTCCTAATCATGTCGATTACCAAGGTGAGGCTTTTCATAGTCAATTCCTTCCCTAAGGACGTCAAGCACGCCATCTCGGCCGGACTGGGCGCTTTCCTGGCCTTCATCGGGCTGAAAGGCGCGGGTATAGTCGCCGACAGCGAATCGACATTGGTCACCCTCGGCGACCTGTCGCAGCCTAGCGTCATCCTCTCGGTGGCGGGCATCTTCTTCGTCTTCTTCCTCTCCAACCTCAAGACGAAGTCCAAGCTCTTCTCCTACCTCTCGCTCCCCATATCCATGCTCCTATTGGCCTTGGTCGGCTATTTCATGACCCTAGGCGGGGTCAACGACCCGATGCTCCCCAACGTCGATTGGGGCGCCAACTGGGGGATCGTCAATTACGAGAAGGTCTTCATGTACGGGGTGTTCGATCCCGCCAATTCCGGCATGGATTTCCCCGCAATGCTCGCGGATGTATTCTCAAATCCGCTCTCCTACGCCGCTTTGATATCGCTTCTGCTGGTAAATCTATTCGACACCACCGCCACCTTGCTCGCCTGCGGGGCCGAGGCGGAGATACTCGACGAGAAGGGGAACCTGCAGTCGAACGGTCCGGTGCTCGCCGACGCAATCGGATCGGCCATCTGCGCCCCGCTTGGGACCTCGACCGTCACGAGCTTCGCCGAATCCTCGGTCGGAATAAAGACCGGGGCCAGGACCGGTTTCGCCTCCTTGCTGACCGGAACCCTGTTCATCCTCTCGGCTTTCCTCTACCCGGTGTTCGAGCTCTTCTCCTCATCCTGCGTCTCCTCCGCCGCGTTGGTCAGCGTCGGCGGACTCATATTCTCCTCGAACATGAGGAAAATAGACTTCTCGGAGGCCGAGAACGGCTTCTGCGCCTTCCTATCGGTCTTGATGATAGTGCTGACCTACTCGCTGACAACCGGCATCGCCTTCGGCTTGCTCTCCTACGTGGTGATAGCCGTGGCCCGTGGCAAAGCCAAAAAGCTCGGCTGGATGGTGTATCTGGTCGCCTTCCTTCTGTTGGCGTCTTTGGTGATAACCGCGATAGTCTAGCTCTTGCCGAGCTTCCCCCGGAGGTTGAGCTCGCTTAGGTCATGGACGGCGATCGCCATCGCCTGGGGGTCGAGGGGATCGATGTCCTGCGATTCGAGGTAATCGATGAGCTTCGGCAGCATCGATAGCGACGTGACGAAGTTGTCGGAATAACTGTTGTCCAGCGGCGTCATCAGGCAATCGTCGTTGATAAGCACGATCGAGATGAAGAAATGGGTGTCGAACCCGGTCATCATGGCCATCCATTCGACCCGGGTTTTGTTGCGCATCATCGGGTTGGCGATGTATTTCGCCTCCTTGCCGCGGTAGAAGATCCAATTGGGGTCGGTCTCCTTGGCGGCGATCGCCCCGTCGTAATATCGGTCGCGGATGCAGTAGATGAACTTGTTGCCGATCATCACGTGGTCGATGTGGAAGGTCTCCGAGTCGCCGATCCGGTTGACGAAGTCGTTGATCAGGTAGAAATCGTTGTAAAGCACCACTTTCTTGATCGTGGAGTAGTACATGCGCATGGTGAAGCGACGGTATAGGAAGTGCTTCACTGGCTCATAGAGGAAAAGGAACGCGAAGATGAGGCCGACCAATATGCAGAGCACGCAGAAAATCGACAGCCTCACCGAATAAGGCAATCCGAAGGTTATAGCCGCGAAGGCCCTCACGCGAAGTCCTCCGCGGTCTTGATGGCCACCTCGACCATGTCGACGAGCCCGCTCTGGCGCTGCTCGGCGCTCATCTCCTCGCCCCCTAGGAACGAATTGGAGACGGTCAGTATGCAAAGGGCGTTCTTGCCCATCCTCGCGGCGTTGGCGTATAGGGCGTAGGATTCCATCTCGACCCCGAGCACGCCGAGCTTAGCCCACCTCTTCCAGGTATCGGGATCCTCGTCGTAATAGATGTCGGCCGAAAGCACGTTGCCGACGTGGACGGCCTTCCCCATCTTCTTGCCATATAGGTAGGCGCTTAAAAGCACCGGGAAGCTCGAGACGGCCGAGAAGGTCCCGCCGCGGAGGTCGAACCCGCCCATCCAGTTGGAGTCGGTGCAGGCGCCTTGCGCCAGTATCAGGTCGCCTTGCTTGATCTCGGGCTGATAGGCCCCGGCGGTCCCAATCCTGATAATTGTCTCCACGCCGTAGAAGGCGAAAAGCTCATGGGAATAGATGCCGATGGAGGGCATGCCCATGCCGGAAGCCATGACCGAAATCAGCTTGCCGGACTTGGTGTGGCCAGTGTAGCCGAATACGTTCCGGGTCGAGGTGACCAGCTTGGCATCGGTTAGGAAGGTCTCGGCGATCCATTTGGCGCGCAGGGGGTCGCCTGGCATCAATACTACTTTGGCGAAATCGCCTTTCTCGGCGGCAATGTGCGGTGTCGGCATGTTATATCTCCTTTGGGCAAATAAAACCCCTTATCGCTAAGGGGTTGTTGTCTCATAAGGTGCCCATGGCGATATTTTAACGCCTAAAGGGCATAAGGGAATAGTCGGCTATTCGACCGTGACCGACTTGGCTAGGTTCCGCGGTTTGTCGATCGGCAGCCCCTTGGCCTCGGCCAGGTAATAGCTGAGCAGCTGGGCGACCACCACGCTCGGGCAGACCCTGAGGTATCCCGGCACGGTCTTGAAGCTGATGGAATCCCCTTGCCGGAAGAGCGATTCGTCCGAGATGATGAGCAAGTCGGCCCCGCGGGATGACAGCTCAACGAAATTGTTGCGGGTGCTGGCCTCCTTTGATGGGTCGGTCACGAAGCCGACCACCAAGGTCCCCTTCTCTATGAGGGCGATTGGCCCGTGCTTTAGCTCCCCGCCGGGATAGGATTCGGCGTGGACATAGGCCACCTCCTTCATCTTCAGCGCACCCTCCAGGGAGGATAGGTAATCGTACCCACGGCCGATGTAGAAGGCGTCGCGGGCGTCTTTGCGCTTGCTGGCCTCCTCCTTTACCTTGTCCGAGTGCTTTAGGATGTCGGATATCGAGTCGCACATTGAAAGCAGGTCCTTCTCGATTCCCGAATAGCCCCGCAAAGCCGCCACCAGAAGCGCCAAAAACGAAATCTGGGCGATATAGGACTTCGTTGAGGCGACCGCCACTTCAACCCCGGCATAAAGCAGGCAGGAGAATGTGGCTTTCCTTTCGAGGGTCGACCCTTTGCTGTTGGTGACGACGAGGTTGGGCAAGCCGTGTTCGTTTATGACCTTCTGGCATTTGATCAGGTCGGCCGTCTCCCCCGATTGGGAGAGGATTATGAAGAACGGGTTGCCACCGATGTCATAGGGGTCGT
This sequence comes from Candidatus Alloenteromonas pullicola, assembly GCA_018714785.1. GTDB lineage: Bacteria > Bacillota_I > Bacilli_A > RFN20 > CAG-826 > Alloenteromonas > Alloenteromonas pullicola. Next base: position 20,239 of record DVMV01000010.1, read on the forward strand.
AGGCCCATTCCGAGCCGATGGAGGCGCTGCTTGGCTTGCCTAAGGCGCGGAAATACTTCACCCCGACCTTCGAGGCATAGAAGCTGGTGCCGCAGGCGAGGAAATGGATGGAACTGGCCCGCGAAATGGCATCGAGGACCTTGGGATCGAAGCGGATCCCGCAATCCAGATAATTGTCCAGCAGCCTATGGATGACCGACGGGATCTCGTGAATCTCCTTCAGCATGTAATGCGGGAACCCGTGCAGATCGTCGTCGTAGAAATCTGGCGAGCGGCTAGACTCGGGGCGATCCACTTCCTTCCCTTCGGAGAAAATATGCACGGAATCAGCATCGAGATACCCATAATCCCCATCCTCAAGCTCGACGAAGCGCGAGGTGAGGTCAATCATCGCCCCCGCATCGGAAGCGAGGTAATTGGCTTGGTTTCCCAACCCCAAAAGCAGCGGCGAGGCGCCCTTCATGAAATATAGGCGCCCGGGCTCATCGACCTTGATTATGGCCGCCGCATAGCTTCCCTCGACCCGCCTTTTCGCGGACTCGATGGCCAAAAGGACGTCCTTGAGGTGTAGGTATTCCTCCTCAACCAAATCGATTAGGATCTCCGAATCGGTGTCGGAGGCGAATTTGTACCCCTTCTGCTTCAGCTCGTCGCGGAGCGGGCGGAAGTTCTCAATCACGCCGTTGTGGACTATGGCGAATTTGCCGGAGTAGCTTAGGTGGGGATGGGCGTTGGCCACGCTTGGCTGCCCATGGGTTGCCCAGCGGGTGTGGGCTATGCCGACGGTCCCCTTGAGCTCATCTCCCAGCAAGGCGGCAAGCTTATCGACCTTCCCCACTTCCTTGTGGATCTCGAACTTGCCATCGTCATCCACGCAAACCCCGGCTGAGTCATAGCCGCGGTATTCAAGCTTCTTGAGCCCCTTTATCAGGTATGAGCGGAAATCGATCTTTCCGACTCCTCCGACTATTCCGCACATTCGTTTCCCTCCTTGATGGCCTTGGCGACCATTTCGACGGCCTTATGGCATCTATCCTCGTCTAGGCATTCGCCCATCACCCGGACCAGCGGTTCGGTGCCCGACCCGCGAAGCAGCATCCTGCCGTCGTCGCCCAGCATCTCCTCGGCCCGCTTCAGCGCGGCCTTTACCGAATCCGATTCCAGGGCTTTGGTGGCGCCGCTTCTGTCCTTGAACCGGATGTTTATCAAGGACTGCGGGTAAACCTTAAGCTCCTGGAGTTTGGCGAAGACCTCGGGCTGATTCAGGTATATCCCGATGATCTTGATCGCGGTCAATAGGCCATCCCCGGTGTTGAGGTCGGAGTGGAATATAACGTGGCCGGATTGCTCCCCGCCGATCGAAAGACCCTTCTCTTTCAGACGCACCTGGACGTATTTGTCGCCCACGGAGACGGTATCGTACCCGATCCCCTCTTCCTCCAGCGCTTTGCGCAGGCCGAAGTTGCTCATGACGGTTATCACGACCTCGTTGCCATTTAGCAGCCCCTTCTCCCTAAGCGATAGCGCACCGAGGAATATCTCGGCATCCCCGTCGATGACCCGGCCGGTGCTATCCAAGCCGAGGCAGCGGTCGGCGTCGCCGTCGAAGGCGAAGGCCAGGTCGTAGCCGTCTTTGGCGAACTCCCGCTGCAGATTCTCGAGGTGGGTCGAACCGCAGCCGGCGTTGATGTTCTTCCCATCCGGCTCGGAGCAGATGAAGGTGGCGTCAATCCCCAGCAAAGGGAACAGCTTCGGGGCCAAGGCCGAGGCCGAGCCGTTGGCGCAGTCGAAAAGCACCCTAACCTTCCCTTGGCCCTCGTGCTTTCCCATCAGGAAGCGAAGGTATTTATCCTTGAGTTCCGGCGCTTCCTGATAATGGCCGGGGCGGGTTGGCAAATAATCCTCAGCCGAATCGATGTAATCCTCGATCTTCGCCTCGATCTCCTCGCTTAGTTTCTCGCCGGAATGGGAGAACAGCTTGATTCCGTTGTCGGAATAGGGGTTGTGGGAGGCCGAGATCATGATCCCGTAGTCGAATTCGCCGTTCTCGACCAAATACGATACCGATGGCGTGGTCGAGACGCCTTCGTCGAAAAGGAAGCCGCCGCTTCTCACGATTCCTTCCTTTAGCCCTTCCAGCAAGGCAGGGCCCGATTCGCGGGTGTCCCGGGCGATTAGGATCCGGTTGGCTTTGCCATTCGGGTATTGCCCTATGTAGCGCCCGATGCGGTAGGCGATCTCCTGCGTAAGAACGCTCAAAGCCGCGCCGCGGATTCCGTCGGTTCCAAAATAACGTCCCATCTCTTCTCCTCAAATCTCCAAATTATTTGCCTGATTGCGAAATCTTCTTGCTGCTCTTCAGCGCCATGTAGTCCTCGAAGGTGGTGAGGAATGATTCTGGCTCGATGGTCTGCAGCTCGCCTTCGTAGGCGATCGAGATGCGGCCGGTCTCCTCGCTGACCACGATGGTCACGGCATCGACTTGGCTCGATATCGAAAGCGCCGCGCGGTGGCGGGATCCGAACTTGCCCGGCATGGCTATATCGACGGTTTGATAATAAACGGAGGCCGCGGCAATGAGGTCGTTTCTAATGATGACCGCCCCATCGTGAAGGCGGGTGCCGGGATAGAAGATGGTCTGCAGTATCTCGGAGCTCACCGGGCAATTCAGGGTGACGCCTTTGGCGATGAAGTCCGATAGGTCGTCGTCCTTCTCGAAAGTGATGAGGGCGCCGATCTTCTTCTTGGACATGATGAGGACCGCGTCGGCGACCTTCCTATAGACGGCGTCGCGGTCGAATATGGCCTCGGGGATGGCCGAGTTGCGGCCAAATATGCGCTTCGGGCTGACCTTGTTGGCCCGGTTTGAGATGTATTTTCTCCCGTCGGCGGAGTTCTGCAGGAAGAACAAGCAGACGGCGATGACGAAGACGGCAAGGCAGATATAGACAAGCAGATCGAAGCCAAAGACGTAGAAAAGCAATATCGCAACCTCGTCTATAAGCAATATCGCCCGGGGGACCCATCGCTTGAACCAGTTGTAGAAAACAAAATCGAGCAGGCCGAATATCAATACGGCGAGGATGAAGGGGACATAGTTGGCGTAATTGCCGAAGTCCTGGTAGGGGGCAAAGCCGGTTAGAAGAAGGTTCATTTTCTCATCTCATTTCTTGGAATGCGCATACCTGGCAGCGGCCGAGGCGGCGATGGCGCCGGCGATGTCGTCGAGGAAGGTGTTGGAATTGCCGGGATAGGTCCCGTCGTCTTTTTTGGCGTTTAGTTTTCCGACGATACCGTATTTGGTCTTGTCGATGTAGCCGAAGTTGGTCAAGGCAATCGAGCCATAGACGTTGCAGATGGAATAGGCAAGAACCTCGTCGACCCCATATAGGCCCTCGTCCTCAAGCAGCATCTTGGAGAGGATATCATCCTTTATCGCCCCGCTGTCGGCGGCCTCGTCGATCGCGATGCCGGTCATTATCGTATATTGGACCTCGCGCTTGCCGAGGACGTCCATCACCGACTCGATCATGTCCTGGTGGGTCAATTCGGGAAAATAGGCCTTCTGCAGGAAGACGGCGCAATCGGCCAAGTCGTCAACGGTGACGCCTCTATCGCTGAGCAAGTCTATGCAATGCTGCCTCAAGTCCATGGTTTTTCCTTTGCTAGAGAATGATATAACGTTGAAACCTGGGTTTCAAACGCGTAAGCGCGCGCAAAAATCCCCAATTCGGCAATATTTCGATAAACCGGTAGAGTATTGCGGACTATTCCGAAGATAAAAGGCGATTCAGGAAATCCAAAAAATTTTGCTTGTCCTTCGAAAAAAGAAAAAGCGGGCGATCGCCCGCTCGTTTTCTTCTGGAGCAGCCTGCGGGAATCGAACCCGTATAACCAGCTTGGGAAGCTGGTGTTCTACCACTGAACTAAGGCTGCATCGAGAGCGCTGATATTTAACAACACCGGCGCCTCATAGTCAAACGTTTTCTACTTGGGTCTCACCCGAACGACCGAGCCGTTTTTAGAGGCAAGCGACCTGGCGTAGGCTATTGCCTCCTCCTGGGTGGAGAACGTCATGACCGCGTCGGCCTTGTTGGCATAGCGGACGCGCCATTTCTTGGTGTTGCTCGGGGCGGGCTTGCCTTCGAATAGAACCACCGCTTCCTGCGGGGCGGGCTTCTCGGGACGAGGGCTTTCCAGCAATAGGACCTCCTGGCTCGGGGTTGGGGCCACCGAGACGATGAGGCCGGCCGGCTGCTGCTCGGCTTTTGATGGCTCCTTGGCTAGCCCTTCCTTTGCGGCGGATGCCTCGGGCTTCTCCTCTTTCTTCGGCTCGGACTCAAGGGCGTTGAGCTTCGCCAAGACGGAGTTGAGGGTGCGGAAGGTGGAGCAATAGGCGACGAAGGGGCCGACGATGATCAGCGACCCGAACAGGCACCAATTAAAGAACTTCCCGAATCCGGTGCGATGATCATAGACGGAGAGCTCGACCGCCTTCTCCTCGACCCGCCGGGATAGCGTCGCCATGTAGATAAGCGTGGGGATGCCGAGGAAAATCCAGTCGAGAATCCACACGATTGGATAAGGCATCAGCCTCTTCTTGGCAAATGTATTGACGTCTTTCCCGACGAAGTGGAGGTAGAACAAGGTATAGATCCTAAGGGTGATGATGCTGAGGAATATAAACAATATTCCCGACCTTTTTACTCTTTTGTACTTCATATATGTCCCTCTTCGCTAATATTAAAACAAGGCACTGCCCTTGACAACGAAAAAACCGCGTTGACCGCGGCCTCTCTCACTTCATGGTGGGTGCTACAGGGATCGAACCTGTGACCTCCTGTACGTCAAACAGGTGCTCTCCCAGCTGAGCTAAACACCCATGAGTTTCAGTGAGTGCCGCTTTTTCGCGGCTCGATTATTATATGGACATAGATATTGCACTTCAAGGGAAATTTTAAAGACGAAAAAACCGGCTCCCGATGGGCAGGCCGGCTGGCGTTTTCCTTGGTGCCGACTAGAGGAATCGAACCTCCAACCTACGGTTTACGATACCGTTGCTCTGCCAATTGAGCTAAGTCGGCGCGACACATACTTTAAACTAACTTCATCACCTAGACAAGAAAAAGGGGCGCTTGTCGCGCCCCATTGCCCTTAGGCTTTTCTCTCGCTGACTTTCTTCTTGATGAAGAGGATCAGCACGACGATCTCGTGCACCACCAACGGGACGATGGACAGCAGGAACACCCAGAGGTAATCCAGCCAGTGATCGTGAAGCGGGTAGACGGAGAAAAACTTAATATTAATGTAAGGAATTTCAATAACCGCAATTTGCAAAAGAATTCCGCTGACAAACGCAATCCAGAGCATCGGATTCTTGTCGGCGAAGACCATGACGAAGCTCTTCTTGGTATTGGTCATGCCTAACATGTGGAACAATTCCGAGAAGGCCAATACGCAGAAAGCCATCGACTGGGCTTCCTCAACTATCTGTCCCATGCCGAGTTGCTCGGCCTGATCAAAGAACGAGAAAATGTCAATATTGTATCCAGAAGCGTTGAGCTCGGCGATCTCGTTGAGCGGAGCGATGATGAAAGCGGCAAGGGTTATTAGTCCAATCACGATGCCGTATCCGAACGCGATTAAATAACCGCCGTGGCTGAACAGAGATTCCTTCGGGTCGCGCGGCTTGTCGTTCATGATGTCCTTCGGCTTCTTGTCGGCGCCAAGGGCGATGGCCGGCAGCGAGTCGGTGATTAGGTTGACCCAAAGCAGATGAATGGCAAGAAGTGGGCTCGGAAGTCCCATAAGGGCGGCAATGAACATGCAAACGATCTCGCCGATGTTCGAGCTTAGTAGGAACAGGACGGTCTTCTTGATGTTGGCATAGATGCCGCGCCCTTCCTCGACCGCCTTCTCGATGGAGGCGAAGTTGTCGTCGGTGAGGACCATGTCGGCGGCGCCTTTAGCGACGTCGGTGCCGGTGATGCCCATGGCGATGCCGATGTCGGCGGCCTTAAGCGAGGGGGCGTCGTTGACGCCGTCGCCGGTCATGGCGGCGGTATTCCCGTTGGCCTTGATGGCCTTGACGATCGATACCTTGTTGGCAGGCGAGACGCGGGCGAAGACCCGGACGGTCTTGACCTTCTCGCGGAGCTCATCGTCGGAGCAGGCGTCGATCTGGTCCCCGGACATGCACTGCGACTCATTCTCGGCGATGCCAAGCTCCTTGGCGATGGCCAAGGCGGTGTCCTTGTGGTCTCCGGTGATCATCACGGTGGTGATGCCGGCCTTCTTCAAGGTCTCGACGGCGGGCTTGGCAGCCGGGCGCGGCGGATCGACCATGCCGACCAATCCGACGAAGATGAGCCCGTCTTCCTTTATCGGGTCATGTGTGCCGTCCTCGGGGAGACGGATGGTGAGCGAAAGCACGCGCAGGGCCTGCTGGGCCATGGCCTCGCTGGCCTTGCGGATGGCCTCGATGTCCTTTTCCTCCATCGGGCGGGCCTTATCAAGCGAGCCGTCTTCGGAATCGAGGATGAGGGTGGTCTTCTTGAGAACTTGGTCCAAAGCGCCCTTGGTGTATTGGATGTCCTGCTTATCCCCTTTGTGGAGGGTCGACATCATCTTCCTTACCGAATCAAAGGGCAGCTCGTTGATGCGCGGGGTCTCGGATTCTATCTTGCTCTTGGGCATGCCCAAGGCGGAGGCGAACTCGACCAAGGCGACCTCGGTCGGGTCCCCGTATACGCCGCCCTCGACCTTGGCATCGGAGCATAGCGACATGCCGCGGGCCAGAAGCGACAGTCCGGTCTTAGAGGCGTCGAATTCCTCCTTCTTGACCAATCCAATGGCCGGGGTATAGGCCTCGACGACGGTCATCTTGTTCTGAGTCAAGGTTCCGGTCTTATCGGAGCAGATGTAGGAAACCGCGCCCAATGTCTCGACCGAGGCGGTGCGGCGGACGACGGTATTGACCTTCGCCATCTTCCTCATGCCGAGGGCCAAGACGATGGTGACGACCGCGGTAAGGCCCTCCGGGATGGCGGCGACGGCCAAGGCCACTGAATCAAGCAATGCACCACTCCATTCACTAGCAATATCGGAATTTATAACTGCCCAAAGGATCTTAACCAAAAGCATTGCAACAACAACGCCGATGCAGATGTAGCCGAGGAACTTCGACAGTCCCGCCAGCTTCTTCTGCAGCGGGGTCGGCTCCTCTTCCTCGTCGGTGAGCATCGAGGCGATGCGACCGATCTCGGTCTTCATGCCGGTGGCGATGGCGACGCCCTCGCCGCGGCCATAGACGATCGGGGTCGACATGAAAACCTCATTGACCCGGTCGCCGATCCCGGACTTATCGGTCAAGACGATGGAAGCATCCTTCTCGGCCGGCACCGATTCGCCGGTAAGCGAGGATTCGTCAGCCTTCATGGAGAAGGATTTTATAAGGCGCAGGTCAGCCGGAACGGTCCGTCCTTCCTCAAGGATAACCAAATCGCCGACCACGACGTCCTCAGCTGGAATCTCGATTATTTTCCCATCGCGCCTTACGGTGGCGGTCGGGGCCGACATCTTCTTCAAGGCCTCAAGCGCCTTCTCTGCCTTCATGGCCTGGATGGTGCCGATGGTGGCGTTTAGCACGACGACGGCGAAGATGATGATCGTGTCGGCGATGGCCTCGACGATCTTCTCCGCGGAGTAATCGGCCTCTTGGACGACCTCGACTATGCCCAAAACCAAGGATATGACCGCGGCGATGGCCAGTATCAGGGTCATCGGGTCCTTTATCTGGTCGAAGAAAATCTTCCACCAAGGATCCTTGGGCTTCTCATCTAGCTTGTTTTTCCCGTCGGCGGACAGCCGCTCGGCTGCCTTTACCGAAGAAAGGCCGACCTCGGGGTCGACCGAAAGCTCCTCAAGCGTTTCTTTTGCACTGCGGTCTTCGAACATATAGTCCTCTCCTCAATAGAGTTAAGGTCTCGCGAGGCAACTACCCCCTTATCCCGGCCTACGGCGTGTTGACGAGATAAGGCGATGCGCTACTCCCCTTACAGCGGGAAAAGATACCACAAAGGGCAGAATATATAAAGACATCTCTACACGCGGCGCAGGCGCTCAAGCGTGAATATGATGGCAACCGACATCACGACTTCCGAGATCGGGGAAAGCAATAGAAGCGTTACCGCCAGGCCGACCTGGGCCGGGGGATACGATGGTAGCAGGATCACGCTGAATATGGCGAAAGAGAAGCAGATGGCGATGAACAGCAACGCGGAATAGGCTATCGCCAAGGCCCTGACCTTCTTGAAGCTGGCCACCGGATTCACCATGTATTTGGTGATGTTGTAGTAGAGCATGAACCCCACCACCGCTTCCGAGAGCACGAAAAGCAGATAGAACACGGACAAAACGATGGATATCGGGTTATCGACGTTGAACATCAGCCCGAGCGTCGTCCCGCCGAAGAAGACCTCCATCAGCTGGTCGAAGGCCATGAAGAAGACGAAAAGCAGGATTCCGCGGTAGGCGTAGTTATCGTTCCTTATGTTGCAGAAGAAGATGATGGCGTAGGCGATGAAGGTGAGGATGTAGTTCCAAACAAGCGAGAAATCGAAACCCCATCCCCCGGCCGACATGTCTATTATGAAGGATGCGATGAGCATCGCCACCGCTATCCCGCTCAGCCCGACGGCCAGTATCTTGTTCCGGCGGTGCTTGAGGTACATCTTCAGGTTCTGCAGGTTCATAGAGACTTATAATAGCTAGGCCAAACCGCATTGGGCAAGAATATGGTCAACGCAAGCTTCGCATTCGGCAACATAGATGAGTCCGATCCCGTGCTCGATCCCCGATACAAGGGGAAGGGAATAAGCCGGAAAGACGGGTCGTTCTCGATGAGGCTGTTCCTAAACGGAACCGAGATCGCCTATGCCTTCGCCTATCCGCTTGACCCCGAGCATTACCTGATCGCGGCTTTAACCGTCGATAAGCGCCTCCGGGGAAGGAAGATCGGCACCTATGCCGTTAAGTTCCTCCAAACCCATATCCGGGAGCTTTCGGGCCGCTACCTATTGGCCTACTGCCCCCTGGGGATGGAGCGCTTCTTCCTCTCGCTTGGCTTCAAGGACATTAGCCTAGGCGAGGTGAGTTTCGACGAATTCGGCCAGCCGGCCATATTGATGCAGAAGCAATGCTTCAGGCGCAGGCCTTAATCAGCATCGCGCCCGATCCGGGCACGGAGCAAAGCCTCTTGCCATCCCGGAAGCAAAAGCAGCCGCCGTCGAGAAGGAAAACATCGCCATGAGGCGGCATCTGTTCTTTCCTAAGGCAAAGCCAAGTCGGGTTGGCGAAAGCGGCCACATCATTGAGGAAGAATGCATCTTCCGCGAAGTGCGTAGGGCTTTTGCGGGGCTTTAATATGGTTTTGCCGCGCAAATCGGCGATGAAGCATATCAGCCCGCCTTCGTCGCAGATGCGCTGCAGATGCGACGCGGATTCGGCTTTCACTAAGCCATCGACCCTTATCGCCAATACGGCGCAGCCCCACTTTATGCACGAGCGGGCCCTTTCGAACAGCAGCAGCGGAAGCAGCTCCCCGCAATCCTCTTCCCCTATTTGGCAGACGGCGATTTTCATGCGTCGAAGATTATCTCACAAAAGGTTTATTTTTAAAAAAATAAGCGTATGCTTCAGGCTTTGGGAGGAAACCCATGAACATCTTGCCAAGCCTAATCGATTCCAGCCTTACCAACCAGCCATACATGCTGCTGCTGCCGCTGGGACTCATCCTGATCGTAGGAAAGCTCCTTTCCTTGGTGATGGCCAAGATTAAGGTTCCAGAAGTCGTCGGCTATCTGCTCGGCGGATTGCTGATCGGCCTGTTCTATTTCATACCCAAGGACAGCCAGTTCATCCTGACCGACTACTCGGTCGAGGGCATCAACGACCTGGCCAAGATCGGCGTCGTGCTTATCCTGTTCGAGGCGGGCATCGAGACCAACCTCTCCGAGATAAAGAAGCAAGGCAAGGCCGCTATAACCATCACCTGCTTTGGGGTCGTCTTCCCCTTGGCGTTGGGCTTCCTCTCCGCCTTCCTCTTCCGCACCGTCGGCCATATGAACCCGGCCTTCTACGACTCGCTTGAGGCAGCCGGAACCTCGCCTTGGTATTCCGATATCTACTATGGCGTCATATTGACCGCCACCAGCGTCTCAATCACCGTCGCCACCTTAAAGGAACTTGGCAAGCTCGACGGACCCGCCGGAACCGCCTTGGTGAGCGCCGCCATCATCGACGACGTCATCGGCATCGTCCTGCTTTCCATCGTCATCTCGCTTTCCGGCGGCTCCGAGGCCAGCGCCCCCTGGGTCATCCCCACTGGGTCCGGCGCTTGGTCGGTCGTCTTCCTGATACTCATCATGGCCGCCTTCTTCGCCATCAGCATCGGCATGGGGATCGGCGTCCACAAACTGTTCAACTGGATGGGCAAGAAGTGGCCCCACCACCGCCGCATCCCGATGTTCTCCCTCGGGTTCTGCTTCCTGTGGGCTTTCTTGGCTGAGGTGTTCCACATCGCCGACATCACCGGCGCCTACGTGGCTGGCCTGATCCTGGCCAACACCTCCGCCTCCGGGTACATCGACCACCGCATGGACACCACCGCGAACGTCTTGTTCACCCCGGTGTTCTTCGCCTCGGTCGCGCTGAAGATGTTCTCCTCGCTGGGGGTCGGCAGCGACACCGGCTCGGTATCCTCGATATCCGGCATGTTCATAGTCTTCGGCATCGTCTGGGTCATCGCCGGTCTGCTTGGCAAGATACTAGGGGCCGGATCGGGCGCGTTGCTGACCAAGTCCAAGGGCAAGGAAGCCCTCATCATCGGGGTCGGCATGATGGCCCGGGCCGAGGTGTTGATCGTCACCGCCCAGGAAGGCGTCGATTCCGGCTTGGTCGAGTCGGCCATAATCCCGTTCACCCTGGCCTTGATACTCGTCTCGAGCTTCCTCACCCCGATCTTGCTCCGCTACCTATACAAAAACGTCGGCAGCAAACTGCCGAAGGTCGAGGGGGCCGGGATCACCAATACCGAAGCTTCGGAATCGGGAAAGTAAGGCAATCTGACACCCCGCCGCTGCAAAGCAGGGTGTCTTTTTTGCTTTCGATGAGCCCATTTATCCCGCCGTATTCCTCGGCTATCCGCCGACAGAGGGCATAGGTGAGATAGGCGTCGCCCTTGGCTTGGTGCAGATGCACCTCCATCGGCGAGATCGCGCCCAGCTCGACGCAGGCGTCCTCAAGGGAAACCGAGCGGTCGGAGCGGAGCAATTCGTCGGCGATGGGCTGCAGGTCAAGGCAAAGGAACCTCATCTCCTCCAGCCCATAGCGGAGGCACGAGGAACACAGGAATTTGATGTCGTTGGCGGCGGCGAATCCGACCGGCAAGGTATTTTCGTCCTCAAGCAGGTCCTTGATCTTCTTGTGGAATGCGGGGAATGGCGGGTTGGAAAAATACGTCTTCTCGGCATAGGCCAGATGGATCCCGCCTAGATGGAACCCATCCTCGGGGTTGATTATCATCTCGCCTTGGTTGGGCAAAGACATATCGAGGCCGCAGTCTACGTGGCCGAACTCGCAGATCTTGCAAACCCCGCCGAAGCAATTGGCGCACTCGATGTCGAAGAAAAGCAGTTTACTTATCTTGCGAGGATCGAACCCGGCGAGGGCCTGTTTCCTCAGGCGGCGATGCCGATCCAAGGCGGCGAAGCCATTGAGCAGCTTCGGGTATTCGAGGTAGCAATCCAGGTAGGCCTCCCCAAACACATCGTCTGGGGATAGGCCCTCGTAATCGGCCATCCTAGAGAGGAACCCCGCCGGAGTCACCGGCTTCTTCTCGCCGAACTGGGTGAAGGCCTCCTCGATCGGCAGCTCCTCCTCCACTCCATAGAAGGCGCGGAAAAAGCGGCTGAGGTCGAAGAAGCGCAAGGGCGCGGCGACCCCAGCCTGCCCAAGCAGCAGGAATATAGGAAGGCAGTCGTAGCCGACGCAAACCCGCCCCGCCGCCAGTTCCGGAAGCTTTTTGGGGTCTATGGCCGAAGCTTTGGAATCCCCTTGTGATCCATCATTCAGGCAGAGCAGCTTCCCATCATCGGAAAGCCAGAGGAAGAGCGGGCCCACTACCTTACCATCGCCCCGTCCATCATGACGTAGACGAGCAAGGCCACGGCGACCGCCAAGCTGAGCACGAAAAGCCCCAGCAGGATGTAGCGCCAGACGCGATTCGATTCCTTGTAGACGGCGACGCTGCTCAAATAGGCGAAGGCGCCCAGCACAAGCAGCGGCAGCCGGAACAGCTCCGCCAGCGGATAGGTGGCGACGGGCAGCCCAAAGCAGACGCTGCTGCACATAAGCATGGCGATGCCGGAGAGCCCCAGCGCCCTCCTAAACCACGCAGAACCCCGCTCATCGCGGCCGAAATACTGCAAACCGATGATCTGCAGCAGGATTATCAATATGCCGAGCGGCACGATGTAGATCGCGGTCCCAAGCGACTTCTGCAGGTCATTGAGGTAGAAAAGCGCATAGGCCAAAGCGCAGGCAAAGGCCGGCAATCCGATTATGAAGAACCAATAGAAGACCGCCTTGAGCAGGTCGAAGCTCTTGGCCGTGGTCCGCTTCAGCTTCTTGCCAAGCGGCTGCTTGAGGGCGGAGGGGTTCTCCCCGGCGAAAACGCGCAGGTCGGCGACCCGGGTCTTGGTGACGATCTTGTGGGCCCTAGGCGAGCGGAGCAGATCCTCCTTAAGCGAGTTGAAGTCGGCCTTAAGGCGGGACGAAAGGTGGAAGTCTAGATAGACGAGGTTGGCGGCGGAGGCCTCGAGGTCGATCTTCCGCTGGCCGTCGCGCGTCTTGAGGATAAGCTGGAAAAGCAAGGCCTGCTTCTCCTCGTCTAGCCCTAGCCCCACCGCTTTGGCGAGGAAGTCGATCTTCTTCTGGAAGCTAAGCGGCTTGATCGCCTTCAAAGTCAGGTCGAATTTGGTCGAGTCGATCAAAGGGAGCGAGATGAAATGGGCCAGTAGGTCGAGCGCATCCTCATCCCCCTCGTCGGCCTTGTTGGCCAAGACGATGGCGGTGTCTTTGTAGGAGGAGCTGTCCTTGCGAAGGGCCATCTGGCAGAGGAAGGCGGTGCGGAAGCTCTTCTCGTCCTCGCATTCCCTATATGCCTCATGGGAGATCTCGTCGATCGAGACCCCGGCGCGGCACGAATACACCGCGACCGCTTTGTCGATGTTCGGCTCCTCGTCGAAATATAGGACCGATAGCTCGTTGAACTCGTTTTGGATGATCTTGGAGAATATCTCGATCTGGTCCTTGGCCTTCCCGTGCATCCCCGGGCAAAGCGAGCAAAGGTAATCGCGGCGCTCGATGGCCGCCCGGAGGGTGGTCTCATCGTGGATGCGGTTGGTCTCGTCCTCGCAATCGAGGATGGCCGCATTGAGTATCGATTCGTTGAGCAGGTCCTGCTTGCACGATTCGCTGTGGTCGGCGGTGGTAAGCGAATATACGAGGGAGAGCTGTCGCGCCGATTCCTCCCTGGAAAGAGGCGGCAGGCCCTCTTGCTTGTTCTTTCGCGCCTTAAGGAGGCAGAGCTTGGCTTTCTGGTAGGCGATATGCTCTATGGCCTCGTGCTTAATGCCGTTGAGCCGCTCATCGTCGATGGCCTCGGCCCGATCGTCCATCGCGTTGAGGATGGCGAGGGCCTTGTCGAAATAGCCTTGCTCGGCCAGCCTTGACGCGCCCTGCATCTGCCGGCGGGTCAAAATGGCGAAATTGGCGATCTGCTTCTGCAGCTCGACGGCCTCGGCGTGGTCTTCCTTGGCTTTGGCTATCTTGGCTTTGCAGCAAAGCAGCTTCTCCCGGCTAAGGGCCATCTCGACGATGTCGGCGGAGGCTTTTGGGAGGCTTGGCGCATAGGCGCAGGATACCGATTCGATCTCGGTCAGTTCGTTGGTGAGGCTGACGTAGACGTCGGCCTTGTAGCGGACGCGTTCCTGCGAGCCGGCAAGCTGCTCGGCGATGGTCTTGTTCTCTTCCATCCTACTTGGCCTCCTTGTTCAGTTCGAAATAGGCCTGCAAATCCGAGACTGAATCGTTCAGCTCCCTGACAAGCGAGGTGAAGTCGGCCATGATGGCCACCTCGCGCTTGGTCAAGGAGTCGGCGGCCTGGTTGAGGCGCTCGACGTTTTCCTTGGCCTCGGCGTTGAGCCTGTCGAGCATGCTCTCTTTCTTCTTGCTGAGCTCCGCCCCCAAAGCGGCGTTTTCCTTCTCCAGCTCCGCTTCCTTGGCCAGGGAGGCGTCTAGCTCTTCCTGAAGAGGGTCCTTCTGCATTTCTTCGCTCATAGCTTTATCCCCTCCTCGTCGAAGCATTTCTTTATGGCATCGGAGCAGCTCTGGATCGATTTGCCAAGCCGCTGCTTGGCGTCAGCCTCCAAATCGGAGATGGTCTTCTCGACGACCTCCTCCGCGGAGGCTATGGTCGCCTTCTGCGAATCGATGTACGACTTAAACCCCTCGTGCAGGGCGGAATCGGCAGAGGCATTTAGGAATTCCGCTTTCTTCCTCATCTTCTCGGCCAAGGCCTTGTAGTCTTCTTTCATCCTCTTTCCTCCTGCTTAGGCGCTCGGCAAGCTGCCGCTTCCCCCGGGCATAAGCGAAGCGCTCATCTGCTTCATATAATCCTCGTTTACAACCCCCACCAAGAACAGCAGCGAGAAAAGGCTGGAAAGCGAAGCCAAGGATATCAAAGATTGGGCGGGCGCCGGGTAATGGAGTATCGAGCGGAAGGTGGCGAGGTTGGCGTTCACCGCCTTCAGGCACTCCTCGTAGTCGAGGTCCGCCGTCTTGTTGGCGCGGACGAACCCATCGACGAGGCCGGCCAAGCCCGAAATGTACTCCGCTGAGGGGGCTTCCGAAGGCCGTCCAAGCTGATTCTTCACGATCTCCGCTTGGGCGTCGGATAGATATTTTCCGGTCATGAATTGGTCTTCCATATCTCAATATTTTATAGCACGCGGCGCTTATGGCAAGCGGTCAAGGAAGCCGCAGCCGGTTAAGGCAGTCGACTATCCCGGGGAAGTCGTTGGCGACATCGTCGGGGGCGACCGCCTTGCCGAATCCGTAGGCGGCGTGGATGAACGGGATCCCGGCCTTCCGGGCGCTCTCCTCATCCTTATGGGTATCGCCGATGTAGACGGCCTTCTCGATGCCATCCCGGTCCATCAGGGCCCGGATGGTGACGTCCTTGCTCTTCTTGGTGTCGTCGAAGCACATGTGGTCGAGGAAAGTGTTCGGCCCAACCAAAGGAAGGAAAGTCTCGATATAGCCGAACTGGCAATTGGAGACTATGTACAGCCGATACCCGAGGCTTATCAGCTTCTGCAAGGTCGCTTCCTCATCCGGATAAAGCTTCCCCGGGTGTTGGAGGAGGTATTCGTCTTCCGCCTCGAAAAGCGCCTTCCCCACCGCCGCTTTGCGCTCGGAGCTCTCGCCGGGGAGTATCGAATCGACGATCTCGTCCATCGTCTTCCCCATCTGGGCCCGCGAATCGGCTTCGGTGAATCGGAACGACGGCGAGATGACCTTCCTTCCCTCAAGTTCCCAGCTCTCGGCGACTTCCTTGGCCGAGTCCCACAGGGTCCCATCGAGGTCGAATATGATGGCCGTTTGCTTTTCCATGGGTTGATTATAGATAAAATCCAAGGCCGCCGAAAGAAAAGGCCGCTTTAGCGGCCAATTCTCATATGTCAGCCTCTAGCTGCGCCCCGGCGGGCTCGTAATCGGACCCGTGGTTGACCCAGGTTATCAATAAGAAGGCGAGCAGGAACGCCCTCGAGGTGGCGTAGCCGCACCAGAAGACGACGTCCCCCTGGTGGTTGAAGGCATCGAGGAGGTTGTAGTTGGACACCGAGATCGCGTACACGATCAAGGCGGCGAGGATGAAGACGACGAAGTAGGACAGCTTGCAGTCCCCGTCGAGCGTCTTCTTGAAATAGAGCACGGCGGAGGCGGCGACCAAGGCCGCGGCGACCACGCCGATGATCCCGGTGAGGATGTCGTCGTTGACGACGAAGTTGAAGATCCCAAGCGCCAGCACATAACCGAATACCAGCGTCAAGACCAACATGGTCATGAAGACGTGGCTCGACTTCTTGCGCAACTGCATATCGAGGATCAGCAGGAACATCGCCACCACCAGCAGGGCGGCGAAGGCGATGGTCATGGCCGATTCGCCGGTGTGGAGATAGCCGTCGACCGGCTCACCCGGCTCCAGGTAATCGATTTGGTAGTTGTGGGCCGCCGGGTCCATGTAGGCCTGCGGCATGACGATCCAGACCGGCAAGGTCACGAGCATCAGCACGAAGGCGCAGACGGACCGGAGGTCAATCCCCATTTTTTTGAAGAAACTGATCATCGTTAGTCCTCCTTGGCCTTCTCATCTAGCGCGGCGATCTCTTCCCGATAGGCGGCCTCCTCCGCGTCGTTGCAGAGCACGAAATGGCCGGGAAGGATCTCGCGCCAAGAGGGCTTCTGCTGCGAATAATCGTGGGCTTCTGCGGGGTTATATACCTTCCGAACGCGGTTTTTCTCGGAAATCGGGTCGGGCTTCGGTATGGCCGATAGGAGCGCCTTGGTGTATGGATGGAGCGGGTGGCGGAACAGCTCATCGGAAGAGGCGAGCTCCACCATGTCGCCGAAGTACATGACGCCGATGCGGTCGCAGAAGTATTTGACGACCGAGAGGTCATGGGCGATGAACAGCATCGTGAGCCCCATCTCGTCCTTGATCTGGTTGAGCAGGTTGAGGACCTGGGCGCGGATGGAGACGTCGAGCGCCGAGATCGGCTCGTCGCAGATTAGCAGCTTCGGGTTCATGATGAGCGCCCTGGCGATGCCGATGCGCTGCCTTTGGCCGCCGGAGAACTCATGCGGATAGCGGGAGGCGTACTCGGGGATGAGGCCGACCTTCTTGAGGGCTTCCTCAACGGCGTGGCGGTTCTCCTCCTTGTTGTACTGCCCCTGGATATGCAATCCCTCGGTGATGATGTCCTCGACCGTCATGCGGGGGTCGAGGGAATCGATCGGGTCCTGGAAGATCATCTGGATCTCGTTGCGCAGCCTCCTGGAGGAGTGCTTGTTGTCGTAGCGAATCTGGCGGATCTTCTCGCGTTGGGTGGAGACTATCTCGTGGACCCGGTCCTTCTCGGCTTTGACGGCCGCCTCGTAGCGGTCCTTGAGCTCAGCGACCTTCTGCGTGTCGACGATGCCCCTCACCGCCTCACCGCGCTCGGCGGCGATGGCTTTGATCTCCTTCATCGCCTTCTGCTTGATGGCGAGCTTGTCGGCTTCGTTCTTGGAGTCGGCGAGGTCATCGCGGGTCTGCAGCCTCACCGATTTGACCTTGGCGTCGTATTCGGATTCGATGCGGCGAACCTCATCGCGGCGAAGCAGCTCGGAAAGGTCGGACCTATACCGTGCCTTGAGCCCCTTAAGATATGCCCTGGACCTAATCTTGGTCCACTTGATCTCCTTCTCGTTCCACCTCGAGCCGGCCGCGACGCGGTAGCCCTTGTAATAGATGGAGCCGGAAGTTAGGGGATAAAGGCCGATGACGCAGCGCCCGGTGGTGGTTTTGCCGCATCCGGACTCGCCGACCAATCCGAAGCATTCCCCTTCGTGGATGGAGAAGGAGATGCCGTGGACGGCCTTGGTCTTGTAGTCACCGGAGCGGAAGAACTCCTTGAGGTAGCGCACGTCGAGGATGGTCTTGCTCTCGGGCAGGTTCGAATCGTAGGTGACGCCGAATAGGCTCAATGCGTATTGGGCGTTCTTCAGATTGGCGACAAGCTCATCCTTGGTGCGCTTCAGCCCCTCGTCGAGCTCGACGCCTTTGTAGCGGGCATTGAACTCGCGCAGCTCGGATTTGGCCTTCTTGACGGCGTCCTTGAGCGGCTTCTTGCTCCGCTCGGCCTTGGCCTGCTCGAGCTCCTGCTGGAGCCTGGCCTTCTCGGCCTTATCCTCGTCGGTGAGGGTCTTCCCGATATGGGCAACCCAAAACTTCAGCTTGGCCTCAACGGCCTTGCGGTAAGCGCGGTTCATCTCGATGGCGCTTCTGGTTGGCAGGCTGAATTTCTCGTTGCTCATTGTTTGTTGACCCCCGCCTTCTTGAGGCTGTTCTGAATACGGGCGGAGACGATGCGGGGCATCTTGGTCTCCGGGGCGCGGCTATCTAGCAGCCAGGTGGCCGCATAATGGGTCTTGGTTATCTCGAACATCGGCGGCTGGGCCTTGTAGTCGACTTCCATCGCGTATTTCGACCGGGGGGCGAAAGCGTCTCCCTTCGGCGGGAAGAGCATGTTCGGCGGAGTGCCGGGGATGGCCTCGAGCTTCTCCTTGGAGTCGATGTCGGGGATGGAGGAAAGAAGGGCCCAGGTGTAGGGATGGGCCGGCGAGTAGAAGACCTCCTTCGCGGTCCCGTACTCGACGATCTTGCCGGCGTACATGACGGCGACGCGGTCGGCCATGTTGGCGACGACGCCGAGGTCGTGGGTGATGAAGATGACCGACATGTGGTGCTTGGCCTTGAGCTCGTTGATGAGCTCGAGGATCTGGGCCTGGATGGTGACGTCGAGGGCGGTGGTCGGCTCATCGCAGATCAAGACGTCGGGGTGGGCGGTGAGGGCGATGGCGATGACGATGCGCTGCCTCATGCCGCCGGAGAACTCGAAAGGATACTGGTTGAAGCGGCGGGCCGGTTCGGGGATGCCGACTTCCTCCATGATCTTAAGCGCCCTCTCCTTCGCTTCCTTGTGGGTCACGCGGAGGGTGGATATGTAGCGGCGATGCTCGGTGAGGAAGGCGTCGTAGCGCTCCTTCAAGCTCTTTCCGTATTCGCCTTGGCGGAGCGCCTTGAGGTTGGCCTTGTGCTCATCGCGCAGGGCTTTGCGCCTCTCGGCGACTTTCTTTTTCGCGTCCTTGGAGACCTTCTTGAATTCGCGCTTATCGGCGGCGATGACTCCCTTAAGGGAGCTGATCTTCTCCTCGTTTTCCTTCTTCAGGGCGGCGAGTTTCTCCGCAAAAGGGGCGTAATCGAAAGCGGAATTGGCCTTCTTGGCCTCTTTCTTCGCCTTCTTGGCCTCGGCCTCTATGTCCTCGACCGCATGCTTATAGGTGGTCTTGGCGATCTGAACGAGCCTCTGGTCGTTCTTGAACTTGATGAACTCATCGTTGACCAAGTCCTTGTAGAGGTTCTTCATATGGTCGCCGTTGATGATCATGACCTCGGTGATCTGCTTGCCGATCTTCATGATCGGGTTAAGCGAGGACAGCGGGTCCTGGAAGATCATGCCGATCTTGGTGCCGCGGATGTTGTGGAACTCATCCTCGGAGACCTGGGTCAGGTCCTCGCCTTCGTATAGGATCGAGCCGGAGACGATGCGGGCGCTTTTGGGGAGAATGCCCATGATGGCCTTGTTGGTGACCGATTTGCCGGATCCGGACTCGCCGACGATGCAGAGGGTTTCCTCCTTGTAGAGGTCGAAGCTCACGCCGCGGACGGCGTGCACCATGCCCTCATCGGTCTTGAAGGAGACCGCGAGGTTGCGGACGGAAAGGACCTTCTCCTTCTTGGAGTCGTCGTCCCCCGTGGTGAAGGGGTAATCGATGGTCTTGTACTTATTCATGATTAATCATCGGCTCCTTTCAAAGCGGGGTTGAAGGCATCGCGGAGGCCGTTGCCGAACAAATTGAAGCAGATCATGATGAGGGCCATGATGATCGAGGCGCTCACGATGAGGTAAGGATAGGTCTGCAGGTCGTTCTGGACGTTGGAAAGGGTGATGCCGAAGCTCTGCGCGCCGGCAAATGACAACGCGCTGGGCAATAGGTAGGAGATGTTGGCCTCGGTGAAGATGACGGAGGGGATCATCAGGATGGCGCTGGTGATGATTGGGCCGATGCCGTTGGGCAATATGTGCTTGAAGATCAAGCGGCCGTCGGAGGCGCCCAAGGTCCTTGAGGCCAAGACGTATTCTCGGCGTTTATAACGGTAGAACTGCCGCCTGGTCTCGCCGGCGACGCCCATCCAGCCGGTTAAGCAAAGGGCGAGCAGGAACGTCCAGAAGTTCGATCCGAGCAACAAGACGATAAGGGTCATCATGACGATGAACGGCATGCCGCCTAGGATCTCCGAGAAGCGCTCCATGAGGAGGTCGACCCAGCCGCCGAAGTAGCCGGAGATCGCGCCCCAGATGAGGCCGACGAAGATGTTGATGGCGGCCGATAGGACGCCGAGGCCCAGCGAGGTCAGCAGGCCCGAGAAGACGAGCTTGAAGAAGTCCTTGCCGTTGCGGTCGGTGCCGAAGATGTACATCGGGTACTCGCACGAGCCGATGCGGCCCTGCATGTAGAGCTGGCGGTATAGCGAGTTGGTCCCGGTGACGGAGGTAACGATGTAAAGCGGGCTGTCCGGGGATTCAAGCGGGTTGATGCGGACCGATATCTGCCCTATCGCCCTCATCGGGCAGTAGGTGTCGCCTTCTTCGGTCAGCACGAGGGTAACCTGATTGTAGGTGCCGGTTGTGCGTGGGAGGGTAACAGTGTCGGTGACGCCCCTTTGGTAGGCGGTCTTGGTGTTGCCGCTCTTGTCCACGTAGCTGATGGACTCAATCCAGCCGTTGCTGACGTAGGTATTGATGTCATTGGTGGTGAACTCCTGGCCGGTGATGTCGCCGAATACCGCCTTGTAGTAATCGTAGCGGAAAGTTCCGTAATAGACCTCGGAATGGTAGATGCCGAGGGTGGTGGCGCTTCCATAGCGGGTGTAGCGGTTGGTGGCCGAGGAGTTGGCGATGTTCGAATAGGCCGCGGTGGCGTTGTCGAAGGAAGCGGCGCTCACGCTGGAGAGCCCGCCGGTGGCGGTCGCGGTTTCTACATACAAGGAGTTGTAGCCGTCGACCAGGTTGTCGCTTCCGGCCATGATGATGGCTAACTGGCCGCTGAGGGTCGATTCGGAATAGCCCTCGAGGTATCCGCCGTCGCGGAGGATCGAGACGACGTTGGTGGCGCTTAGCCCCGCGGTGTCGCCCTCGATCTCGGTGACCTCGGTCAGAGGTATCAGCTGATAGGGAGAGGCTTCCTCGACGGTCGCGTCTTCGCCCGTGCCGGCATCCTCGCCGCCCTCGCCGGTGGATGGCATAGGCAAAGCGTCGGTGTAGAAGCCGAGGAAGGCCTTAAGCGAGGAGTCCTCGACCTTGTTGTCCTTGACCGCGTCGGGGAGGAAGGTGATCTCGTAGTTGACCAGCGAATCGCTTAGGTCAAGGCTGACCTCGGGCGATAGGATGCCGCAGTCGGGGGCATCGTAGTGGCCGCTGGTATTGACTTCGGTGGCGTTGGTTATCTGAATCGCCCCGCCTTTGCCGTATTTGGAGACGGCGGTGTCGAAGGTATCCGAATAGGCCTTGCGGGAGGTTATCTCGCCGATGATGGCGTAGGACTTGTAGTCTGAATCGGACGGCAGCTTGGTCGGGTCGGCCGGGTCGAGGACGACGTTGTCGACGGTCCCGGTGCCATCGAGGAAACCGCCGAGGTCGGCGTTGAACCACTTCGGGGGGAGGTAGCTGGCGGCGCCGTTGGGGGTATCGATGTCGTTTTGGTTGGCGACCGGCACGATGACGGCCATGGCGATTAGAACGAACAGTATCGCCCCGGCGACGACCGAGGAGCGGTTCTTGACGAAGCGCTTGAAAGCGTCCTTGAGGTAGGTGGTCGGCTTGGTCTCGAACTTCTGGTCGTGGATTGAGGCATCCTGATGCACGAAGGCGAAATCGGAGTCGGCAACCTCGGGGGTTTCGTTCTGGTTGAGTTTTTCTTTGTCCATAATTACTTCTTAGCCCCCATTCTGATGCGCGGGTCGACGATGCCGTAGCTGAGGTCGATGACTAGGGTGGCGAACAGGCCGATCAAGGTATAGACGGCCATATCGACCATGATCACTGGATAGTCTTTGCCGGTCAGGGCGGTGACGAATAGGCTTCCGATGCCGGGGATGCCGTAGATTTGCTCAAGGACCATCGAGCCCGAGAGGATGGAGATGAACTGGGCGATTATCATTGGGACGATCGGCACGAGGGAGTTGCGCAAAGCGTGCCGGGTGACCGATTGGGCCCTGGTGAGGCCTTTGGTCCTGGCGAGCAGCAAGAACTCGCTAGACATGACCTCGCAAAGCTCGGCGCGGGTATAGCGGGCGAAGGAGCAGATCGAGCCGAAGCTCAAAGACAGCACCGGGATGATATACGCCTCCACGGCCAATAGCGGGTCGGCGGCGGCGTTGGCCTGCGATGGCCAGCGGATCGGGAACCCGGGGATCTGCTTGAAGGCCAATAGCAGGAAGGAGATCAAGACGAACGACGGGACCGAGATGAAGATCATGATGATGGTCGAAATGGCGGCGTCGGTCGCGGTGTTCTTCTTCAAAGCGGCCCAGATGCCGAGCCCAAGGCCGAGCGGCACCGAGATGATGATCGAGATGATGTTGAGCTTCATCGAAGCCGGAAGCCTCATCATGATGATGGACATGGCGTTCTGGTTAAGGCCGACCGAGGTGGAACGCCCCCAATCCCAATGCAGGAACACGTTCTTTAGGAATACGTAGTAGCGATAAAGGATCGGATAAGGGGCAAAGTAGTAGTTCTGCCCATTGACCGTGACCATCTGCTCATATTTGCCGGCCGCGATCTGGTTGATGTCTTTGACTTCGTAGTAGAAGCCAAGGGTGACCTGCTGCTGCCAGAAGCGGAATTCCTCGTTGAAATTCATCGCATTCGGCTCAAGCGGCAGGCACTGAAGCAAAATGTAGGTGATCGAGAGAATGATGAAAGCTGTCAAGAAAATGAACAGTATCCTCTCTATTACGTATTTGGTGCTTTCTTTCATTATTCTCTCTTTCTGCTTTGTAGCGGGTCGGGGTTACATTAACCCCTAAAGCGTTATTTATCAAGGCGGGCTAAGCAAGATAAGAGCCGCCCCCGCAGTTGGCGGGGACGGCCCCAATCAAATTCACAATGAGCTTATGAATTGTAGGCGGTCATGCCATAGGCGGCAATTTCGCCCGAGATGGTGATTAAGACCGATTTGGTGATGACGCCGTTGCCCATTCCGATCTTCCCGAGGTCGACGGAGTAGACCAAGGAGAAGTAGAGCATGAAGTACTTAACGGCTCCCTGATCCTTATGGTACATGTCGATGTACTGCTGGAGGGTGGCCTTCGGGACGGTGATGTCGAAGTAGCCGTTCAGGTTCTGGACCGGGGTGAAGTCGCCGGTCATGTAGTATCCCGATTGCGGGGTGGCGGTGTTGCCGAGCATGACGGCCATGTCGGCGACCGAGAAGGTCAATAGCGACAAGCCCTGATCATCGGTGGCGTTGGCCGGGAAGGTAGCCCGGAAGACGACGTTGTCGCCCGAATCGATGAGCTGCTGGTTATCGGCGACTGGGCTGGTGACGCCCTCGTCGATGATGGACCATCCCTGCGAGGCGCTCCAGAGGGCATCGTAGGAGAACTTGTATCCCTTGTAGACGGCCGGGTTGGTCTGGTTGACCTCGTCGGTCGGCTCGCCCCAGTTGAGGCAGAAGCCCTGGTTGATGGCGGTGGTCGACGAGCAGGTGTTCATGAAGTCGAGCGGGTTGAGCACGACGCCGGAGACGGCGCCCTCGGCGAAGTCGAACTCGCCGTGGTCCATCTTGGTGTAGGTGTCGTTGTAGGTGCTGCCGCCGATCTTAAGCTTGATGTCGATCCTGAGGTTGTTGCCGGCGTTGGCGGCATTGAACGCATCCTCGACGTAGGACTCGATGTAGGATCCGATGTTGTCGATGGTGGTCTGGTAGCGGAAGATGCCGATGATCTCGATGGTATCGCCGGGCATGTAGTAGCCATTGCTGATCATCTCATCGCCAGCGGCCTTGAAGTAGCTCTCAGCTAGCTCACGGGAGTAGCAGGCGGTGTTGCCGGCGGCGTATTGACGCGGCCAGAGGACGGCTTGGCCCCACTTCGAGGCGCGCCAGGATTCCTTGCCGGCCGGATCGATCATGTAGGCGTTGGAGAGGTATCCGACGGCCGGGTTCTTACCGGCTAGGTCGGCGAGCTCCTGCCTGTTCATGGCGAAGAAGAACCCGTTGAGGAAGTTCTTGTTGCTCATGATGGGCTTGACGTCCCAGTAGTCGTTCTTGCCGTGCTTGTAGATGGTGCCGTTCTCGCCGAAGTATTCGATCCACTGCTCTTCGGTGGTGGAGTTGAGGTTGAGCTTGATGATGGTCGAGCCCTCGGTGCGGAGGACGTTCGGATCGTTGCGGTGGGCCTTCAGCTGGCTGACCGGGATCGAGACCTCGTCGAGCTCGTTGTTGAGGAAGGCGTTGTAGGCCAGGACATCGGCGTTCTCGCCGCTGAAGATGACCTCGGTGTAGCCATCATAGTGGTACTGATCGGCCTCGTAGTAGTCGTCGACCGATTCGTAGACGATCTTCTGCTGGTCTTCCCAGTAGGTCGGGACGTAGGCCCCGAGGACGAGGATGTTGTCGAAGCAGTTTCGCGGGTCGGAGCCGGAGCGGGTGCCGAAGTTCTTGGCGCCGGCGTTGAAGCTCCCGCCGCCGATATCTTCAAGGAACTCGGCCGGAACCGGGGAGTAGAGCCCGGAGGATAGCGCAGTGCGGGCATAGCTCGTGGACTGCGGCTGGATGAAGGCGAAGTCGATGGACTGCTCGGCCTCGTTGACCTGGATCCCGACGCCGGAATCCTTCCAAGCGCCCTGCTGGGCCTGGGTGTCATAGACGTACTCCATGGCGCCCTGGAAGCCGGAGGTGTCGGAGACTAGGTCGGCGTAGCGGAGGAGCCTGGCGTTGAGCATAGCCTTGAACGGGGTGAGGTAATCATCTAGCTGGACCTGGCGGCCATCGTATTTCTGACGGAGGGTGGCCGAAGCGGTCGGAGCCATGTGGTAGGTATAGCCTTCGCCGGTGTGGACCTTGACGCGCCAGAACTGGCTGGTCTGGTCCTCGGACGGGTTTTCTATGACCTGGCCATTGGCATCGAGCATGATCGGCTCATCGGTCATCGAGAGCGACCCGACCCAATAGTAGTCGGAGTGGTCGGCGTTGGCCTTGACCCCGAAGTAGCTCGAGGAGATCATCGACATGCGGTCGGAGACGTCGGAGCCGTTGGAATCCCAAGCATTGAAGGTGCCCGAGTCGACGGTGGTGTAGCCATGGAAATAGGACTTCCACTCCTCAACCGACTCGTTGATAGGCCCATTGTACATGGTCCCAGTGGGATCGATTTTCCCATAGGGGGTGCCGAAGCCATAGTTGGTCAGATACTTGGTCGAGGGCAAAGTGACGCGGGCAGAGAATTGCTCATAGCTGGCATCGTCGTATAGCGGGATGCCGGCAGTGAAGTTGTCCAAAGCATACTTCTCCAGCGAGTAAAGAACCTCAGCCTTGTCCTCATACGAATCCTGGGAGTAATCCAAGGTGCCGGAAGCCAAGCCCTGATCGGTCCAGTCCGGGGTCCAAGGGGACTCATCGGGAACGGTGCCGGAACCTCCGCCACCAGTGTTGCTTGATCCGGTATTTGAGGAAGTTGTAGGTTTGCAGCTTGCCAGTCCGAGCGTCACGCCCAGCAAGGCTGCTAGCATTAATGATTTCTTCATTTGTGCCTTTCCTTTCTTCTTTCATGCGCGCTGGCAGTACCCAAACGCGTATGTAAAAGAAACCACACGGACAGAAATTTTCAACAATTTTTTTAAAATTAGCCGAACAATCGGCAGTCTAGGCGGCAATTTGAGACTGGAACGCGATCAAAAACCCTATGGCCAGCGCGATGTCGATCAGCCCCACTACCAGATAAGGCACCCATACCAGCTTGTTGGTCCGGCGTTTCTCGACTTTCTGGACATGGTAGTCGCCGGCGTCCTCATACCGCTTCTCCATCCCCTTGTGGCGGTAAGCCTCGAAAAAGCGCTGGAAGCTGTATCCGAACACATCGAATGTGCCGCTTCTGACAACCAAAGTCATGAGGAAATAGGCGAGGATGCACGCCCCGGCGACGAAAAACCCGTCGCTGGCCTTGGCGTAGGCATCGGCGTTGTCCCGCAGGAAGAACATCAGGCAGAAAACCAGCGCCGACAAGGCTATGCAGACTATTGTTGGAATGAGGTAGCGCTTCATGACGCAATAGGATAAACCAACCCCGGTGTTTTGCAAACACGGCAATATATAAATAGGAAAGGAGGGGGATTTCGGTATTTCGGTAAGACTAGCTAAATCCGGACAGCAGGCCGGAAATTGCCGCGTTAGCCGCATTAATAATTAAAGCGTTTGACTAATTTCGTTTTCCCCTTATATTACACACACGTGCAATAAGGAGAAGCATGTTATGAAAAGCAAGAAAACCATAGCCGCTTGGGCCGTTGTCGGCCTAAGCCTGGTCGCCTTGGCCGCTTGCGGTCCGACTACCTCAGACTCCAGCTCCGGAACTCCCGGCGGATCCAATAGCGGCTCGAGCAGCATAAGCACCCCGTCCCAGACCACCCGCAGGATCGTCGTAACGCTTAAGACGTACACCATCCCCGAGGGGTCGACCTTCTTCGATGGCTGCCAGCCATCCGTCGTTTACCAGAACGACGAAACCGGCGAGGAGCTGGAGGTTTACAACTACACCAACAAGACCAGGTACACCGTCACCAACAAGGAGACCAAGGAAACTTACGAGGCCGGCGACTCGCTTCCTGCCGGAACCTACACCTGCGAAGTCCGCTACTCCCAAAACGGCTATCTCCGCTCGTCGGTCAACTTCACCGTGACCGAAGCCACCCCCGAGGTCGCCGAGGAAGGGAAGGGATACACGACCTACAAGGTCTCTGACCTTTCCAAATACGAAATCCAGAACTTCGACGGCATCGAGACCCTCGGCGGCGGCGGAATGCCGGCGACCGGCGACGTCAAGATCCTCGTCATCCCCATCCAGTTCGAGAACGTAAAATTCGGCGATGACGCCCTGGTGAAGAGCGTCCTCAACGAGGCTTTCTTCGGCGAAAGCGAAGACACGCCGTGGGAATCGCTGCACTCCTACTACAAGAAGTCGAGCTACGGCAAGCTCAACATCGGCGGCATCGTCGTCGACCCGATGACCTACCCGGTCGACGATAGGACCCTCGACGCATCCAACACCTCCTTCTCCACCACCGTCTGCACCTGGGCCGTCAACCAGCTCAAGGCCGCCGGGATGGATATGACCGAATATGACGCCGATGGCGATGGCTACATCGACGGCGTCGAGATAGTCTATGTCACCAGCCAGCAGACCCCGGGCTCGACCGGCGACGTCAACACCGGCTCCAACGACCTGTGGTGGAACTTCACCACCAATACCTCGAGCGGGCCCAACAAGGCCTCGCCGACCGCCCACCGCCTCTTCTGGTCGCGCTGGGACTACGTCACCAACTCCTACTACGCCACCTCGACCGAGGGCATCGCCTATAACGGCAAGAAGGTCGACGCCCACACCATCATCCACGAGACCGGCCACATGATGGGCGCCCCCGACTACTACTCCTACGATAGGAACGAGGGCCCGGCGGGCCAGGTCGACATGATGGACAACAACGTCGGCGACCACAACGCCTACACCAAGATGATCTACAACTGGGTCGCCCCCAGGGTCATCGACGGCTCCTCGAAGAACTTCACCATCACCCTGAATTCCTTCGTCGACACCGGGGATTTCCTCCTCGTCAAGCCGACCTCCGACCCCTGGAACGAGACCCCTTACGACGAGTATCTCATCCTTCAGTACTACACCCCGACCGGAGTCAATGAGATGGATTCCACCGGCTATCCGGAATGGAACCAGCCCTCCACCGGCGGCAGCGGCAACGTCTATGGCCACGGCGGAACCTACGAGCATCCGGGCCTCCAGGTGTTCCACGTCGACACCAGGGTCGCGGCCGACTTCGGCGACCTCGACGACAAAGGCGCGATAATCAACAGCAGCGTCGTCAGGGAATACACCGACGACCCGCAGCCTGAGGCCACCTACGACAACGGGGCCAAGAAGTACCAAGGCGCCGCCCACCGCGTCCACGACAACACCCCGTCGCGTTCCACCGAGGCCGATGGATCCCCCACCGACATCCGCGAGCTGCAGGCCATCTTCCCCTCCGGCGTCAACTCGACCGACACCAACTCCTACTATTCCTCCTTCGGCGTCATGACCAACCTGTTCGGCCTCGACTCCTACCGCGAGACCGGCGATGACCTGACCACCGAGAGCTACTACGGCGGATCGACCTACTCCAACTACCGGCTGAGGGACTTCTTCCCCAACGACCTGGCTTGGAACGATGGCTCGACCTTCGACTGGACCTTCTCCGTGGTCGATCAGACCGACGATACCATCACCCTCCACTTCATCAACACCAGCCTAGACTAAGCTCGAAGCCGGGACAAAACCCGGCTTTTTCTTTAGCAAGAGCGACTATTACATATGTATATGTAAATAATCCTTGAAACTTTTGGTTTTGCATATATCCTAGATTGGCACAAATCCAGGAATAGGATTTGAGTGTATATGGCCCATTGATATCCAAGGGCCTTAGGAAAGGAAAAAGCAACAATGAAGAGAACTCTTAAATTGCTCTCTGTCGCCGCTTTGCTCGGACTAGGCGTAACCGGCCTTGCCGCCTGCGGCGAAACATCTTCCAGCACGGTAACCGGCCCGTCCATCCAGGCGCCCGCCGAAGCCACCTCCGTCAATTATGGCGAGACGCTTCAGCTATCGGCCGTCGGATTCCAGGGAGCGGTCAGCTGGACCAGCTCCAACACCTCCATCGCGACCGTCTCGGCGGAAGGCCTAGTCACCGGCATCATCCCGGGCACCGTCAAGATCACCGCCATCGACGAGGCCGACAACCGCGCCGAGATCGAGATCTCCGTCGTCGACCCCGAGGCCACCACCTCCGGCACCGTCACCGTCGACTACGACAACCTCCCCACCGAGATATTGGTCGATAGCCAGATCGACATGGATCAGTACGCCCAGGTCAGCAAGGTCACCAACTGGTACCTGACCACCGAGGACACCGACATCGTCAAGATCGAAGGCCACACCATCATCGGCATCGCCCCGGGCAGCTATCTGGTCACCCTGCACGCCGGACGCACCGCCCGCGCCATCCAGGGAACCGTCATCACCGAAGGCAAGATCGACTTCAACGAGGCCTTCGACGCGGTCGCCGACAACTTCATCGGCTACTCGCCGTTCTCCGGCATGTATGAGTTCGCCTCCAATTACTATGCGACCATCTACTCGCAGAACCCCAACGGAAGCTACGTCTTCTCCGGCGGAATCAAGCAGGTGAGCGAAATCGAGGGCCAGCAAGTCGCCACTTGGCGCGCCTTCGACGTCGACGTCACCGTCGCCACCACCGGCGATTCCTTCCTCAACCACGTCCCCGGAACCTTCGAGGTCAAGCCGGGTTACGGACGCTCCCGCGAGGCCGTCGCCGGAACCGCCCCCTCCGTCGAGGGCAGCGACTTCGTCGAGCTCTTCCACAAGGGCGCCAGCCTCGATGCCTACTATCTATCCGAGAGCAACGGCCGCGTCGCCGCGCTGATGAACTACTACGCCCCGGGCGCCTGGGAGAACATCGTCTACTACGTTGAGGCCAGCGGCTACACCGTCGATGGCGTCACCGCCGTCTACAGCAAGGAAGGCAACTTCTTCGACTTCTACCCCTCGGTCAGCAACGGGACCTTCGTCAACACCATCAACGTCGGCGGTGATAAGATCGATGCCGTCGTCGAGATTTCCGACATCGGCAACGTCAAGATCGACGAGGCCGACGCCTGGGTCGCGAACCCGGTCGCCCCGGATCCGATCGACATCAGCCCGCTCGACAATTTCTTCGCCGGCATCGTGGAAAAGAAGACCTGGACCGAGCACGCCATCGGCCGCTGGTACAACACCCAGACCGATGAACAGGTCCCCACTCCTGAGGGCATGACCTTCGTCGACACCCACCAGGACATCTGGAGCCAGTTCGAGATCACCAGGTACGGCAACGCCAACGCCACCTACACCCTCTACGAAGGGCTAAACGACAACAACGCCTGGGGCGATTCCGACCCGAACATCGCCAACAACACCGCGGTCGGCTACTACGTCAAGGACAGCAGCCTCTACACCGTCACCGGGACCAACGATCCTGAGACCAGCACCACCACCTGGAACAGCGACGATGCGCCGGTTCAGGGCATGAGCGGCATCAACGACATGTTCGACACCAGCCTCACCCCGTGCAACGTCTTCACCGGAGCCGACCTGGAGCTCGGCGGCCAGAGCCTCGGCGCCACCATGCTCGAGCTGACCAGCTTCTACGACAAGAAGACCACCGATACCGGCACCACCTACTACTTCAACCACAACGGTCCGGATACCGAGATCGGAACCTCGAACCCGGGCAGCGTCGGCACCTACTACTTCGGGCTCGCGATGGCCGATCCGATCATCGCCTTCTACACCGCCTACTACATGGTTGAGACCGGCTACATCTACGACTACGTAACCATGGGCTTCGACCTCACCACCGCCGCTGATGAGCTGACCTACTGGATCGACTTCAACTACAGCGCCGCCATCCACTACGAGATCAGGATCACCCTCTCCGACGTCGGGACCGACAACGTCCCCCAGTCGCTGAAGGACAAGACCGCTGCCACTCCCGCCGCGTAATAGCATCGGGAAGACGCCGCTCCGCAAGGGGCGGCTTTTTTGTTTCTTTATGGCAGCAGGACGAATGTGCCAAAACCCCGCAAAAGCCCGATATGGGCTTCTTCCCATGCCAAGCGAAAATTATCCAACCGACGAGGAAAAAGCCCGCAGAGGCCCCCGATTCGCCTTGTTGAGGCCATTAGCCGATTCATTATCCAGGCAACCCGCGATGCGGCGCATGGGCCTCCATGCCATGCGGCCAAGGTTAGGCTAGGGCCACTTCGGCCAAAAAGAAAAGCCGCCCCTTGCGGAGCGGCTTGGGCTAATTGCCTTTATGCGGCCCAGTCGGCGGCCGGGGCGAAGGAATCGAACTGATAGTTCAGAACCTCGTATTCCTCGTCGGTCTCGACGTAGCCAAGCACCCAGGTGCCGTCGGTCACTTCGTCCATGCCCGACCAGCTGCCGTCGTCGGCCTGCAGTAACACGCCGAGATAGCCATCGACGGTCTCGGCGACCATGACGGTCGCGACGTTCCCGCCGTCGAGGAGGGTGTAGGAGAAGACCCCGGTCTCGGGATCGATGTTGAACCCGAAGTAGTAGAGGTCATCGCCGACCTGGACGGTCGAGCGGGTGTTCTCCGGATCCTCGGGGTCGTAGTCTTTGATGGTGACCACGGTGTCCTTGTCGACCGCGGAGGCGACGTAGTCTTCCGTGAAGTCGGTGATGTAGTACCAGGTGCCGAACGGGTCGAAGTCGTCGGCCGGGAGCAAGGTGATGGAGAGCTCGGTCGGGTAGTCCTTCCAGTCGTCCATGTAGTAGTCGGACTGGACGGTGACGGTGATCTGGGTCTGCTCGGTGACGCTGGACTTGGTCGCGTCGGCGAAGAGGTAGTAGTAGCCGTCGCTGCCGAGGTAGGACCTGACATCCAAGGCATCGGAATCGGCTTCGAGGGTCACCGGCACGTTGTAGTCATACGGCGAGCCGATGATGCGGAAGGTGCGGGTTGTTCCGCAGGCCATGGTGAAGGAGGTGGAGGTGTCGAGGAGGTTCTGCGATTCGCTCCAGACGCCGTCCTTGCCGGTCAGGTAGAATCCGCGGACGCGGGCGTTGTCGATGACCTCGACCTCGATCTCGACGCGGGGCGCGATGTCCTCGGGAAGGGCGGGGTTGCCGATGGTGATGGTCGCCTTGCCCGCCGAAAGCGGCATGAAGGTGAACCGGCCATAGCCGTCGACGTTGCCGATGACCTTGGTGTTGCTCGAGGAGAGGATGGTGAAGGTGGTCAGGTTGGAGTAGGTCCCGTAATCGTCGATGGTGAGGTCGAGGGCGGTGGCCTTGTCCGAGGTCAGGATCATGTGGTCATTCAGCGAGGCGGTCTGGACGAGGTTGCTCTTCTGGATGGCGTTCTTGTCGGCGTATTCGTCCCCAAGGTCGTCGTCGCGGATGGCGGCGGTCAGGGTCGAGGTGAAGTAGGCGGAGTCGTCATAGGTGTTCTTGCCGGTCGGCTCGCCATAGGTATAGGTGGCTTCCATGCTGCCGACGACGGTGCCGTTGTTCTCGTGCCCGGGGATTATCTGGTGGTTGGTGAAGTCGTAGTCGTCCTCGCCATAGCGCTTGGCGGAGTAGCTGATGCCGAGTATGCGTCCGGCCTCATCGAAGGAGGCGTCGACGGTGTAGGTGTAGTAGCTGACCTCCTTGTCGGCCTCATCGACGTAGGTAGAATTGGTGGTGTCGATCTCGCGCCAGGAGGTGAGGTTGACGTCGAAGCCGTCCTCGGTCTGCTCCGAGGTCACGGTCCTGTCGAACAGGCCGAGCCCCTCGGTTCCGATATCGGCCGAGGCGTCGAATCCGACGTAGTAGGCATTTTGGATGTCGAAGCGGAGCGACTCCATGCCGTGGGAGAAGCTGTGGGCCAGGTAGTTGGCGTCATGCTCGCTGACCTGGTAGCGGCCGTAGTCGTCCTGGATGTCGCCCTCGGTGGCCACGACGCCGTATTTGCCGGCGTGGGCCGAGGTGTTGGCCCCAGAGTAATGCTTCTCGCCCCACTCGACGTAGGAGTCGACTATGCGGTAGTAGTCGCGGGAGGCGTCATAGACCTTGTTGACGACCCCAAGCGAGGTCCCGTCGGATACCTTGACCGCCTCGGCGTGGCTGCCGTCGGTGTAGTTGTCGTAGGTGTATTTGACGTCGTTGATGGCGTTGGTGTAGGCGATCTCGGAGACCCCGTCGAGGTTCATGGTCGATTCGGACCGGACCCGGCCCTCGAATAGGGCGTGGAAGGTGTTGACGTCGGAGGGGAGGACGTCCTGATGGACCTTCTTGATATAGCAGTGGCCCGCCGCCGGATCGGCGTTCTCGTCGTAATAGAAGTCGTAGGTCGCCCCGCCGGCGAGGATAAGCTCGCCATCGGCGTCGTCATAGGCCGACTCGACGTTGGCGAAGCACTTGGTGTAGTCGACGTCGATGACGGAGAGCTCGGTGCTCTTGACGTAGAAGGAGAACTGGGCATCGGAGGCGACTTTGACGTTGCGGGCGACGTAGAGGCCGCTGCCGGGCTCCTCTTCCTTGAGGACCGCGGCGATATCGCCTTGGACGGTGACGTCGCCGGCGATGGACAGGCTGATCGAGATGGTGACCGAGCGGTTGGGCATCACGAAGCTCGCGTGGCCTTCGGAATCCACGGTCAAGGCGGTGCCGTTGTAGGTGAGCGACTTCAGGGTGTAGCCGTCGTCGACCACGACGGTCAGGTTGACGGTCTCGCCTTCGGCGGCGCGCTCCTTATCGGCGGTGACGGTGGCGCCGGAGACGTTGTTGATGCGGATGATGTAGGTGGTGGCCTCCGTGGTGGTGGAGGTCGAGCTGCTGGTGTCCCCGCCAATGGGGGTGGTAGTGCTGGTGTTCGTATCGGTGCTGTCAGAAGCGTTTCCGCCGCCAGTTGCCGAGCTGGAGGCGTCGTTGCCGCAGGCGGCTAGGGCGAGGGCCGACAGGACCAACAATAATGAAGCAGGTTTCTTCATTGTTTTTTTCCTTTCCATTTTTATTTATTCTTCTATTCCGACATTACCGGAAAGAAAACATCGACGACCCCACCGGATGACATCGGGTGGGCAACGTACCCATTGAGGGTCACGTTGATTTGGACCATGGTCAGCGAATCGCCGGTCTGGTTCTGCCAATCGGTGATCATCAGGACGTGCTCGTTGTTGCTTATCCCGCGGTATTCGTACGAGAACTCTATCGGGGGATCGAGCACGATGGTTCCCGACCCGGTTCCCCTATCCTCGCCGGAGACCATGCCGGTCCCGCCGGGGAAGAAGTAGATGTCCATGCCGGTGATGTAGGCGGATTCGTAGTGATCGACTTCGTTGACCATGAAGTCCTCGAGCTCCTCGATGGTGGATAGCCTCGGGCGGAAGGTCAGGACGTAGCGGTAATGGAGGTAGTCCTCCGAATCGTAGATGCATAGCACCGCGCGGCCCGGCTTGAGGCCGGTCCAGCTGAGGGTTCCGGACCCGCAGGTCACCTCGGCCACCCCGTTGTCGGTGATTGTGGCATAGGCCCCGACGGTCGAGAAGCTGGTGAAGCTGAAGGTCCCGTTGTAGGTGATGCCGACGGTGAAGGGGATGTCGACCGCGGCGTCGAGCAGATCCCCTCCTAAGCCGATGGTGTCGCTGACCTCGTCGGACTTGTCCCACTCGACGTCGGTGAAGTCATCCTCATCCGGCGTGGTGGCGTCGGGGGTGGAGGACGATTCGGAATCGGATGAGCCGGGCGCGGTTGAGGTCGAGGCGCCCGCCCCGCCATCGCACCCGGCTAGGGCGAGGATGGCGAACAGGCTTAATGGCAATAGTTTCTTGTTCATATTCACTCCTTGCAAATCACTGATCGATTATGTTCTCGTCGATCCACTGGTCGACGCATGGTATCGCGGCGCTGCCGAACCCGTCGTAGCTGAACGAGGCGGCGACGCGCGATCCGTTGACCATCATGTTCAAGATGAAGTTCACGTCCGCCACGTTGCCTGAGGTATCGTCGACGTAGATGATGAGCGATTCGACCGAGAGCGATGTCACGGTAATGGAGGCCTGAAGCGAATTCAGTACCTGGGAGTTATAGAAGAAATCAAGCAGGATCTGCGAGTTTTCCGTGATGAATCCGCTCCCTTTGAAGTCGTAGGCCTCCGATTCATATGGGGCGAAGAACTGAAACATGTGGTCCCACATTATCATCTTGGATGGGTAATCCATGATATCGGCCATGTTCGAGATGTTGGTCGTGAAGGCCGGGGCATAGAGCATCACGTTGGTGAGGGTCTTCATGTCCTGCGACAGCATGAACTTGTAGGCGCCGTCGAGGGCGATTGGCTCATCGACCCCCTCGCCGACGTAGTACTTCTGCGGCAATGAGACGTAGCCGGTGGAGAAGATGTAGTAGGCGCTATCGGTATAACCGCCGTACCAATAATCGGGGGTATATACCTCGACGCCGATCTCCTTGCGCTCGGCTTCGGGGGTGTAGGTAAGCGACTCGTAGGTCCGCTTGTAGAAGCGCTCGGTCTTGAATGCGTTGGCAGCCGCCACCAGTGAGGAATCGTAGACGGAGGCGCCGGAGGTCGCCAGATAGTCGGTGACCTCGCCCGAGGTGGAGTTGGAGAATGTCGATAGCATCGTCTCATAGACGTAGTCGGTGCCGTCGAAATTGGCTTCGATGCTCAGCACCAGCCTGTCGAACCCGGAAGCCAAGGTCCTGATCTCGGCATGGACCGAGGTCACGTCGGAGATCAAGGTCGTGTCCAAAACGTTGAACTTCAGCATCTGGAGTCGGGCGTCCTTGTTGGTTATCTCGATGCTCCTGGCTTCCTTGTCCTTGACGGCGTCCTCGCTAAGCAAAGGGGTGGTGAACAGATCGCCGTCCCAAATCGAGGTCAGCTTTTTGCCCGAGGCGTCAAGATAGGCGTCGGAGGCGACCATGTTGCCCTGCTCGTCCAAGTTGAGCCGGAAAACGGATCCGTCCTTGTAGGCGAATCCTTCCTCGGCCCCCTCGTAGTCGCACCAGGTGAAGTCCTCGGTGTAGACGTTGGAGTAGGTCGTGCTTACCCCGCCGTTGGCGGTGACGGTCGTGTCGGCCGTGAAGTTGTGGGCCCCTTTCATGGTGGACAGGGCGGAGTAGACCGAAGTGTAGTCGATCTCCTTCGGGGCATTGCCGGTCGACGAGCCAAAACCCGAGCTTTCACTCGGGCCGTTGGCACATCCTGTCAGGAGGCCGGACGCCAGAAGCAGCAGGCCCCCTTTAAGTTTGGTTTTAGTGTGCATATTCCTCCTGGGATGTGGTTGCGATTGTTTACGAGATCGCGGTTGGCTCAATGTTGAGGCTGAGCCCATAGGCTTCGGATGCGGCGGGAATCTTGAGCTTCAGATAGTAAGTGGTACCGGCGGTCAGGTTGACGGTGACGTAGAAGTCCCACTTGTATATCGTCTCAGGATGCCTGTTGTTGTCGTCGTCGGCGCCTTCGCCATCGACTAAGGATAGGGCGGTGGCGGTGGCTTCCGGAGAATCGTAGACCCCATATATCTTGGCATCAAGTCCGGAGTTGGTCATACCATCGATGGTTTTGGAGTAGATCTTGTACAGGCCGGTGGTCGAGGCGGTGAACTTGAACCAGACCCCATCGCGCTGCGACGACTCCTGCAGATGGGTGATTTCGTTGGCGCCTTCGTCGACCGAATAGGCGTTGGCGGCGCTGGTGCCGTCCTCGACGCTATTCGAGTAAACGGCGGTGATGGTTTGCTCGCCTTCCCCTACCACTTTGACGATCAGCTCATCGCCGGTGGCGACCTTGACGAATTGCTCGTCGCCGGGGGCAAGGGTCAGCTTCTCGGTGCCATTGAGGAGCACCTTGGCCGATCCGGTGGCCGCTTCGTCTAAGGAAACCGTGTAGTAGCCATCGGCCTCGGCGACGTCCTTATAGTGGATGCCGGCTTCCGATCCAGCCAAGGCGACCGGCTGGCCGGTGAGCCAATCCGTCTCGATCGCCAAGGAGACAAGCTCCCCGGGGGCGGCAAGCTTCGCGCCTATGTATAGCCCGGTCGCGTCATCGCTATGCCATCCGATATTGGCTTGGGCATAGTAGGTGACGCCGGCCTCTAGCTGCATCTCCCAGGCGAAGTCGTAGCGATAGGTGGTGTAGGAATGGGCGCCCTCGTCATCGTCGTCGCCGACCATGTCGAGCTTCTCCTCGGAGCCTTCGGCATAGACGCCCCTGAGCGCGGTGTCGATGTTTGTCGACTTGCTGTAGACGGTGTAGGTCCCGGTTTCGGAAACCGTGAACTTGAACCAGTAGCTGCCGGGGTCTTGGCCGATCAGGTAGTCGATGTTGGCCTCGCCGGCTTCTTCGATGCCATCGGTCAGGTCGTAGGCGGTGTCGCGGGTCTGCCCATCCTCATAGGTGTCCTGGAGGGCCCAGGTGAGGGTGACGTCCCCGTCGGCTCCGTCGATCTTGAGGTAGACGGCCTCCCCGGCGGTGAGCTTGGTTCCGATCTTCCCGCCCATCGCGGTCGAGAGCGATTCGCTGCCCTCGGCATCGACGAAGTGGAGCTCGGCGTTCTCATTGCCCTCGGCGAGGGTCACGACGAGGTACTTCCCGCCGGCCGCCTCGGTTGGGGTGTAGGCGAGGAAGAACCCATCGGCCTTGGCGGCGTAGGTCCCGGTCGCGCTGGCTTCCATGTCGACCGAAAGCGGGCGTCCGATGTAATCGCCGTCTGCGACTTGGGACATGGTGAATTGGAACATCGTCGAGGTGGAAGAGGTCGTGTTGTAGCCAATCTCGATGGTGTAGGTGCCCTCAGCTAGGTGGGAGCGGCTGAGCAGCTCGCCTCCGTATGAGGAGCCTCCGTACCATCCAGAAGATGTGCCTTCCTCGACGGTCTTGGCTATGACCTCGGCCCCCTCCGCGTCATAGACGACGAAGTATTTGGCGTAGGAGTCGCTCCCGCCTTCGAGCAGGAACGCGTAGTCGCCCTCCTCGACGGTCACGGTGCGGTATTCGCTATGGCCGTTGAGCAAGGAGGTGGTGACGGTCTCGCCAAGCGTTATCGGCGCGGGGTTGCCCATGGTCGATCCGGCCGGGGCATCGCCGATCAATAGGGTGGTGTGCTCCTCGTCGGTTGTCGGATCGTTGAAGGAAACGGCGATTATGTAGGTGTGGCCGGCCTCGGCATCGAGGATGATGGTCGAGTCGGAGGTGCCTCTGTCATCGCCGACGGAGGTGACGTTAGCTGGGTCGGTGACGTCGTAGATGGTGACGTCGGACCAGCAGTAGTTGGTGCGGCCTATGGTGAGCGCCAGGCTTTCGCTGGTGCCGGCTTCGTATTTGTAGAGGACATCCGGGCTCGCGGAGTCGTAGTTGTCCTGGCGGACCTCGGCCTCAGTGCCTTTGGCGATACTCTGGCAGGTGCTGGGATCGTCGTTGTCGTGGTCGGCGAATTTGACGACGAGGTTGCCATACCAGGCATCGTAGTAGGTGGTATCGCCCAACGGGTCGACCAGCAGGCAATATGTCTTGCCCGGCTCGGCCTTGAAGCGGATGCCGCCGTCGTTGCCGACTTCCTGGACCACCGAGTCGTCGGCCGGGGTATCCTCGCCGATCTCATCGATGAGATTGGCATCATCGAAGGTACCTTCGTAGACGCTGATCTTGGTGTAGAGCCACGAAGTCGGGCTGTCATCCGAGCTCTCCGATAGATCTTCGTCGACGTAGATATAGCGCCAATCCTCGGCCGCATCGGCGGGATGGGTGTAGGTCATGTAGACCTTGTCGAACCCTTCGACTATCTCGAAGCTCATCTGCCCGGTGGTGGTTAGGGCATAAGGATTCTCGGCGCTGACCCCAGGCCCGAAATCCTCGTAAATCGCGTATATGTCGAGGTCGTCGTTGACCGTAGCGGCCGGATCCCAAGGCGTGGTTCCCTCTGGATCGAGGTACCATCCCTTGAACCGCTTTCCGGTCAGCTTGGGATTGCCGGGGGCCTCGGTGGCCTTTCCGCCGATGACGGTGGTCTCATAATCTCCGGTCAGATCGCCAATTGCCCCTTCGCCGATGTGCCAAGTGATGGTGTGCAGGACGGTGTCGGAGCAGATGACGTTGTCTATGAACAATCCGTTCCCGGCGTTGTCCTCGGTCTTGAGGGCTTCCCATTCGGCGGTCGTCCCGGCGTAGTTGACCTGCTTGACCGATCCCGCGGCCGAGACGAGGCTATTAGGGAGGGACTCGACGTCGGCCGAGACGTTGAACACCAGGTCGGACTGCTCGAAGTAGGTCGAGAACGTGGTCAGGTTTATCGCGTCGTAGTTGACGGTCTTGAGTCCGCTGGCCCGGAGCGAGGAGTTCGAAACGGTAACCAGGTCGCGAGGAAGCGTGAGCTCGGTCAATGCGCTGCAGCCGGACAAGCAATAGGAATCGAAGAATTTGATAGTGTCGGGCAAAGTCAGCGAAGTGATGTGGCTGAAGTACTCGAATGCCCCGTTGGCCCCGGTGAGGTCGGCTTTCTCGGAAAGCGCGGTGACCTTGCCCATGAAGGTGGCGACCGGGCCGGCGTAGGTGTAGTAGTTCTCGGGTATCACGACCGGGCCGGTTACGTCGGTGTCCTTGTAGGCGCCGTATTCACCCTCATATCCCTCGGCGGTCAAGGCGATGAACTTGCAGTTCACGGCCTGATCGCCCTCGATGCCAACCGCGTTGCAGGTGATGGTCGCGGAGCTGTTGGTCGCGCCGGCCTCGACGCCGACTTTTACCTCAAGCAGGTCCAGGAGGTGGTCTTCCGGTATGTCCTTGAGGGTATAGACGATGTAGTAAGGCGAATCGGCGGTGGCGGCCTCGTCTAGCTCAGGGGCCTCGCCCGCCGTGTCGTACCACTTGATCTCCGGATTGCCCTTAAGCGATGAATAGGCGTATCCGACGGCTATGGTCTTCGCGGCCTTGACCTCGGTCCCGTCTTGGGCGGTGACCTTCCTGGTGATGTAGGCAGAGGTCACGCCGGAAACGGTGTTGAGCTTGGCGTAGACGCGGACGTCCTTGGTCCCGGCGGCCTCGCCGTCTTGGACCAATAGCCCTACTTTTGCGTCGATTGTGGGGGTCGCGGTGAGGTCGGTCGCCCCATCGTCGACGCCTAGCTTGACCCTGGCGCCGATGGCGTCTTCGGGAAGGGTGGCGTCCTGAAGGACCTCATTGCCCTTGGCCGGGGCCTTTTGCAGGGCCAATCCGACCCCAGCCCCGATGAGGCTCAGTCCTAGGCAGGAGGCGGCGGAGATTATCAGAAGCTTGTTCTTTTTCATTTTCATTCCCCCCAAGGCTCGGTCACGCCTTCCTCAGTCGAGCCGCCGTCCTCGATCGCCACCGCATAGGGCTTCTGATCGAGCTCGGCCTTCTCGTAGATGTCGAAGTCGATGTAGTAATAGGCTCCCATATAGGAATACAGGAAGTCGATCGACAGCGCCGCGCCAGAAGCGGCCTCGACGTGGAGCTGGGTGGCGACCAAGTCGACGCCTAGGACGTCATATAGGCCAAGCGTGTAGTAGATGAAGAGCTCGGGGTCGTCGGAATCCTCGTCATACATCTTGAGGTAGACGTTGTTCGCGATCGTCCCGGCCTCGAGGTCCTCCGGCTCATAATAGGAATAGATATAGCCATCGAGCGCGGAGGTGAGGTCCAAGTCGGCCCACAGCTCGCCGATGGTGGTGTCCTCGACCAGGTCGGCGGTCGTGTTGTAGTAATATCCGCCTTCATCGTCGGCGTAGAACATATAGGCGGCGTCCCCGTCCCCGACGTATCCGGCATCATATAGCCCGGAGTAGATCCCGGTCGGGGTGACGTCGAGGTAGACGGTCACGGGCGCCCCGCCGGCATCGGTGAATAGGCTGGTGTTGGCTAGGCGGAAACCATTGGCTATCCCCAGCCCATCGGCTTCTAGCGCGGGCCCGACGATCGCGATCTCGACCGAATCGGTGGCCTCG
Organism: Candidatus Alloenteromonas pullicola; assembly: GCA_018714785.1. Lineage (GTDB taxonomy): Bacteria > Bacillota_I > Bacilli_A > RFN20 > CAG-826 > Alloenteromonas > Alloenteromonas pullicola. Next base: position 61,064 of record DVMV01000010.1, read on the forward strand.
CCCGCGGTGGCGGTTATGGTCAGCACGTCCTCGTAGGTCCCGACGAAGAGGTTCCCCTCCTCATCGATGGTGGCATCGGTCGGGTATTGAGCGGTGCCGGTGAGGCTGGTTAGCTTCCACACAACGGCCGCATCGGTCCCGGTAACGGTGGCGGTCAGCTTGATGGTGGCGCCCGGGAGGGCGGTCTCCGGCGCGCCGGCTATCTCCAGCGTCGCCTCGACCGGCTGGGTCGACGACGTGTCGGTTCCCCCAGGCGTCCCTATCGGGGTGGACGAGGCATCAGTCATGGTTCCGCCGCCATCACCCGAATCAGACGATGTCGTTGTGGGGCCGCAGCCTGCGAGCAGGAGAACCGCTGACAATGAGAGAGCAAACAATAATGTCTTGTTTTTCTTCATATGAGCTCCTTTCACTCTCGGATGGCAAAAATCTAAGGCCCGTCTAAAAAAGGTCAACAAAAAATTAAACAAATTTGCCGAAAATGTCCGAGACCATCGGACAAAGTTACCCACTTTTAACGAGGATATATATTAATATATATATAGGCCGAAAACCGCTTGAAAGGCAGCGATAAAAACATCGGCGGCTACTTAAACGCCTCGTTAAGGCTTTTGGCGTCGAACTCCTCTTCCATGGCTTTGGGCTGCTTTTCTTGGTCATTGGAGGATATTTCCTCCTTGACCAAGGAGACCATGATGTCGATGGCTAGGTTCTTGACGCCGTCGTTGTTGATTATGAAGTCGGCGTATATCGAGCTCGGCTCGACTATCTCGCCATACATCGGCTGGACCGTGGAGAAGTACTGCGACACGATGTTGTCGAATTCCCTTCCCCTATCGCGCCTATCGCGGATGAGGCGGCGGAGGAACCGCCTCTCGGCCGAGGCGGTGATGAAGACCTTGAGGTCGCCTAAGGAGCGGATGGCCTTATCCACCAAGGCCATGATTCCCTCGACCAAGATGACCTTCTTCGGGACGATCTCCTCGACCTTGTCGGTCCTGGTCAGCGTGACGAAATCGTAGACGGGCTTGAGTATCGTCTTCCCGTCTTTCAGATCCTTGAGCTGCTTCCTCATAAGCGGCCAGTCGAAGGCCTTCGGGTGGTCGTAGTTGACCTTGTAGCGGTCCTCCATCGGCATGTCGGACTGGTCCTTATAGTAGTCGTCCATCGTCAGGCGGACGATGTTGTCGGGGCCGAGCTTCTCCATCACCGCCTTGGTGATGTAGCTTTTCCCGGACGATGAGCCGCCGCCTATGAGTATGAGGCGGTTCATCTATCGCCCTCCCCGAAGCTGGTGGAGAAGAAGGCGCCGGCGAACTTGCAGAGATCGTCTAGGTCGGAAATGGCCGCTTCCTCGAATCCCGAGTGCATGGCCAGCTGGGCGATCCCGATGTCGAGGCTCGGCATTGAGACGACCCCGTTGGAGATGGCCCCGAGGGTTGACCCGCCCCGCAGATCGGAGCGGTTGGAGAAATCCTGGTACTGTATGTGGTTCTTAAGGCAGATGAACTTGCCCATGGCCTCGGTGGAGGCATTGGTTGTATAGGCCATCCTCGCGGAATGCTTGAACACTATTCCCCTGCCCATCCTGACCTGGCTGGACGGATCCTCGATCTCGGGGTGGTTGGGATGCCCGGCGTGGGCGCAGTCGGCGCTCACCAGCAACGACCTCTCCAGCGCTTCCTCGAGGTCGAACCCGCATTTGGCGGCTATCTTCGAAAGCAGGTCGCGGAGCAGCGCCCCGCCGGCCCCGACGTAGGTGGATGAGCCGACCTCCTCGGAGGAGAAGGCGCAGTAGACGGCGATGGTGTCGTCCGGCTGCTCGGAGTGCAGGAAGCCATACAGCCCGGAATAGGCGCATGAAAGGTCGTCGATCCGCGGGGAGAGGAAGAACTCGCCCCGGGCTCCCAAAACGGTCGGCGCGCCCTTGGGCATAAGGAAAAGGTCATGGCTTATCAGCATGTCCTCGCCGGGGAACATATTGAGGATGTAGCGGTAGAAATCGAACCGTTGGGGGCCGTTTTGCAGCGAAATGACTGCATTTAGGTCCTTGGCGGCGTTAAGCGAGCCGGATTCGTTGACCCCGCGGTCGAAATGGATGGCGAGCCGGGGGATGAAGGCTATCGGGGAGGTGAGGTCCAGCAGATGCCCCATAACCCGCCCATGGCCCAAGGTGTAGACCCGGCCCGATAGGTATAGCGGCACGTCCAAGAACGAGGAATAGATCAGCCCTCCATAAGGCTCGGTGGCGAGCAGCGCCAGGTTCTTGCTGAAGGCAACCGGGTCCGGCTTGACCTTGAGGCAAGGCGAATCCAGGTGAGCGGCGTAAACCGCGAACCGCGGCTTGCCGCGCAACCCCTTGGGGATGCGGTATGCCGCGACCGCGGAGGCATCGCGGGAGATGAACCCCTCCCCGCCGATCTCGGAAAGCCGTTGCTCCTTAAGGCCGTGGTCGCCAAGCGCCTTGGCTATTAGGCTCGCGTTTTGGAAATACGAGGCCGAGCTGCCCAGCATTTCGAAGACGAAGGAGGCCGATTCAGATAGTTTCATTGCTTTTCCACCCTATGCTGTCGAAAGTGTATTCGTTGCCGCTGGTCTCCCCGATCAGGAAGAATTCGGCAAGGTAGCCATAACCAAGGTCCTCTGGCAGATTCCCATTCGGGATGAAGACGGAGTATTCCCTCTCATTGCTCCCCTGCTCCATGTAATATCGCTTGGTCTCGCCGCCTATCGCGTAGACCTCGACGTAGGCGCCGGAGAACCCCTCCTTGAGCTTCGGCGACAGTATGTTGGATAGGCTGGCGGTCACCCCGTCTTCATCGCCGTCGATCCCGACTTCGGCGGTCGGCAGATACCCTTTCCGCTCAAGATAGGCGTAGCTCAGCTCATCGGCATCGAGGAGGTTCTCGAGCAGCTCGGATTTCATCGAGCACTGCTCGGAGACGTAGTCGACGTCGTATGTCTCGCAAAGGGTGTGCTTCGCCGAATAGAGGTTGGTGCCAAGCGCGAGCCGTTCGCCGTTTATCTTGAACCCCAATGACGCCAAGGTCGTAGGATAGGTGTCGAATGGGCAATAGGTGCGAACCTTGTTGGCGGTGGCTGGGCTTTGCTCGACCGCCGAATTTATGTAGCAGACATAGGTCCTGCGGTCGTATCCGTCCTCATCCGCCGGCACGCAGAAGCTCCGGGACATGGTCGTATGGTCGCCAACGAGGACCGTCGTGGTGTTCGAGCTTACCGATTCCGGTATGTTCTCGGGGTCGTAGAACCAGGAAACGAAGTCGGCGACCTGGGCCGAATCGCAGCTAATGACCGTGCCATATTGGCTATCGGGGTGCTTCATCGGGTCGGAGCAAAGGTCGCAAAGGTGCCCATCCATCCCGTTGGCATCCGAATTGAAATGGGTATCGACGGTCAGGGCGGTCAGGTTGAACGGGGTGCCTTCCAAGGCGTTATCCGCCAGCGTCTTGACGTCTTGCTTGATGAAGTCGAACAGGTGGAAGTCCTCATAGCCCCACCATCCATCGTGGTCGACGTGGTTGGGGTCGTCTTCGGGGAGGGCGTGGTAATAGTTGTAATCGCGGAACTTGAAGTTCCCGTGCTCGGTCAGGTACAGGCGCCTCCCGCCAAATGTGGCGTTGGAGCCGCAGTAGAAATACTGGTCGTATCCGTTCTCGGCCAGCACGTCGCCAAGCGAGGTGACGCCGGGGAAGAATTGCTCCTGGGTGTCCATGTCGTTCTGGGTTCCAAGCGTTGTCTTAAACGGCAGCCCGGAAGTATGGGCGAACATCGCGGCCATAGTCCACGAGGTGTATTCGATGGTGTGCGATCCGTTTAGCTTGCCGGTGTTTCCGTTGAAGCAGTCGTTGCTCAACGCCAGCTCGGTGAGCTCCGGCATGTAGTTCACGTCGAAGTATCCGCCATGCTCCTTGTCGGAAAAGGTTATCTCGGTCGACTCGAGGAATATCATTATCAGGTTGCGCTTCTTCCCGGTTTGGGCATCGTCAAGCGCCTCGACCGGGTTGGCGTAGTTGTCGTCGATGAACTTAGATGGGGTGATCAGCGAATGGATGTAGGCCGACATATCGAGGTAATCCCAGAACCTGGCGGTGGTCGGGACGGCGAGGACCAGGCTGGCGGCGAGGCAGCCTATCGCCATCTTCTTGGCAAGGTTCTTGACCTTAAGGAAATAGCAGACGGCCCAAACCAAGGCGATCAGGGCGACGATGGAAAGAAGCGGAAAGACCGTGTTGACCACATACGGCATATAGGATGAGGCCGGCGTGCCGTAGAGGTTCATCGCGGTCGAGACGACCTCCGGCATGGATACGTGGGTAAAAGAATCCATCACCCACCACATAGAGAAGACACCGAGCAAAACCACGGCCGACGCCAAGCAGGCAGCGACGATTCCCATCCAGCGCAGCGCCCTTTTGGCCGATCCCTTGTTTTCCATAAGTGAAGTATATTATCGCAGACGATTTATTTTGAATAAAAATAGTTGGGCTAAAGCAGCGCGTCAAGCAATATCTTCAGCCCGATTCCCAGGAAGACCAGCCCGGAAACCAGGCCAGAGTATTTCTTGAGCACCCCGGAGAGGAACTGCCCCAGCGCCCCGCAAAGCAAGCTGAGCAGGAAGGTTATCCCGGCTATGCAGGCGAAGGCGATGAGGGCGTTGGGCAAAGAGTAGCTTAAGAAGGTGAACCCGATGCATAAGGCATCGACCGAGGTCGCCACGGCTTGGAAGACGATCTCCTTATAGGACAGCTTGCCCTCCTCGGACTCCCCTCCTTTGCCAGCCATCTCCTTCCCGAAGTCGACGAACCCCTTGATCGAGAGGATGAGGAGCAGCCCGAAGGCGATGAACGGTATCCAGGTCTCGATATAGCTTTTGAAAGACGACCCGATCAGGTAGCCGATAAGCGGCATCAGCCCTTGAAAGACGCCGAAGAGAAAGCAAGCCAAAACGACCTTTCCGAATCCCCTGCGACCGACCCTGACAGAATCGGCGGCCGAGGTGACCGAGGCGTCGATGGCCATGTTAAACGAAGTGATGATCACAAGAGCCCAATCCAAAGCGAAATACCTCCATTGGATTGACTCTCGGCATTTAAGGCAAGCCAGGCTAATCGCCAGCGTGTTGACTTGCCGCGGTCTCGCCGCCTACTCCGTCAAGCGCGATTACTATAGGACGTTTACTTCCCAAAGGGAAGCGATTTCTATTGAATCGCAAAAGCAAAAGCCTAGAATAACTTGGCTATGAATAAGAAGAAACTGATGGCCTTGGCTGCCGGGCTGCACTACTCGACTTCGGATGCGGCGACCGACAAGGCCGATTCGAAGAAGACTTTCCCTATTTACCTAGAATGCCTGAAGCCGAGCTGGAGGCTGATCATAATCGATTTCATCGCCATCCTCTTCGATGCCCTGTTCGAGCTGTTGATCCCCTTCCTAAGCGGGTTGCTCATCAAAAACGGAATCGAGGGTTATGGCGCCCTGACCCCGCAGGGGGCGCCTCAGCCGATAATAATCGGCGGCGGATTCGACCAGCCGGCGATGTATTTCGTCTGGCTCTACGGCGGTCTCATGATCGGCTGCGCGCTGCTGGCCATCGCCTGCCAGATAATCGGGATGAAGCTCAGCGCCGTCATCTCAAGCGACTACATCGAGCGGCTCCGCAACACCATATTCTACAAGGCCGAGCAATTCTCCTTCTCCAACATCGGCGACTTCCCGGTCTCGAAGCTCACCACCATGCTCTCCAACGACTGCAACAACATCCGCTTCTTCGTGCTGATGTTCGTCCGGATGGGCTTTAAGCAGTCGATGATGGCCACCCTCTGCTTCGTCTTCATCTTCACCCAGAACTGGCTCATCGGGGCCATCGCCCTGCCGCTGGTCGCCATCGCCTTCGCCATCATCGTGGCCATCATCCGCAAGACCAGGCCGCAGTTCATCATGACCCAGTCGGCCATCGACAACGTCAACCGCAACGTCGAGGAGGACACCGAGGGCATCCGCGAGGTCAAGGCCTTCTGCCGCGAGGGGCACATGCAGGAGAAGTTCGAGAAGGCCAACGGCGACCTGACCGACATAACCTTCTCCTCGGTATCGTCGCTCAACATGTCCGGGCCGATCACGACCTTCACCATCAACGTCATCATAACCGCCATCCAGCTGCTCGGCGGCTTCTCGATGCTTTACTCGGCCCAGGAGGGCGGCAACGAGCTTTGGACGATGTTCAACAACGGCAACCCGTTATTCGACGCCGGCGAATTGAGCATGCTGACCAGCTACGCCGCCGTATTGACCATGTCCTTCTCCTTCCTCTCGATGCTGGTCCAGCTCTACTCCAGGGCCCAGGCCTCGAAGGAGAGGATCGACAGGGTCCTCTGCGAGAAGATCGACATCTCCTACGACCCGAAGCCCAAGACCGCGGACTTCGACCCTGACTCGCTTTCCTCGGGCGAGGTCGAGTTCAAGGACGCTCTCTTCTCCTATCTCAAGGACCCGAGCAAGCCGGCGGTTGGCCCGATCAGCCTGAAGATACCCGAAGGGCAGAAGATCGGCATCATCGGCGGAACCGGCTCGGGCAAATCCAGCTTGGTCAACCTGATACCGAGACTTTACGACGTCACCCAGGGCTCGGTCCTGATCGCCGGGCACGACGTCCGCGACTACTCGGTCAACGCCCTCCGCGGCGACATCGGGGTCGTGCTGCAGAGCAACGTGTTGTTCACCGGGACCATCCGCTCCAACATCTGCTGGGGGAAGAAGGATGCCACCGACGAGGAGATTGACGAGGCGCTCAAGGTCGCCTGCGCCTATGACTTCGTCCACTCCTTCAAAGACGGGCTCGACACGCCGGTGGTCCAGGGCGGCAAATCCGTCTCCGGCGGCCAGAAGCAGAGGCTCTGCATCGCCAGGGCGGTCATCAAGAAGCCGAAGATACTGATCCTCGATGACTCGGTTTCCGCCTGCGACATGGATACCTCGCGCCGCATTCAGGAGAACCTGGCCAACACGCTAAAGGGCACCACGGTCTTCATGATCGCCCAGCGCATCGACTCGATAAAGCGCTGCGACAAGATCCTCGTCCTCGACAACGGCCACGTCGCCGGGTATGGGACCCACGAGGAATTGCTGAAGAACTGCAGGCTTTACGCCGAAATCGACGAAATCCAGGCCAAGGGGGTGGAGTGATCATGAAATTCAAGAGCTACAAGGGATTCAACACCGCCGGGCGCGGCCCAGAGATAAACGACGTCACCCTGCAGTGGACCTGCGGGAAGGAAGGTTATCAGCACATCGCCCAGCACTATGGGGTCAGGAAGAAAGGGTATGGCAAGCCCAAGCATTCGTGGGCTTCGCTTTTCCGGGTATTCTCCTACCTCAAAGGCGATAAGTGGATGTTCTTCGCCGCGGTCATCGTGACCACGGTGATGATCGTCATCAACATCGTCGGCGGATTCGTTTCCGGACCGCTGGTCGACGCGCTTCTGCAGCCGGCCTTCTACTCGATATCCGGATCCTGGGGGCAATACAGCGGCCCCGCCGATTACCTTTCCGTCGGGCTCGAGGGGACATTGCCGTTCTATAAAACCATCTTCGAGATGGTCGATTGGACCGCCTCCCCCGCCACCGTCTTCGCCCAGACCGCCCAGACCATGGGCATGTTCCTCGGGATCCTCGGCGGGTTCTACGTGCTGGGGCTTCTCTGCTCCATCGCCCAGATCTTCCTGATGACCAGGATAGGCACCAATTCGCTGATGCGGCTGCGCAACGACATGTTCGCCCGGATGCAGAGGCTTCCTTTGTCCTACTTCGACCAGACGGCCCACGGCGACATCATGTCGCGGTTCACCAACGACGTCGACAACCTCGCCCAGTTCTTCAACACCGGCATTATGGAGCTCTTCACTTCCGTCATCATGATGGTCGGCTTGCTGGTCTTCATGTTCATGGTCAACTGGCTGTTGGCCTTGGTCAGCCTGATAATGGAGCTGATCGCCATGGGAATCGTGGCCATAAACGTCCACCGCTCGGTCAACGCCTTCTCCGAGACCCAGGTATCGATGGGCGAGTTCAACGGCATCGCCGAGGAAGCCCTATCCGGGCTCAAGGTCATAAAGTGCTTCTCCAAGGAAGACGACATCATGGCGCTGTTCAAGTCCATCGACTACCGCCACACCGTCCACAACAAGCGCAGCGTGTTCCTAAGCTCCGCCAACGTGCCGATCGTAAACAACATGAACAACCTGACCACCGCCTTGGTGGCCATGATCGGTGTCGTTCTGATCGCCACCGACTCCAGCCTCATCCACGTCACCGTCGGCACCCTGATATCCTACGTGGCCTTCCTGCGCATGCTGGCCAGGCCGTTCAACAACATCTCCAACCTGCTGACCATGGTCCAATCCTCGCTAGCCGGCGCCGAGCGCATCTTCCAGATGATAGACCTCCCGCCGGAGCCGAGCCTGCAGAAGGCCAAGTGGCGCAGCTACAAGGGAGAGGACGGCAAGTTCTACTGGACCGACGGCGAGCACACCAAGCCGCTGCGGGGCCAGGTCGACATGCGCCACGTCGACTTCTCCTACGTCAAGGGGCAGCCGATACTCCACGACATCACCCTCTACGCCCACCCCGGGCAGAAGATCGCCCTCGTCGGCTCCACCGGGGCCGGCAAGACCACCATCACCAATCTGCTCACCCGCTTCTACGACATCGATTCGGGGGAGATATTGATAGACGGCATCGACATAAAGGAGATCGACCGGGTCTCCATGCGGAGGTCGATGACCCTGGTATTGCAGGACACCCACCTCTTCTCGGGCACCGTAATGGACAACATCCGCTATGGCCACCTGAAAGCCAGCGACGAGCGCTGCATCGAGGCGGCCAAGATGGCCTGCGCCGACCCGTTCATCAAGAAGCTGTCGAAGGGGTACGACACCTACATCGACGGGGCCAACGCCTCGCTCTCGCAAGGGCAGAAGCAGTTGCTTTCCATCGCCCGGTGCGCCGTCTCCAACCCGCCGATCCTCATCCTCGATGAGGCGACCTCCTCGGTCGACACCCGCACCGAGAGGCTGATCTCCAAAGGCATGGACAACATCATGAAGGGCAAGACGGTGTTCGTCATCGCCCACCGCCTATCCACCGTCCGCTACGCCGACTGCATAATGGTCATGGACAAAGGCCGCATCATCGAGCGGGGAACCCACGACGAGCTATTGGCCCAGAAGGGTCGCTACTACGAGCTTTGGATGGGGAAGACCGAGCTAGATTAGGCTAGGGAAATCCGGCTTATCCGACAACGGGGAGGAGATCATCTCTTCCCCGTTTTCCTTTCCCTCCATCTTCCTGATGGTCGGGTCGGAATAGGTCTTGCAGTATAGGCAGAAGGAATCGAGGTCGTAGCAGGATGAGTAGATCGTCTTCTCCCTGCTTGCCCCATCGTTGGCGGTTCCCTCCACCACCTTGACGTTATCGAGTATATGGAAGAAGCCGACTATCTCCTCCTGCTCGGAGGCGAACGAGGAGTTCTCCCTGGCGAAGCTCGCCCTCACGAAGCGGGAGGGGCCGCTGTTGTCGCCCGGAAGGCCTATCGCCCCCATTCCAAGGCCGAAGCTCTTCAAGCCCAGTCGAGGGGAGAAGCGGTTCTCCGGCGAAGATGAGGTAAGGTTCAGGAACATGTCCATGTAACGCTGCATGAACGGGAATTCCGGGTTGTTGGTGAGCACGCCGAACGGATCATCGTAAATATGCGCGCCATCCACGGTCTGCTCGAATACGAAGCACCCGGTGCGATCGGCAACGATGTAATGAAGCGGGGCGCATGGGGTGTTGGGCTCGACCCTGATGTCGCACAGGCTGATGGAGGCCAGCAGCTGCTTCGCCTCGCCTAGATCCTTGCAGAAGCAAAGGACATAGGCGATCAGCTCGCCCTGCCCCACCTCGTTGGTTCTGCCGTCGGGGGCTTTGAAATAGGCGTTGCCGGGGAAGTTGAGCCCGGCCATGGCAAGGCCCTCGGAATTGATGGCCTCGGCGAAAAGGGGAAGATCGCCGAGCTTCGCCCCGATGCCGAGCATCGCGTAATGCGAAGCGGCCTTCTTCCTCGAGAATTGGATGGGGGCGTCTTTGGGGACGCAGATGGCCAGCTCTCCGAAGGAGGCGGATAGGTCAAGGTTGCGCCCGAAAAGATGCTTCGGGGCGTCTAGGGTCAATGCAGTGCACATATCGGTTACCTCTTTTTTATATATTAAGGCCAAAGCGGAGCGTTTTGTTTGCAAGATACCCCCCTAGGGTATATCTTAAGGGCGTTATGGAACACATGAAGGCAATACCGCGCGATGCGCAGGAGAAGAAATACCTCCTCGATCGGCTAAAGAGGCTGACAGGCCAGATCGATGGGATAAGGAAGATGGTCGAGGAGGACCGCTACTGCGGCGACATCCTCATCCAGCTTTCCGCCGCCGAGGGGGCGATAAGGGAGATCCAGACCAAGGTCTACAAGACCCACATGCTGACCTGCGTTAAGGATTCTTTGCTGGAGGGCGACGACTCCAAACTGCTGGAATCGTTCGACTTGCTAAGGAGGCTGAAATGAAGCATCGCTTCAATATCGAGGGCATGAGCTGCGCCGCCTGCGTCGCCCACGTCGAGAAAGCCGCGAAGAAGGTCGATGGGGTCAAGGCGGCATCGGTCAACCTGCTGACCAACTCGATGGAGGCGGAGTATGACGACGACTCGCTCACGGAGAAGATAGAAAACGCCGTTTCCAAGGCCGGATATAAGGCCATCCCGGTCGGCGAGCCGGGCAAGAAAGAGGCGCCAAGCCAAAAGGAAGCCGGCACGGCGCTTAGGAAAATGGTGTATCGGCTAATCGCCTCGGTCGTGATCTTGGTGCCGCTATTCTACTTGGCGATGGGGGCGATGCTCGAATGGAATATCGGGGTATTGCACGACTATCCGTTGCTTTTGGGCTTGCTGGAGATGGTCCTGAGCTTCGCCATCATGGCGGTCAACTACCATTACTTCGTCTCCGGCATCAAGTCGCTGTTTCGCCTTTCGCCCAATATGGATACCCTTGTTGCCCTAGGATCAGGGGTGGCGTTCATCTACTCGGTCGCATTGCTGTTCGAGATGGCCTACTACGTCTCCGCGAGCGGCTACGCCGACCCAAACACCTACCACACGGTGATGGAGATCTCGATGAACCTGAACTTCGAGACCGCCGGCACGGTCGTGGCCCTCATCACCGTCGGCAAGACGCTCGAGGCCTATTCGAAAGGCAAGACGACCTCGGCCATCAACTCCTTGCTATCGTTGGCCCCGAAGATCGCCCACCGCAAGGAAGGCGACAAGGTGGTCGACGTGGCGTCGGATATGCTCAAGGTCGGCGACCTTCTGCTTATATATCCAGGCGAATCATTCCCCGCGGACGGGAAGATAGAATCCGGCAAGACCTCGGTGGACGAGAGCTCGCTAACCGGCGAGTCGATGCCCGTCGACAAGAAGGAAGGCGATGAGGCCTATACCGGGACGATCAACCAAACCGGCTCGGTGACAATGAAAGTCACCAAGACCGGCGAGGAAACGACCTTGTCGCAGATCGTCAAGATGGTCGAGGAGGCCAGCTCGACCAAGGCCCCGATCGCCCGCCTCGCGGACAAGGTGTCGGGCGTCTTCGTCCCCATCGTCATCGGCATCGCCTTGGTCGTATTCGTGTTCTGGATGATACTAGGCGGCGACCTGGTCAGGAACTCCGGGCTGGTCGATGGGGAGAGCCTATTCACGTATGCCCTGGAAAGGGGGATCTCGGTGCTCGTCATTTCCTGCCCCTGCGCCTTGGGGCTCGCCACCCCGGTCGGCATCATGGTCGGGTCGGGGAAGGGTGCCAAAAACGGGATACTGTTCAAGACGGCCACCTCGCTTGAGGAGACCGGCAAGGTATCGATCGCGGTCCTGGACAAGACCGGCACCATCACCGAGGGCAAGCCGAAGCTCACCGCTTTGCTCCCCTCCAATATGGGCGAGGATGAGTTCCTCTCGCTAGCCTATTCCATCGAGCTGGGCAGCGAGCACCCGCTGGCGAAAGCCATCAAGGAGGCGGCGGAGGCAAAGGGGATCAAAGCCAATGAGGCCGCATCATTCGAATCGATCCCCGGCAAAGGGGTGAGGGCGGAGATAGGCGGAACCGCCTACTATGCCGGCAACGCCTCATTGCTAGAGGGCCTAAATGCCTACAGCGAGCAGGCCAAGAAAACCATGCAAAGCCTCTCTATGTCCGGCAAAACCCCGCTGCTTTTCGCGAAACAGGGCAAATACCTCGGGGCGATCGGGGTCGAGGACGCCGTCAAGGAGGACTCCATCCAGGCCATCGCCGAGCTGAAGAAGCTGGGCGTGGAGCCGGTTATGCTCACCGGGGACAACCCGATAGTCGCCAAGTCCATCGCGGACAAGGTCGGCATAACCCACTTCGCCGCCTCATTGATGCCGGGCGACAAGCTTATCTTGATCAAGAAGCTGAAGGAGAAAGGCAAGGTCGCCATGATCGGGGATGGCATAAACGACGCCCCCGCGCTGACCGAGGCCGACATCGGGATGGCCATCGGGTCGGGGTCGGACATCGCCATCGATTCCGCCGACGTGGTCATCGCCTCCTCGAGGCTGTCCGAGGCCGCGAAGGCCATAAGGCTCTCGAGGAAGACGCTGCTCAACATAAAGGAGAACCTGTTCTGGGCCTTCTTCTACAACCTCATCATGATCCCGATCGCCGCCGGGGTGTTCGTCGCCGTCGGCATGGCCAAGATGAGGCCGTGGATGGGGGCCGCCGCCATGAGCCTAAGCTCGGTGACCGTGGTGCTCAACGCGCTGCGGCTGAACTTGGTATCGTTAGGGAAGGGAGCGAATAGGAAGCCCAAAGCCAAGCTTGACGATGGGATGTTCCTGGCCGGTTCTTGCCCCATTGATATAGAAGAAAAGGAGGATAAGCCAATGGAGATCGCTCTGAAGGTGACCGGCATGATGTGCCAGCACTGCGTCGCCCACGTGACCAAGGCCCTTGAAGGGGTGGAAGGCGTGAGCAAGGTCGAGGTGAGCTTGGAGAAAGGCGAGGCCCAGGTGACTGGGGAAGGCCTAGACAAAGCAAAGCTCATCGCCGCCGTCAACGAAGCCGGCTACCAAGCCGAATAGAAATGGTCGGGGCTAACGATAGCCCCGGCTTTTTTGCTATACTAATGCCGCCATGAAGAACCTCATTGTCCTTGCTCTAGCCACGCTGGCCCTCGCCTCCTGCGCCGGTGGACAAAGTTCCACCGTTTCCTCGACCCCCGACGCCGAATCCACCTCGAGCACCTCTAGCGAATCATCGTCCTCGCTAAGCTCCAGCAGTTCGGACGCCACCCCCGACTCCACCACCTCCCAAACCCAAGTCGAGGCGATGGAGGACGTCGTCATAACCCCGGATGACATCCCGGCCACCTCACAAAGCAGCTACCTGGTCGACGAGGACGTCGAGATCGGCGGCATCACCTTCAACCTAACTTACGTTGAGAAGGGAACCGGAGACGGCGCCGGCACGATCCAGATGAAGAAGTCGGACGTGCTTATCTACAACAAGACCGCCCTCGGCCACAACACAGTCGTCATCACGCTGATGGACAAGCGCAGTGAATACAACCCCTATATCGCCACCTACGATGTCTATGGCTTAGACTCGTTGGAGCTTGATGTCAAAGGGTATCAAGGGACCCTTGCGACCCTAGAGGAAGCCGGCAAGGTCACCTATACCTACACCTTCGACCGGGTCTACCCCTACTTCACCATCGTCAACGCCGAAAGCGACAACCCCCGCGCCGGCTACGCCTACTCAATAGAATTCACCAACAAGTGATATAAGACCAAGCCCAGAGAAAACTTTTCCCTTTCTTCGCCGCATGCTATATAATTCTCACCGCGCCCGTGTGGTGGAATGGTAGACGCGGCGGACTCAAAATCCGCTGAGTGATGAACTCGTGCCGGTTCGAGTCCGGCCTCGGGCACCAGGTACAAACTCATCCCGATGTCTTGTAGGCATCGGGTTTTGTTTTTTGCGTAGAAAATTCAAATAAGCCAATTATTGCCATTGATGCTAATTACGAAAGGTTCTTACTGCTGTTGGAAAACGGCGGCAGGAACTGCGAAGAGACTCCAGCCAAACGCAAAGATATAGGACATCATGGGCAGAAACGAACTGATTACTATCAACCCCGTCAGTGAAGAGGGCTCGTTGAAGAAGGAGATCAGAAAGATCCTGAAGGGGCATGGAAAGGATTTTGGGGATGGTGTTTACCATTTAAAGATCATCGACGTTACCAAATGCCATTCGAACAAGATTTAAGTCTATTAAA
>DVMV01000011.1 GCA_018714785.1 Candidatus Alloenteromonas pullicola
GCAAGTCTTACCATATAGCATTCAAACTGGAAAACAACATTTTCGTGTTTGAAGTTTAAAATAATTTGTTTGACGAAAATCAATGAATGGTTCCCTGATGTGTATGGGTATGCCGATATCTATACCACGCATTTAATTTGGTCTCGCAACAGCACCATTTTCTTACGAAAATTTAAAATTGAAAGAATAAACAGATTAGATTTAATAAAGTAGGCATTTTTAATCGAATATATTGTGAGTTTCATCCGCAACAATAATTGCTAGAAAAATAAAAAATCTGACATCTTTGACGATGTCAGACATTCGTTTCGGGTTGGTGGCCCAAGGCGGAATCGAACCGCCGACACAGGGATTTTCAGTCCCTTGCTCTACCAACTGAGCTATCGGGCCAACGCCTGGCGGACCATGCGGGATTCGAACCCGCGGTCTCTTCCGTGACAGGGAAGCATGTTAGGCCGCTACACCAATGGTCCTTGGTTAAAGGCGCTTCCATATTATCCGCAAGCGCCCTCGCGTTTTCAAGAGGAAAGTAGACGTTTTTCCAATCATCTTCTTAGCTATTTAGCTAAGGGGAAGGCGCAGGTGAACCTCGACCCCTCGCCAAGCCTCGAGCTGACGCCCACCTTGCCCCCGTAATTGAGCATCACGTGCTTGACGATCGCTAGACCAAGTCCGGTCCCGCCATCGTAGGAATGGGCCTTGTCTGTCCGATAGAACCGTTCGAAGATGTGCTGCTGGTCCTCCTCGCTTATCCCGATGCCATCATCCTCGACGTAGAAGCCGTCCTCTAGGAAGCAGACCTTGACGTGCCCGTTGGGCTTCCCATACCTTATGCCGTTCTCCACCAGGTTCTTTATGACGGCATAGGCGTCGGAGCGGTTAATCGGATAGCTTAGCTTACCTTCTATGGTCAGCTCAGACCCACTTTGGCTAGAAAGAGGCAATAGCTCCTTCTTAACCTCTTCGGCGACCTCAGATAGCTCAATCGGCCCCCCGACCTTCTTGGCCCCCGACTCGATGCGGGATAGCGAGAGCATGTCCTGAATGAGCCGTAGCATCCGCTTGCCAGCGGCGCTTATGCAGGCGATGGGCTGATCAAGCGATTCGTCTTTGTTCTTCAGCGACAATATCTCGGCTTGCCCCAATATCGAGGTAAGCGGGGTCTTGAGCTCGTGGGAGGCGCTGGAGAAGAAGTTGGAGCGCAGCTTCTCGCCGTTCACCTCGAATGTGATGTCGGCCAGGCAAAGGACATAGCCGATCGAGGCCTTGTATCCCCTAAGCGCGTAATGCTTGCCAGCGATTGATATAAGCGACTCCACCGGGTCATACCTCTTGATCTTCCCTTCGACCTTCTCCTCAAGCCCTAGGTCAAATAGGGTGTGTTCCTTATTCGGATCGAGGCGGAAGGCGCTGGCGCCGGCCTCGTTGATGAAGCCGAGCTTTAGGTTGTACTCGACGATGATTATGGGGTCGCTGACGGAGTCGAGCACCTTGCGGATGCCCTCCTTCTCCTCCTGCATCGTCCTCCTGGCGTCGAGCAGCTGCCGGCTGGCAACATCGACCGCCTCGTAGTACCTATTGGCCCTTGCCCAATTGGTCTTCGGAAAGGGGGTGAGCTCGGCGGCCCCACTAGCGAGCTCATCGAAGCGGAGGTGGCTCAGCTTAATCGGCTTGATTGATAAGGAATGAAGGTATAGCGATAAAGCCACCCCAGCGGCCAAAACGACGACGAAGACGATGCCGGAATATAGGCAAAACCACGCAAAGTCGGTCCCAAAAGCCGGATTCGCGGCTTCCACATAGACATAGGAGAACGATTCGGAATCGACCTTCAAGCAGCAGATCCCGGTCGAGGAGGATATGCCATCGCCCCTGCTCCCGATGCCTTCTGAGGATTTCGCCGCCTCCTCCACCTCGGGTAGGGTATAGTATTCCTCAGGCAGCTCGCCGACTTCGTAGATGGGCTCTAGGTCATCGTTAAGGAAGGCAACCTTCACGCCTTCTAGCGAGGGCGCTGAGGCAGGGTCTTCGCTCGCGGCATATAGACTGGCGTAGGAATGCGCCTCTTCCTTAACCGAGGACAAAGACGACTTGGAGAACAGCGAGGCGGTTACCCCCAAGCAGGCGGCCTCCATGACGGTTATGACCGCGGCCGATATCAAAGCGATTCTTTTTCTCATTCCAGGATATACCCCATTCCCCTGACGGTGGATATGGCGATCCCATAGGGCGCGAGCTTGCGCCTGATCATCGAGATGTGGACGTCGACGGTGCGGGTCTCGACGTCGACCGCATCGGGCCAGACCAGGTGGAGGAGGTCGTCCTTCTTCACCAAATTGCCATGGTGGTCATAGAGGGCCTTTAGTATCTCCATCTCCTTGTTGGTTAGCTGCATTGGCGAGCCGTTGAGCAGGAAGCGCTGCTTGCCCGAGTCGTAGCTAAGCCCCTTGAAGGAAGGCGATTGGGCGCCGGATTTCCTTATGTTGGCCTTGCACCTAGCGAGCAGCTCCATCACCCCGAAGGGCTTGTCCATGTAATCGGAGGCCCCCATCTCTAGTCCCTTGACCTTGTCCGACTCCCCGTTTTTGGCGGAGACGATTATCACCGGGATGTCGCTATAGAGGGTGTTGGACTGCAAGTCGCGGAGTATCTCGAAGCCATCCTCCCCCGGCAGCATCAGGTCGAGGATTATGAGGCTTGGCCTTTGACTCTTCAGTGAGGAGAAAAGCTCCGCCCCGCTAGAAAGCGTCAAAAAGGAGAATCCCCCAAGCGGGAGGGCGCAGGCGTAAAGGTCGCGGATTGCTGGGTCGTCGTCGACCGCGTAGATTAGGTTTGTCATATCAGGATTCCATATGGGCGCCGGTGAACATGTAATCGACCCACTCCCCCAGATTGACCCCGTGGTCGGCGATGCGCTCTAGGTATTTGGCAACCAGGGCGCTCACGATGCCCTCGTCGGCCTCGAGCTCCCCTTTGCTAACCCCGTCGGCGACGTCTTGCCTGACCTTGAGGAAGAGGTCGTCTACCTTCTCGTCCTCCTTGTCGAGGCTTCTGGCGAGCTCTAGGTCGGAGTTCAGGAACGCGCGGAGGCCAAGGTCAAGCAGCGACTTAACGTAGGAGGATAGCAAGGTGAGGTCGGGGTGCTCGACCTTCTTACCCTTGGATAGGTAAAGCGCCTCCTCGGCGATGTCGGAGGCGTAGTCCCCGATCCGCTCGAGGTCGGTGATCATCTTCAAGGCCCCCGAGCAGAAGAGGAAGTCGTTGGCGTAAGGCGAATCTAGCAAGAGCAAAGAGAAGCAGCTCTTCTCTATCCCGCGGTGGAGGCTATCGACCTCCTTGTCGCCCTCCACCACTTCCTTGGCGGCTACCAGGTCGCCGTTAAGCAATGAATCGACGGCCTTGCCGACCGCCTTGTTGGAAAGGAAGAAAAGCTTGGTCAGCCTTTCCCTTATGGAAGATAGTTCTTCTTCTATGCGCTCCATACGTCCTCCATTCTACCCGAATCTGCCGGTTATGTAATTAAGGGTGCGCTTGTCCTTCGGGGTCGAGAACAAGGCCTTGGTCGGGGCGTATTCGACCATCTCGCCAAGCAGGAAGTAAGCCGTCTTGTCGGCGACCCTGGTCGCCTGCTGCATGTTGTGGGTGACGATGACGATGCTCATCTCGTTTTTAAGCGTCCCCATCAGCTCCTCGATCTTGGCGGTCGAGATGGGGTCGAGGGCGCTGGTGGGCTCATCCATAAGCAGCACCTCGGGGGAGGCGCTTAGGGCCCTCGCGATGCAAAGCCGCTGCTGCTGGCCGCCCGAAAGCGACAAGGCGCTTTCCTTTAGGCGGTCCTTAACCTCGTCGAATATCGAGGCGCGGCGGAGGCTCTGCTCGACTATTTGATTGAGCTCGTCCTTTTTCTTCACGCCGAATAGCCTCGGGGCGAAGGCGATGTTGTCATAGATCGAGGTCGGGAAGGGATTGGGGCGCTGGAACACCATGCCGATCCGCTTCCGCAACAGGTTCACGTCGACCTTCTTGGAGTTGATGTTCTCGCCATCGAAGACTATCTCCCCCTCGACCCGGCAGCCCTCGATGAGGTCGTTCATCCGGTTCAGCGACCGCAGGAAGGTGCTCTTCCCGCATCCCGAGGGGCCAATGAGGGCCAGCACCTCTTTGTCATAGACGTCGATGTTGATGTCCTTGAGAGCCTGCGTCTTGCCATAGTAGAGGTTTAGGTGGCGGACGTTGATTTTCTTATTTGCTTCCATATGACCTCCCTTTCGATAACAGTTTCCCTAATAGCAGCGATAACCCATCCAAAGCCAATACGAGGACAAGCAGCACCAACGCCGTGGCGCTCGCCTCCTCGCGATACCCGTATGAGGCGAAGTAATAGATGTCGAGGGCGAGGCTCGTGCCCGGGGATAAGGGCGAGGCCGGGACGCGGTTGACGACCATGCCGACGGTGACAAGAAGCACCGCCGATTCGCTTAGCACCCTGCCGATCGAGAGGATGATCGAGGTGATGATGCCCGGCATCGCGCAGGGCAAGACGATGCGGAAGGTGGTGTCGGCTTTGCCGGCCCCCAGGGCGAATGAGGCCTCGCGGAGCGAATTCGGCACCGCGTGCAGGCTCTCCTCGACGCCCCTGACTATGACCGGCAGCACCATCAAGGCCAAGGTTATGCCGCCTCCCAATAGGCTATAGCCCAGCTTGAGGTAGTCCACGAAGACGAGGTAGCCGAATAGGCCATAGACGATCGAGGGGATGCCAGACAGGGTCTCCACCGCCAAGCGGATAACCTTCACGATGGGCGAGTTGCTCTTCGAGTATTCGTTTAGGAACACCGCGGCCAATATGCCGATCGGTGCCCCGATCCCTAGAGAAATCAGAACCAGGTACAAGGTGCCCAACATTGCCGGCACGATCGAGGGCGAGCGGCTGGAATACGCCCCGAAAAGCAAGTCCAGCGAAAGGTTCGGCGCGCCCTTGATGACTATGTAGACGACCAGGGCCACCAAGGCGGCAAGCGAGATGCCCATGCCGAGGTAGGACCCGCCCAAAAACGAGTAATATATGCCCCTTCTGCGGCGGAAGGACTTCTCGCTCAGCATTTTTTGTCCCTCCCTTTTATGGCCATGAAGGCGGCGTTTAAAAGCAACGTCAGCACGAACAGCACCACCCCGACGGCGATGAGGCTGGTCTTCGCCTCGGCGGTGTATTCGGTGGCCCCGAGGGCGATGGCCCCGGTGAGGGTCAGGGTGCTTTGGAATAGCGAAGTCGGGACCGAGGCCCGGCCACCTATGACCATGATGACCGCCATCGTCTCCCCCATGGCGCGCCCGCTAGAGAGGACGAGCGAGGCGAAGATGCCGCTTTTGGCGGCGGGCATGACGACCTTGAAGCAAGCCATCTCCCGGCTCGCCCCCAAAGCCAACGCCCCTTCGTAATAGGAAGGGTTGACCGCCTGCAGGGCATCGAGGGTGAAGCTCACCATGGTCGGCAGGATCATGATGGACAACACTATCGAGGCGGCGAGTATGCCATAGCCGACCCCGTTTGGCGAGATGTAATCCCGCAGGAACGGGACGATGACCGTCATGCCGAACAATCCGTATATGACCGAGGGGATGCCGGAGAGTATCGAGATGGCGAAGCTCACCGGCCGCTTGAACACAGAAGGCACGAACTTGAATAGCGCCATGGCGGTCAATAGCCCCAAAGCCCCGCCGATGGCGGTGGAAAGCAAGGTGACGAGGATGGTGGTCAATAGCATCCCGGCGATGCCATATAGCGGCGGGTTGCCAAGCGGGCGCCAATCGCTATCGAGGAAGAAGCTCCCGAACCCGACCTTCGCCATGAAGGGGACGCCGGTGGCGAATAGGAAGCAGGCGATTGAGATCATCGCCAAAACGCCGAAAAGGGCGCAGCAAAACAGCGCCCATCTGACGATCTGCTCCCTAGCCTGGCCCCTATGCGAGGTTAGCCTAGAAGCTGACTCCATTTGGTTATCTGCTCTCCCTCTGGGGCTTCGCTGTCGTAGATGAGGGCGAGGTCCTCTTTGGAAATGTCGCTAAGCGGGTTGTTCAGGTTGACGATGATGCCGATGCCGTCTTTGGCTACGGTGTACGGGGTGCAGCTGGAAGCCTTATCCGAATCGAACTCCTCCGAGATCATCCCGAAGGCGCTTACTCCGGTCTCGGCGTTGGAATAGCCAGTGCCCGATCCTCCGCCGGAGACGTTGACCACGACTTCGGGGTTGAGGCGCTGATACTCCTCGGCGAGCAGGATCATAAGCGGCTGCAGCGAGGTCGAGCCGGAGATGTCGATCTCCCCGGATAGCGATGGGTTGGACTCGTATTCGCTTGCCCCATCGACGATGGAGACGTAGCCGTTGTCGGCGATGATTTCCTGAGCTTGGCTTGACCTTAGGAAGGAAAGGTAATCGGTGTATAGCGGCGACCCGGTGATGGTCGCTTCCTTGTAGATGACGTTCAGCGGCCTGGAGATGGCGTATTCGCCGGACTTGATGTTGGCGCTATTGGCCTCCACCCCGTCGACGGTGAGCTTCTTGACGGAATCGTCGAGGTAGCCAAGCGAATCGAAGGCGATGGCGTATTGGTTGTTCTCGACCTCGGCTAGGACCGCGGCGGTCGAGTTCTGCACGACGGCGTTATTGACGTCGGGCTGGTTCTTCAGGCCAAGTATCTCCATGAAGGCCCCTTTGGTGCCTGAGCCGTCCTCGCGGGTGACGACGGTGATGTTGCTTTCCGGATCGAATTCCCTCGGGCCGCAGGATGTCAAGGCGACCGGCGCGATGGCGATGGCGGCGAGGATCAGTGTTTTCTTCATTTCCATTTCCCTTTGACGCCACTAGTATGGTTCCAAAGCCGACCCGACTCCACTAAGGCAGGGTAAAAGAAGGTAAAAAGAACGTAAAGCCGCCAATCGTCGCGCGGGCGCCCACATACCCGAATTGTCTAGAAATGACGGCTTCTTTTAGGTAGAATGCCATGTATATGAAACCATCCGAAAAGCCGCGCAAAAAGCCGGCCAAGCCCAAAGCCGTTGATGCGCAGGAAGAAGTGAGAAGAGCCGAGGAACGCGAGAAGATAAACGCCCAGCTGCTGGCCCTGGGAAACCCCAAAGGGAAAGCCACCAAGAAGAACATCATATCCGGCATCGTGCTGCTGGTCATGATGATCATCATGGTCCTCTCGGTCATGCTGTCGACCAGCGAGCTGAGCGAGATTGGAAAAACAATAGGCAAAATCGGCCAAGGGAGCAACTACGTTTGGCTGATCGGCGGGTTCATCGCCGCGCTGGTTTTCTTCCTTCTCTACCCGTTATCGCTTCTGATACTCTCGAAGTCGTTCGACCCAAAGTCGTCTTCCTCTGACGCCTACCTGATCGGGGCGGGGGAGCATTTCTTCAACGGCATCACCCCCTTCGCGGCCGGCGGGCAGCCGATACAGATATACGAGTTCTCCAAAAAAGGCATGAAGCCTGGTGTCGCGACCGGATTGGTCTTGACCAACTTCATACTCTACCTCACCGTCCTGAACGCCTATGAAATCCTGGCATTCATCTATTGGGAGGATATCAATCAGGCCATAATCGCCAGCGGATGGAACTATTGGGCCGTCATCTCGGTGGCCATATTAGGCTATGTCTTCAACCTCGGCTTCCTGGCCTTCATCATCGCTTTGGGCGTCAGCAAGCGCCTGGCCGATTGGCTCGTCTCGGTCGCAAGGTGGCTGTGCCGCTTTAAGCTCATCGGCAAGTTCCTCACCCCGGCGATACCAAGATTCGAGATCTACTGCAGCAACGTCCAATCGACCATCCGAGGCGTGTTCCACCACAAGAAGGCCGTCTTGGCGGCCATCGCCATCAAAATCGTGGTTTACGGGATATACTTCGCTTTGCCCTACTTCATAATCAACGCGGTTGGGCAGAATCTGCCGCCGACGAAGATCTTCGAGACCATGATGGTCACGTCTTTCGCCTCCAGCGCGGTCTGCTGGGTACCTACCCCCGGCGGGACCGGCGGAATCGAATTCGCCTTCTCCATCGCCGTCGGCGCGGTGTTGCCCGGAATAGCCGACCTCGCGGCCGTCGGGAACTCCATCTCGCTGATCTGGCGCTTGCTAACCTTCTACTTCGTCCTGCTTCTTTCGCTAGCCGCCGTTATCGTCTTCGAATCCGGCTTCCAGATAAAGCTGAAGAAGGACGTGGCCAGAAGCGAGAAGAAGAAAGAGGAACTGCTGCAAAAGCTGGAGGAATTGGACGCCGAGTCCGCGCAGGAAGAGGCTTCGGATGCGCTGCCCGAGGAATCGCCAAGCCCCGAAACAGGCAATGCCGATCCTTCGCCAGGAACCGCGCAGGACCCCGAAAAGCAAAAAGAAAAAGCGGAATAGGATCACCTGTTCCGCTTTATTTCTTTCCAGGCAACCTTCTTCTGGCGTGAGCCTTTCGAGACCGATTGCCCGTAGGCCACCATGGCGAACGCCCCAAGCCAGATTCCCTTGCTGGCATCCTTGTACCAGCCCTTGCCGAGTATCTTCCTATCGAGGTAGACGCCAAGCCATGATTGGTATGTCCAGGCCGCGTAGTAGAACAGCAGGGCCGCCGCCGCGGCGATTAGCATGATGACTATCGCCAGGAACGCGGTACCATCAAGCCCCGGCGTGAATAGGTATTCGGGATAGATGGCGATCCCCCCGGCCTGCAGGCCCAATGTTATGAAATAGAAGGCGAAGTAGATGGGGAAGCTGATCCCGAGGATCATCGGCAGCGGCACGAAGCTGAGCTGGGCGAACATGTCGAGATAGGTCAATTTGCCGGTTTTGAAGAACATCCCCAGCAGCTTCGGCGCGTGCTCCTTGTACAGCTTCGACAGCGCGTTGGCCATCCTGGCGTTCCTGGCGGCGGAATCCTGCTTCGACGATGGCTGATCCTCATAGACGATGGCATCGGGCACGTAGTTGATGTGGCGGCCTTCCTCCATGCGCTTGACCGCGAACTCGGCGTCGTCGGTTCCGCTCATCGAATCCCATCCGCCGATCTCCCGCAGCACCTTGGTGGAGACCATCATGCCGGCCCCGGAGATCATAGAGTTCCACCCGACCCGCTCGCGGAAGTTGCAGGCGAGCCGGGAGTCGCGGGCGTAGTAGCAGCTGGAAACCGAGGTCCAGAGGTTCTGCCCCATGTTGGACGGGGCCTCGTGGGCCCGGGCTATTTCCGCCCCGTCGCCTAGCGCCCTGTTCATGGCATGCAGGAAGTCCTTGCAGGGGATGTTGTCGGCGTCGAACTTGACGACCGCGTCGTAACCCCTATCCGATTTGAGGACCTCGTCAATGAGCAGCTTTATCGGATAGGCGGCCCGCTTCTTGTTGGGGTCATCCTCATGGCGCTCATAGACTATCGCCCCGGCCTTCTTGGCCAGCTCGAAGGTGTTGTCGGTGCAGTTGTCGGCGCAGACATAGACGTCATATAGGTCCTTGGGGTAATCGAGGTCGTTGAGCAGCGACTTCACGGTCCCCTCGATGACGCTGCTCTCGTTATGGGCCGGGATGATGATGGCGAACCGGCGCAGCTTGCCGTCCCCCTTGAACTTCTTGGCCCTTAAGGGCGCGAAGGCGATGAAAAGGAACTGGAAGCCGAGCAGGAAAAGCACCCATAGGAGCACGAGCCCGATAAGGGCGGTCAAGACGTAGAAAGCGATATCCATGGCAAGAATTATAGGCCATATGGCAATTAGGGTAAAAGAAAAAGGGGCCTGGCTATGCCAGACCCCGTTTCACCAAACTTAATAGTTGATGACAGAAAGCTCGAAGTAGGACTGCGGGTGGTTGCAGACCGGGCAGACCTTCGGGGCGTACTTGCCGACCACGATGTGTCCGCAGTTGCGGCACTTCCAGACGGCCAGGTCGTTGCCGACGAAGACGACGCCTTCCTTGACGTTGTTGAGCAGCTTCTTGTAGCGCTCCTCATGGTGCTTCTCGATCTCGGCGACCATGCGGAACTTCGCGGCGATCTCGGTGAAGCCCTCTTCCTCGGCGATCTTGGCGAAGGAGGGATACATATCGGTCCACTCGTAGTACTCGCCCTCGGCGGCGGCCTTTAGGTTATCGGCGGTGCCGTGGATGTCGCCGCCCTGGAGGTACTTGAACCAAAGCTTGGCGTGCTCCTTCTCGTTGTCGGCGGTCTCCTGGAAGATGGCAGCGATCTGCTCGTAGCCCTCTTTCTTGGCCTTGGAGGCGAAGTAGGTGTACTTGTTGCGGGCCTGGGATTCGCCAGCAAAGGCTTCCATCAGGCATTTTTCGGTTTTCGAACCTTTGAATTCCATTGTTATATCTCCTTTGAATTCGCCTTAATTATAGGCAATGCGGCGGGGAAAGGAAGCAAAACGCAACGCACT
Source organism: Candidatus Alloenteromonas pullicola (assembly GCA_018714785.1). GTDB lineage: Bacteria > Bacillota_I > Bacilli_A > RFN20 > CAG-826 > Alloenteromonas > Alloenteromonas pullicola. Next base: position 10,410 of record DVMV01000011.1, read on the forward strand.
GGGATTTCCTTATTTGCCCTCTGGGCGCTTAACGTAGGCAATCCACTCCACGTTGGTCTCGTTGGAAGAGGTGTCGACCATGTATTCGTAGACCGCGTCGCGGAGCTGCTTCTTCCGCTGCTGCATCGAAAGCGACATATCCGGCATGATCGGCTTGGATATGTGCAAGGTCGGCACCGGGGGCTTCTTCTTGAAGAACCGCCGCGGGCGGTAGGTCGTGCACATCGCGACCACCGGGGCGCCGATCTCCGCCGGGTAGACGAACGAGTCGTCGCCAAACGGGCGGATGTGGGTGCTATAAGGCCAGATGTGGGCCTCGGGGAAGATGGCGATGCCGCATTTGTGCTTGCAGTGGTACTTGATGGCTTCAACGAACCCCTGCCGCTGCTCGGGAGTTTCCGGCGTGGGGATGGCGCCGATCATGCAGACCAAGCCGCGGATCCCCTTGATCGAGGTGGTGTCCTGGTTGGTGATGATGTAGGTGCGCTTGGCCCTCGAGGCCAATAGCTGGGCGATGCCCGCATCGGCGATCTGGGTGTGGTTCCCATAGAAGAAAACCGGCTTGCCCATGATGCCCTTTATCCGCTTGTTGCCGACCACCTTGTAATGGAGGAACAGCCGGTAGATCAGATTCCCGAAAGGGTAGATGATGAAGTAGTAGAGGGTCCAGGCGCAAGCGCGATAAAGCCAATTGGTATGGTGGTATTTGAAATTCTTCGGCAAAGGCCGGTGCGTGATGTTCGTCCCGGAGAACTCATCGTGGAGCGGGTCATCATAATAAACGATCTTGCTGGGCTTCATTTGACCGGCTGGCCTTTCTTGGCTTTGTAGTCCGCGATGGTCTGCTCGAACATATGCTCCATCGCGTCCATGGACTTCTCGAAGTCGAACCGCGAGGCGAAGCCGAGGTAGGCATCGGCGTTTTGCTTCCTCTCCTCGGGATGCTCGATCCAGTAATCGATGTGCCGGGCCAAATCCTTGGCGGAGCGGTGATTATAGACATTGAGCTTCTTGTCGATGGCGAAGGTCGAGACCGAGGAACGCGGGGAATCGGTCAGAACCGGGGCGATGCCGACGGAAATGGCCTCCAGGCATGAAACCGGCTCGATGTCGACCGTTCCGACGTGGCAATAGATGTCGGTGCAATTAAGTATCTTGACCATGTCGGCCCTTGAATGGAAGCCGAACACCGGCTCGTTGGCGCACCACTTCTTGGCCTCGCGGCGCAGCTGATGCTCCAGCGGGCCGGCGCCAGGCAAAACAAGCAGGATGTCCTTGCGGTGCTTGGAGTACTTCATGGCCTTCAGCAACACGCGGTGGTCCTTCTCCTTGGAATAGCGGGCGGTGTAGGTCACGACTATCTTGCCGTCCCACTCTGCGGGGCGCTTCACGTCCTCGCGCTGGAAGGCGCTTTGGATGCCGTTGGATATGACATAGGACTTGGAATGGAAATGGTTCTTCTTCTCGAATAGGTCGTGGATGAACTGCGAGGGGTAATGGATCGCGTCGACCTTGCTGAACAGAGACTTATATAGTTTGCGGTAGACCGCGAGGTTGACGGCATAAACGTTCTCCAGCCCAAGGTGGTTGGTGAAGTTCTCCGCCTGCGTGTGGAGGCTCGCGGTGCAGGGTATCCCCATCTCGTGGGCGATGTCGCAGGCCTTGCCCGACATGAACCCGCAGAAATTGAAGTGGGCGATGTCGGCTCCCTGTAGGGCTTCCTTGACCACGTCCATCCCTTTTCTAGAGGCAAGGCAGACGCCGTTGGATTGAACATAATGCTTGAACGGCCCGAACCAGATAGGTGGGACCACGTAATATCCAGGCTTCCCCTTCTTGTCCTCATCGGGGCAGACGATCCGGACCTCGTGTCCCTTGGCCCGCAGCGAGCGGATCACGTTCATCGTGGCGATGGTCGTCCCGTTGTTCTCCTCCCCCAGGACGTCGCAAATAAAGGTTATAACCATTAAAAAGTTTCTCCGGGGGTATTGTATACAATTAAAATAGACTGTCAAACCAAAGCGAGTGCAAAACCGCGGAGAAAAACGCGGTGAATACTAAGAAATTAAACAATCTAGTTTTCAATACTACTTCTTGAAGTTATAAAAAACCGAATGGGTTTTGCGGGCTTTCGATTAAACCGATTCCATTCGGTTTTTGCGGTTTATTTAGAAAATGGCCGAACCTTGTCTAACCTCACTTTTTCCTTTTCTTTGAACACTCGGAATAGTAGGCGCAGCCCTCGCATTCCTTGCTGCGGCACCCGCCTTTGAGAATGAGAAATATTATTGCGGCGATGAGGGCGGCGAAGACCACGCAGACGATCGTGATGTCGAGCCAAGAGGGGTTGTCGAAGAGGTTTCCGACCTGGAACACCAAGGTCGCGGCGACGTAGGCGACCAAGGTCTGCAGGGCCATGTACCCCACCGCCATCCAGGTCGAGCCGAGTTCGCGACGCTCGGCGGCGAAGGTCGCGATGCAGGGCATGTAGAGCAAGACGAATATGAGCAGCGAGAACGCCTGCAGCCCGTTCATGACGCTGGTGAGGTTCGCCTCGCCGATAAGCAACGACAGGGTCGAGACGATGCTCTCCTTGGCGCTGAGCCCGGTTAGGATGGCCGAGGTTACCCGCCAGTCGGTCACGCCGAAGGGGCGGAAGACCGGGGTGATGAAGCGGGCGATGTAGCTGAGCAGGCTCTGCTCGTTGTCGGTGACGAAGTTGAGGTGGTAATCGAACGACTGCAGGAACCAGATTACCATCGTGGCCACGAAGATAACGGTGAAGGCCTTCTTGATGAAGTCCTTCGCCTTGTCCCACATGAGCATCAGCGAGTTGCGCAGGGTCGGGAAGCGATACGCAGGCAACTCCATCATGAAGGGGCTCGGCTTGCCTTTGACTATCGCCTTCGAGGCGGCGGCGGCCAACACGGCCATCGCGACCCCGATGACGTATAGGGCGATCATGACCAGCGGCGAATAGACTCCGAAGAACGCCGCGGTCAGCAAAGCGAATACCGGCAGCTTCGCCGAGCAGGACATGAACGGGATTAGCAAGATGGTGAGCCGCTTGTCGCGGTCGCTGGTGAGCGTCCTAGAGCTCATGACCGCCGGGACCGAGCAGCCGAAGCCGATCAGCATCGGGACGAAGCTGCGCCCGCTTAGCCCCAGCTTGCGCAGCGGCTTGTCCATGATGAAGGCCACGCGGGCCATGTAGCCGGAATCCTCCAATAGCGAGAGGAAGAAGAACAGGGCGACGATGGTCGGCACGAAGGAGACGACCGAGCCGATGCCCCCTATCGCCCCATCGCAGACCATCGAGACGACGACCGGGTTGACCGAGGCGCCGTCCATGGCCTTCCTTATTATCTCGACCAGGTAGTCTATCCCGAGCCCTAGGTAATCCGAGACATACGTGTTCACGACCCCGAAGGTGAGCGCGAAGACCGCGCCCATGATCAAGACGAAGATCGGGAACGCCAGCCACTTGTTGGTGAGTATCCTGTCGATTTTGTTCGACCTGATCTGGCTCTTGGTCATCGGATTTACCCGGTGGACGCAGGTGGCGCACAGCGAGTCGATGAACTGGTAGCGCATGCTGGCGATGGCGGCCTCCCTATCTAGCCCGGAGTCCTTCTCCATCTCCTTGACGATGTGGCCGATCATGTCCTTCTCGTTGTCGGTGAGCCCGGCCTGTTTCTCAAGCGGCGCGTCGCCCTCTATTAGCCTGGTGGCCAAATATCTAATCGGGAGGTGGTAGCGGTCGGCGTGGTCGGAAAGCAGGTGCATGGTCGCGTGGATGGCGTTGTGCACCGGGGAGTCCGGCGGGCAGAAGTCGAGCTTCTTGGGGACGTTGTGCTCGCTGCCGATGCGCTTTATGTGCTCGACTAGCTCCCCTATGCCCTCGCCCTTGGAGGCGGATATCGAGCAGATCTCGATGCCCAATCCCTCCTCGAGCTTGTTCTGGTCGATGGAGTTGCCGGCCTTGCGGAGCTCGTCCATCATGTTGGCGGCGATGAGCATCGGCTTGCCGAGCTCCATCAGCTGCATCGTGAGGTAGAGGTTCCGCTCGATGTTGGTCGCGTCGATGATGTTGAGTATCAGATCGGGGTTGTTCTTCAATATGAAGTCGCGGGTCACGACCTCCTCATTTGAGTATGGCGAAAGCGAGTAGATGCCCGGCAGGTCGACCACCTCGATCTTCTCCTTGGCGCCTTTTATGAAGCCGGATTTGGATGAGACGGTGACGCCGGGGAAGTTGCCCACCCGCTGCGAGGAGCCGGTGAGGGCGTTGAACAGGGTGGTCTTGCCGCAGTTCTGGTTTCCGACGAGGGCGACTAGCATATATCAGTCCTCCACCTCGATCAGGTCGGCATCGTCTTTGCGGATGCTAAGCTCATAACCCCTTATGTGGATCTGGATGGGGTCGCCTAGCGGGGCCTTCTTCGTTATGAGGACCCGGGTCCCGGGGATTATCCCCATCTCCAGCAGGCGGTGGCGCATCGAGCCCTCTCCCCCCACTTTCGCTATCTTCTTCGAGATGCCAACCTTCAATGCCGATAATTTCATACCGGCAAGATTGTAAACTAACCTAAACCTTTTGTTAACAACTACTAACTAATTTTACAGAGAATCGTTTTAGGCACGAAAAAAGGCGGCTTTTGGCCGCCTATGGTTTCGTGGTCGCGGGAGGTGGATTTGAACCACCGGCCTCCAGGTTATGGGCCTGGCGAGCTACCGGGCTGCTCCATCCCGCAATGGGCCGAATTTTTCGGCTCGATAACTATATACTCGGTTTAGGAAGTTATCAAGTTTTTTCCTATTCCCGGCTCACCGCATCGAACAACTTCATGGCCTCGAGGATGGTGTCGTCCATGTCGAAGTAGCGGTAATTGGCGAGCCGGCCGAGGAAATATACGCCTTTTTCTTTGCCGGCCAGCTCCTTGTAGGCGGCGGAAAGCGATGAGTTGCGCTCATCGTTGATCGGGTAATAGGGGATCTTCCCGGGAGCGAAGGAATCCGGATACTCGTAGGTGACGACGGTGTATGGGAGCTCCTTCAGCGAGCCGTCGAACATCTTGTGCTCGCAGACCCGGGTATAGCCGGGCTCGCGGTCGGTGTAGTTCACGACCGGGTTCCCCTGGAAGGATGGCACCGGCTTGACCTCGGTCTGGAAGCGGAGGCTCCGGTACTCAAGCCGGCCCAATTTGAAATCGAAGTACTCGTCGAGGCACCCGGTGTAGATCACCTTATCGGAGAGCTTATCCAGCTCGGCCTTATGCTCCAAATAATCGACGCCAAGCCTCACCTCGGCCCCCGATAGGAGGTTGTCGATGAGCTTGGAATACCCGCCTTTGGGCAAACACTGATAGGGGTCGTTGAAGTAGTTGTTGTCGTAGGTGAAGCGAAGCGGCAATCGCTTGATGATCGAGGCGGGGAGATCCTTGCAGTCCCTTCCCCACTGCTTCTCGGTATAGCCCTTGACCAAGGTATTGAAGATGGTCCGCCCGACCATCGAGAGGGCCTGCTCCTGCAGGTTCTTCGGTTCGGATATGCCCTCCGCATCGACCTCTTCCTTTATCTTGGCCTTGGCCTGCTCGGGAGTGTCAACCCCCCAAAGCTCGTGGAAGGTGTTCATGTTGAAGGGCATGTGGTAGTAATGGCCCCTGTAATATGCAAGCGGCGAATTGATGAAAGGGTATGTCTCCACATGGGAGGTGAAGAAATCGTAGGCCGCCTTGGAGTCGGTGTGGAATATGTGGGGGCCGTATACGTGGACCGGGATGCCCATTACGTCGGCGGTGTGTATGTTCCCGCCCAGGTGGCTCCGCTTCTCCACCACCAGGACCTTCTTGCCTTGGTCGAGGGCGAGCCGGGCGAAACTGGCCCCGGAAAGCCCGGAGCCCACGATGAGGTAATCGAATTTTTCCATGGGCTAATTGAAAACCAACAAGGCGGGCTTGTCTAGATGTTAGGATATGTATATGAAACAGTACCTCAATACCGGCTACGCCTTCTGCAAAGGGTTCGACCCCGACCTGGATTGCCCTGGTGAGGTCGAATTGCCGCATCCGGCGGTCTACCTGCCCCACCATTACTATTCCAGCGGCGACTATCAAGGCCAATTCACCTACGCGACCTGCTTCGACGACGAATATCCCGAACTGCCCAGCAAGCTGCTGCGCTTCGAGGGGGCGATGCTCAAGATGGAGGTGCTGCTCAACGGGGAGATACTCGGCAAATTCATCTCGGGCTTCCTGCCGGTGGACATCGACGTCACCGGCAAGATAAGGCGGAAGGGGAACCGCCTCGTGGTGCTGCTCGACTCAACAGAGGACGCCGAGATCCCGCCGTTTGGCAACGTGGTCGATTACCTGACCTACGCCGGGCTTTACCGCGGGGTGTGCCTAATAAGCCAACATGAGTCGCATCTAAGCGACATCTACGCGCGGGGGAACTCCAAAGGGGAGATTTTCGTCGAGGCCTACGACGAAAGCGGCGAGCGCACCGAGGACATCAAGTGCACCCTCTACCTGGATAAGCAGCGGCTAGTCGACTTCAAGGGAAGCAAGGGAAGGCTTTTCGACCCCAAGCCCTATTCTCCTTCTTCCCCGACTTTATACCTCCTCGAGGTCAATTACGGCGAGGAGAAGTATAGGCAGAGGCTGGCCTTCCTCGACTATAGCTGGACAAAGGACGGCTTCTTCCTGAATGGGGAGCGCCTGAAGCTGGTCGGGCTCAACCGCCACCAAAGCTACCCCTACTTCGGCTCGGCGGCCCCCAAGGCCCTGCAGGAGGACGACGCAAGGCTATTGAAGGAGCTTGGCATCAACCTCGTCCGGACCTCGCATTATCCCCAAGGCGAGGACTTCCTCTCCGCCTGCGACGAGCTCGGGCTCTTCGTAATCGACGAGATACCGGGCTGGCAGCACATCGGGACATCGAAGAAGTGGCGGGAAACCGAACTCGACTTCTGCCGTAGGATGATCAGGAAGGAAAGGAACCACCCCTGCCTGATCGGATATGGCCTGCGCATCGACGAGTCCCCCGACGACCACGAGCTTTATTCCGCCTTGGAGAAGATAAAATCCGAACTCGATCCCTACCGCCCCTCGCTTGGCGTGAGGAACTTCATCGGCTCGGAGCAGCTCGAGGACATCTACGCCTACAACGACTTCTCCTGCTCCTCGATAAATCACGGGCTGATCAACCCGCGGAAATACGGCGACAAGAACAAGGCCAAGATGGTATCGGAGCATAACGGCCACATGTTCCCAACCAAGATGACCGACCGCGATGAGCGGCGGGACGAGCAGGCCCTGCGCCACCTCCGGGTGCTCGACGATGGCTTCAAGTACAAGTCGCTCTCGGCCGTGGTCGGGTGGTGCGCCTTCGACTACGGGACCCACATGGACTTCGGCTCGGGCGACATGGTCTGCTACCATGGCGTTTTCAGCATCTTCCGCAACAAGAAGGAGGCGGCCTACGCCTACGAGAGCCAGTTCGCCTCCCACGACGTCGCCTACATCGGGCAAAGCCTCGACCTCGGCGATTCGCCAGAGACCCTATTGCCGGAGAGGATGCCGATTTACACCAACGCCGACAAGGTCACCCTCTACCGCGGCGACATGCTGGTGGGCGACTTCTTCCCCGACCGCAAGGGCTACCCCCACCTACCCCATCCGCCGGTGTTCATCGACTCGTTCATCCCCGACGCGGCCTTGCCCAAGTACATGAAGGGGCTTGAGAGGAAGCGGGTCAAGAAGGTGCTCGCCTATGCCTCAAGCCATGGCTTCAACGCGCTTAAGCTGCGCCACAAGCTGTCGATCCTCTGCTCCATGGTCAGGCATCGCCTGAAGTTCGCCGATTTGCAGGAGATCTACGTCGGGGCGGTCGGGATTTGGGGGAACAAGCGCCTCGACTACCGCTTCGAGTTCTACCGCGATGGCAAGAAGTTCAAGACCATCGTCAAGTCGCCCTGCCACTACTCGACGCTTGAGATAACACCCAGCAAGACCAACCTCGAATACGGCAAGACTTTTGACGCGGCGAGGGTCGAGATACGCCGGGTCGATGAGAATGGAAACCTGCTCCACCTCGACGGCGGGCCGATAAGCCTTCAGGCAAAAGGCCCCATCAGGATAATGGGGCCCGAATGCATCTGCCTCGAAGGCGGAGCTGGGGCGGTCTACGTCGCCTCTATGAAGGTGAAATCGCCGCAGAACGCCGTTTTGCTGTTAAAAGAAGGTGATAAGGAATACTCAATCGGCTTCCTGGTTGGCTAAGGCTTCCCGCTCCTTGATCTCCTTTTCGATCTTGGCGTAGAACTCCTCGTCGATCTTGTAGCCGAAATGAACCAGGCAATAGGAGGCGATTAGGAACAGCAGCGCGCTGCCGACCATCCAGATGCCCATGACGTTCTTGCTGCCAGCGTCGACCGCGGCAATGATGGCATCGACCTCGTTGGCGGCCGCCTGCTCAAGCGCGGCCCTTTCCTCGTCGGTCTGGGCCAGCGAGACGTCGTGGGCGAGGTTGGTCTGCACGTCGGATATCTGCTGGGTGATGCCGTATATGCCGGCCGAGAGGAAGCTGACCATGATGAGCCCCTTCTGCAAGGCCGAGCTGAGCTTGGCGGTGAACGGGCGCCAGCTCGAGGCGACGGCTTCCTTCCTTTCGCCGTACTTCCACTGGTTGTACTCTATGCAGTTCTGCAGCATGACCAGCAGCACCATGTAGAAGATCCCCTGGGCGCCGAAGAAGAATAGCGGCGGGATGTATAGCAGCGACAGCGTGCCCCCGAAGGCCCACAGCAAGCCGGAGGGGCTGGCGTCGTTGTAGGCAAGCGGCTTATCGGAGAACAGCGGGAAGCCGACCAGGAAAAGCACGGCATAGGCCACGATGGCCACGAAGAAGCACCAGGTCAACAGCGTCTGCCGCTTGAAATGGTTGATGAGCGGCTTGAACAACAGCTGGGCGGCGATGGTCCCGATGGCGTACATCACGGTGAACACCAGCATGATCGAGCCCCCGGCGTCCCCGCCATAGCCGAAGCAGAGGTAGAAGTAGTTGGAGCCGAAGCTCACGACCAGGCTCGCCGCGGCGTAGTAGAGGAAGATGGCGATGACCACGATTAGCAGCGGCTTGTTCTTGCCGATCATCTTGAACATGTCGGTGATCTTGGTGCCCTCGCTTGCCTTCTGCTGGCTCGGGTCGATCCGCTTCTCCTGGCAGAAGAAGAATATCGCGAGCTGGGAGGCGAGGAAGAGGACCGAGCTCACCACGGCGATGATCCCGTAGATGTAATAGGAGTTGGTCGCGGTCGGGAAAAGCGAGCAGACGCCATACATGACGAAGGTGCCGACCGAGATGAATAGGCTCACCAGGAAGGTTATGTTGTTGCGCTGCTTCTCCCCCGAGGTGAGGGAAGGCACCATCGCCCAATAGGCGCAGTCGTTCATCGTGAAGACGAAGTCCCACAGGAAATAGAAGATGCCGAAGCAGAGGACGTACCACCAGCCGGTCGGCTTGCACAGGAACAGGCACAGCATCACGATGGTGTTGCCGATGCCGCCTATCAATATCCAGGGCTTGTACTTGCCGGTCTTGAAGCGGGCCTTCTCTATGATGAATCCCATGATGGGGTCATTGAGCCCATCCCAGATCAGGCAGATCACGAAGATGATGTTGATGACCACTATCTGGGCCGAGTATTGGCCAGTGGCGTCCCAGGATGAGGAATAGGTCCCCAGCACCCCGGAATACATCATGAAGGTCAAAAGGAAAGACGACACCAGCTGGTAGGCGGCGTCGCGAAAGGCCCCGGCCGAGGAGAATATCCACTTGGTCCGCTTCGGGATCTCGTCCCCCTCATATGTCTGCATGAAGAAAAGCTGCCCCCGGGATTTGGTGTCGATGTGCTTACGCATGTTTTGCCTCCATTGCCATATATTAAACCTGGCAAAAGCAAAATCGAAGCGCTTCCATGACCATTTTTCCGCATAGAAGAATATAATTGCGCGGCTATGGTAGGGACTCTCGCGATCAGCATAGCCAGCTGCCTGTTGATGGCCAGCAGCGCAATCTTCTTCCCCAACGTCAACTTCAAGGGGCACCATTTCCCGCTTTATTGCCTGTTCCCGCTTCTTGGGGCGGTCGTTTTGCTCGCCTCCGGGCTGGTGAACGCCAACCACCTCGTTGAACTATTCACCTCCAATTCGCCGGTCAACCCGCTGCAGATACTTTTGCTCTTCTTCTCGATGGTCTTCGTCTCGACGATGCTCGACGAGGAGGGCTTCTTCGCCTATTTGGCTAAGAAGGCGCTTAGCCATTCGGGCAGCTCCCAATATGGCCTATTCACCCTGCTTTTCGCCTTCGTGAGCATCCTCACCATCTTCACCTCCAACGACATAATCGTCTTGACCTTCACCCCGTTCCTGATCCTTTTCTGCCGCCGCGCCAAAATCGACCCGATACCCTACCTGCTATGTGAGTTCATCGCCGCCAACACCTTCTCCGCCTTCCTGCCGGTCGGCAACCCAACCAACATCTTCTTAACCCAGTCGCTACAGATATCCTGGGCCGACTACCTAATGGCGATGAGCCTGCCTTCTTTGGCCTCGGGCCTCGTCGCCTATTTGGTCCTGCTGCTTCTATTCTCCAAGAAGCTCAAAAAGAAGCTTGAGGTCAAGGAGGAGGACGACGCCTGCATCGAGGACAAAGTCTCGCTCACGGTCTGCATTGCGGCGCTGGCCCTATGCATCCTCAGCTGCGCCCTATCGTCGTTCCTGCCGCTGCCTAGCTACCTCTGCTGCTTCATCGTGGCCATTGCGCTGCTCGCCTTCTCGCTTATAAAAGGCGGGATCGCCCATAGCGTGAGGAAGCCGCTCAGCGCATTGTCGCGCCTCCCCTACTCGCTATTGCCGCTGCTGCTTGGCATGTTCGTCATCGTCTTCTCGCTCAAGGAGGAGGGCATAACCGAGGCGATAGGCCGCTTCCTAAGCGGGGAGTATGGCATCTGGAGCTACGGCGCGACCTCGTTATTGGCGGCCAACCTCACCAACAACATCCCGATGTCGGTCCTCTATGAGGAGATATTCCTAAGCGTCCCCTACGACGCGTTCGAGGTCTACGCCGTGATACTATCGAGCAACCTCGCCGCCTACCTCACCCCGTTCGGCGCCTTGGCGGGATTGATCTTCATCTCCAAATGCCACAGCGAGGAGGTTCCGCTTACCTTCTCGAAGTTCTGCCTATACGGGATAATAACCGCAATACCCTGCCTGATCGCCGGGCTTGGGGTGCTACAGATCGAGTCGCTACTCATGCGATAACCCCGCAAATCCAAGTCGGTATACGAAAAAAGCCATCCGTTTCGCCGGGTGGCTTTTCGACTTCATTTGCCCTGCCTTATGGCCCCTAGGGGGTATAGCAGGTTCTTGTAGACGATGTCGGCCGCCTTCTGCTCGTCTTCCCCTTTGCCCAAGTCGAAGTAGGCGTCGAAGAAGCAGAGCAATGAGCCGATGATGCCTGGGATGGGCGATTGGTTGCCGAGCTTGTTGGAGGCCTCGTTGGCTAGGCCGAAGAAGAAGTCCTCGACCTCCTTGAAGTGCTTCTGATGGATCGCGGCGACCATCATGAGCCCCTCCTTTCCAAGGGTCTCAAGCTCATCGTAGGGGATGGTCTGCTTCTGCTGGACCTCCGCCACGTAGCGGAGGAAGTCGCTTTCCTCCCTGACGACGAAGTTGCGGAAGAAGACGGCCTGATTGTGGGTCATCCCGCCGCTAGAGGCGCCGACGGAGATCATCGTGCGCTCCACCACCTGGGCGAGCAAGCGGCAGAAGTTCTTGTCGCTGGAGTCGAACTCGTCCTTCTTTATCGCGGGGTCGATGGCCTTGAACAGCCCCACCAGCCCCAAGTCGACGGCGGAATAGTAGGAGAAGGCCGACTTCTCAAGCTCCTCGGGGGCAGCCATCATTCTCCCTTTCTGGTTGAGGCGATCTTCGGATCGGCCATGGCCGCATTGGCCGCGCCGAGCATAGTGGTCTCCTTCGATTCATGGCCGTATTTGTCGACGTCGGCCGCGTCGCGGACCTCATGGGTGAGGCAGCACGGGCCGCCGATGCAGCCGCCCGGGCAGGCCATGCCCTCGATGAAGTTGCCCTGCAGACGGCCGTTCTTGGCTTGGGTGAGGGCCATCTTGCACTGGTCTAGGCCGCTCACGGCTACCGGCTTCACCTCGAAGTCGATGTTCTGCTCCTTGAGGGCCTGCCTGACGGCGTCGGACAATCCGCCGCTGCGGGCGAAGATACGGCCATAGTAGGAGGCATTGTCCAGCGGCTTCTCCTCGAGCTTGGTGAGGTCGATATCGCGGGCATCGATGAGGGCCTGCAGCTCCTCGAAGGTGATGACGCAGTCGACGTAGGGGGCGGAGTCCTCGCGGAACATCTCCATCTTCTTGGCGATGCAGGGACCGACGAAGACGGTCTTGCCGGTCGGATCGATGTGCTTGATGTACTTGGCGATCGCGGCCATCGGCGAGAGGTTCTGCGAGACCTTGCCGGCGAGGGTCGGGAAGGCGGTATTGACGTATCTTACGAAGGCCGGGCAGCAGCTGGATGTGCAGAAGCCCTCCTCGGAGAGGTCCTTGGCCTCGTTTAGCGCGACTAGGTCGGCGCCCAAGGCAGCCTCAACGACGTCGGTGAAGCCGAGCGCCTTGATGCCGGTGACGACCTGGCCGAGCTTGGCGTAATGGAACTGGCTCGAGATCGAGGGGGCGACGATCATGTAGGTCTTGTACTTGGCTCCGCCCTCCGATTCCTTGATTATGTCGATGCACTTGGTGATGTAGCTCTTGTCCATGATGGCGCCGAAGGGGCAGGCATAGGAGCACTGGCCGCAGCGGGTGCACTTCTCCTCGTCGATCTCGGAAATCCCGTCCGGGCGGGCGTGGATTGCGCCGATTTTGCAGCTTGCCTCGCAGGGGCGGCGGCGGTTGATGATGGCGCCGAACTGGCAGGCCTTCATGCACATGCCGCAGTTGACGCACTTGTTCTTGTCGATGTGGGCGCGCAGGTCATCTCCGAAGCTGATGCAGTTGAGCCGGCAGGCCTGGGCGCAGCGATGGGCCAGGCAGCCGCGGCAGTCGCTGGTGACGGTGATGCCGCCGAAGGGGCACTCGTCGCAGGCGGCCTCGATGACCTCCAGCAGGTTCGGGTTGCTCTTGTCGCCGCCGAGGGCGAGCTTGACGCGGTCGGCCGCGATGGCCCTCTCCTTGTAAACGCAGCAGCGCATGGTGGCCTTCGGGCCCGGGGCGATGACCTTCGGGATGCCAGCCTTCTTCTCCTCCAGCGTCCCGTCCCAATAGTCCTTCGCGACTTCCTTGAGGACGCGGTATTTCAGCTGTTGAACCAACGTGTCGAACTTTGTCATTGTCTTTTCTCCTTAGAAATAGGTCACCTGGATGTGCTTGCCCATGTTGCGAAGCTCTTGGGCTAAATTGTCTATGATCTGCATCTTCATCTTGAACCCGATGTGGTATTGGGGGTCCTGATGGGCTGGGTTGACCGCGCAGCCGACGTAGAAGACGATGTCGGTCGCCTCCTCGAAGAGCATCTTCGCGATCTGGCTCGCCCCATCGCTGCGGAAGCTCCAGTCGAAGTAGGCCTTGTTCTGGCCCTGGTAGTCCTTTGAGAGCTGGAGCACCTTGTTGAGGGTGATGATCCCCTCGGTAGCGAGGTCCACCCCCTTGATGTAGGAGATGGGCGGGACCTCGGGGTCGAGGTAGTCGAGGCTGCCCTCGATCGGCGAGCCGAGGTAGCGGGCCGCCAGCGAGCAGGTCGTGCCCCCGCAGACGATGTGGGGGCCGGGCAGGGCGAAGAAGCTGCTTAGCACCTTCTGGTCGTCCTCCTTGTTGGTGGGCGGGCCGACCATGAGGTTGGCCGTCTTCCGTTCCCGTCTGCGGACGGTCAAGCAGGTGGTGTCGTCCCCCGGGCGCCTATTATATAGGAGATCGCAGTGGTCGACGAGCAATGTGGCCGTGTTCTTGGCGGAGATGCTCGGGTCGTAAAGCCCCTGCAGGTAGGCACTTATCTCCTCCCGGGTCCAGCCGAAGTTGAGAGTCTCCCCCACCCCGGCGTAGACCGCCCCGTCGGAGAACATCGACAATGAGTCGTTCACGTCGAAGTAGCATCTGGCTTTCTTGATTGTCTTGCCTTCGACCGAGAGGGTCTGGTAATCGAGGCGCTTCTCCTGCCCGTTGCGCAAAAACACCGGCTCGGGGTTGTCGAAGTTGTAGATGAGGGCCGAGTAGTCGCTTTCGATGCGGCAGACGGTGAAGGTCGAGTAGGCGACGTTGCCCCGGTCGCGGGCGATCGGGAGGGTCTTCACCAGCGTCTCCACCCCATCCTCGATCGAGAGCCCGGCCTCGGCCATGCGGGAGAGCATGGCGGAGGTGAGGGTCGATAAGATCGAGGCCACGACCCCGGAGCCGAGCCCATCGGCCAATACCAAAGTCGTCGACCCGTCGCTTCCTTTGACTATCTGGACGTGGTCGCCGCATAGCTCCTCGCCTTTGTGGTTGACGGAGAGGTAGCCGGATTCAAGCTCGGTGTTATCTTTTTCCATTGTCGGGGTCTATCGTCTTCGCCAGGTTGGTGAGGGCGATCTTGGTGTTGGCGGCGCTTTCGCCAAGCAATTGGGCGATTTCCTGAACGGCCCGTAGGTTCTTTTCGATGACGTCTTTGGTTATCTCGGCGGTCGCCTTGGCGTCGCGGACCTGCTTCTCGTGCTCGAGGTGGGTCTGGGTCCGGTCGCGGATGGTGCCGATTATGATGTGGTAGCGCTCGTCGTGGATGAGCGAGGCCTCGACGTAGAGGTCGTACTTCTCGAGGTGGATGTGGCGGTTGCGGATGCTCTCCCCGGATAGGCAGAGGGCGAAAAGCGAGGGATCGAGTATCTCCTCGACGCTTCTGCCGACGCAGGCAGAGGAGCTGACGCCAAGCAGCTGGCATAGCGATGGGTTGATGAGCTGCACCGTCAGATCGTCGGAGCAGACGATGATGCCGTTCGGCGTGTTCTCGATGATGTCGTTGCCGAAGCTCGATGCCTTCTCCGATAGATAGGGGAGGCACATCTCCAGCGACGCCTTCCCGTCGAGCACGGCGATGGCCTTCTCGCGGCAGGTGGCGTAGCCGCAGGAGGAGCAGTTTAGCTCGTCCTTTGGAGAGTATTTGCCAATCGCGTTGAGGACCCGGGTGATCTCCTCCTCGCTATGGCGGCGGGTCCTCTCGGGCCCGGGATGGAAGTCCTTGCGCAGCGTTTCCGGGTCAGGAGCATCGACGTCGAAGTCCTCCTTGCCCGCCGAGTGGCGGGTGCGCAATAGCGACGCCAGGCTCGGCCTTCCGCCGAGGGCGGGGCCGTTTAGGCAGGAGCCGCGGCAGGAGCTCATCTCGACGAAGGCGTGGTGGATCTTCCCCTTCTCGATGTCCTCGATGGCGGAAAGCACCTCATCCATCCCCGAGACGGCCAGGTAGTCGTATTTCTTGGATAGCCGGTCCATCGTGGCGAGGATCCCCCCTTCGGTCGGGAAGAGCCTGGCCTTGGATTTGGCTAGCGTTATGTCGTCGTCTTGCCCCACCTCGATGCCTTTCTCCTTGAGCATCCGCTTGAGCTCTATGAAGGTGAGGTCCAGGTCGTCGTATCCGTCGTAGCGGTCGACCTCGTCCTTTTTGGCGATGCAGGGGCCGAGGAAGACGACGGTGCAGCCCGGGTGGGCCTCTTTGATCATCTTGGCGTGGGCCTGCATCGGCGAGAGCACCGGGGCCAGGAATTTGGCTAGCGAAGGGTGGTGGCGCTCGATGAGCAGGTTGACCGCGTGGCAGCAGGTCGAGATGATGACGTCGGAGCTGCTGGAGTCCACCAGGCGGTCGTACTCGCGCTTGACCTGGGTGGCGCCGAGGGCGGTCTCCTCGGCATCGGCGAAGCCTAGCTTGATGAGGGCTTCGCGCAGTTTCTTGAATGAGGTGGAGGGGAAGGCGCTTAGGTAGCTCGGGGCGACAGAGGCATAGCAGTTGCCGCGCTTGATCAGCTCATAGGCGGTGTCGGTGTCGTCGCGGATCTTCTTGCACCCCTGGGGGCATACCAAATAGCAGTTGCCGCAGAGGATGCACTCGTCGGCGATGATGCTGGCTTGCCCGTCCTTGAAGGAGATCGACTTGACCGGGCAGTGCCTGATGCACTTGTAGCAGCTGCGGCAGTCGTTCTCGAGGCTATAAAGCACCTTTTCCATTGTTCCCTCCTAAAACCCAAGAAGGGGGCTTTTGGCCCCCTGTGGATCACTTGCCTAGAAGCGGCAAGACTTGGTCTTCGAATAGCTTGGAGACGGTCTCCGGCTTGACGCCGGGGACGACCTTCTCCCCCACCTTGACGCTGACCCCGTCGTGGCCGCACTGCCCGAGGCAGAAGGCGGCCTTCAGCGTGACCTCATTCTGAAGGCCGAGGCGGATTATCTCCTCCCTGGCCTTCTCGATGACGTCGCGGGAGCCCTTGAGGTGGCAAGAGCTCCCAACGCAGATAGATAGCTCGACGCTGGCCATTAGTTCCCCTTATAGGCGTCCTTCATGATCTGGATCATGTCCTCGATCATCGGTTCGCGCGGGTTGCACGGGGTGCACTGGTCCTCATAGGCGAGGTAGGCCAGCTCCTCGAGGTGCGACATGTAGTACTCCTCGTCCGGTATCAAGGACGCGAAGTTCATGTCGATGCCGATCTCCTTGCCGAGGTTCATGACGGCGTCGGATAGGGCCTGGGTGGCCTCCTCCGGGGTCTTGGCGGGGAGGTTCAGGACGCGGCAGATGTCGAGGTAGCGCTTGTCGCAGTTGTATTCCTCGTACTTCGGCCAAACGGAGAGCTTGGTCGGCTGGGTTCCGTTGTACTTGATGACGTGCGGGAGGAGGATGCCGCAGGTCTGGCCGTGGATGGTGTGGTATTCGGCGCCGATCTTGTGGGCCATGGAGTGCACGATGCCGAGGAAGGCGTTGGCGAAGGCCATGCCGGCGATGGTGGCGGCGTTGTGCATCTTCTCGCGGGCCTTGAGGTCGTTTTTGCCGTTATGGACGCAGCGCGGCAGGTAGGTGAAGACCAGCTCGATGGCCTTCAGGGCAAGCCCGTCGGTGTAGTCGCTGGCCATGACCGAGGTGTAGGCCTCGATGGCGTGGGTGAGGACGTCCATGCCGGTGTAGGCGGTGGAGCGGGCCGGGATGTTGGTGGTGAACTCCGGATCGACGATGGCGATCGACGGGGTCAGGGAGTAGTCGGTCAGCGGGTACTTCTTGAGGTTGGCCTTGTCGGAGATGACTGCGAACGGGGTGACCTCAGATCCGGTGCCCGAGGTGGTCGGGATGCAGATGAGCTTGGTCTTGCGGCCGAGTTCCGGGTACTTGAAAGCCCTCTTGCGGATGTCCATGAACTTCTGCTTGAGGTCGTCGAAGTTGACTTCGGGGTGCTCGTAGAAGATCCACATGCCCTTCGCGGCATCCATGCAGGATCCGCCGCCGAGGGCGATGATGGTGTCGGGCTGGAACTCAGACATGAGCTCGCATCCCTTCCTGACGGTGGTGATGTCGGGGTCGGGCTCGACGTCGGCGAACAGCTGGTAGGTGACCTTGTTGCGGCGGGCCATCAGCTCATCGATTATCTTGTTGAGGAAGCCGAGCTGGACCATCGAGTGGTCGGTGACGATGAAGACCTTGGAGACGTCCTTGGCGCTCTTGAGGTACTGGATGGAATTGCGTTCGAAATATATTTTCTGCGGGACCTTGAACCACTGCATGGTGTTCCTCCTTTTGCCGACTCGCTTGATGTTGAGAAGATTCAAAGCCGAGATGTTCCCGGCGACCGAGTTGTGGCCATACGAGCCACAGCCGAGGGTCAGCGAGGGGATGAAGGAGTTGTAGACGTTGCCGATGCCGCCGAAGGTCGAGGGCGAATTCCAGACGATGCGGATGGCCTTGACGATGTCGCCGAAGCGGTCGGACATGGCCTGGTCATGGCAGTGGATGGCCGCGGTGTGGCCGAGGCCGCCGAACTCGAGCATCTTCTCGCACATGGCGGTGCCTTCGTCGAATCCGGAGACCTTGTAGACCGATAGGACCGGGGAGAGCTTCTCGCGGGAGAGCGGCTCCTCGGGGCCGACCTCGGTGCAGCAGGCGGCGATGATCTGGCAGCCATCGGGGATGGTGAAGCCGGAGTTCTCGGCGATGCGCTTGGCGCTCATGCCGGCGACGTCGGCGTTGAGCCTGGCGGCAGCAACGTTCTCGCTGCCCTTGGTGACGCCGAACATGTACTTCTCGAGCATCCTCTTCTCCTCCTCGGAGGCGAAGTAGACGCGGTATTTCTTGAGCATCGCGACGACGTCATCGTAGACGGCCTCGTCCACGAAGACGGCCGATTCGGAAGCGCAGATCATGCCGTTGTCGAACGACTTGGAGAGGACGACGTCGTTGACGGTCTGCTCGATGTCGCAGGAGCGGTCGATGTAGCAGGGGACGTTGCCCGCGCCGACGCCGAGGGCCGGCTTGCCGCATGAGTAGGCGGCCTTGACCATGGAGTTTCCGCCGGTGGCGAGGATGGTGGCGACGCCGGGGTGGTTCATAAGGGCGGAGGTGGCATCCATCGAGGGGTGCTCAATCCACTGGATGCAGTTCTCGGGGGCGCCAGCGGCGATGGCGGCATCGCGCATGACGATGGCGGCGGCTTTGGAGCACTGCTGGGCCTTCGGGTGGAAGCCGAAGATGATCGGGTTGCGGGTCTTGATGGCGATCAAGCTCTTGAAGATGACGGTCGAGGTCGGGTTGGTGACTGGGGTGACGCCGCAGACGACGCCGACCGGCTCAGCGATTTCGGTGATGCCGGTGACAGGATCGTCGGAAATGATGCCGACGGTCTTGAGGTGGCGCATGTTGTTGACGATGTACTCGCAGGCGAACAGGTTCTTGGTGGCCTTGTCCTCAAATACGCCGCGGTGGGTCTCCTCGATGGCTTTGCGGGCGAGGATGCCGTGGTTGTCTAGGCCGGCGACGGACATCTTGGCGACGATGTAGTCGATCTTCTCCTGATCATAAGAGGCGAAGTCGGCAAGGGCCTTAAGACCCTTTTGGACGAGTTCGTCGACTTCCTTCTCAGCGGCGGCTTTCTTTTCCTCTGGGGTCAGCTCCGGCGCTGGGGCTTGTTCGGTGGTTTTCTTCGTTGTTGCCATAATGTTTTACTTTTCCTCCTTGGCAAGGGCGATGTTCAGCCGGTGCGATAGCACGGCTAGCGATGAGGCGAGATTGACGTTCTCCACGACGATGTCGGGGGGAAGGTCAAGGTGGGCAGGGGCGAAATTCCAGATGGCCTTTGCCCCGCCGTCGACGGCCAGGAGAGCGACCTCCTGCGCCACTTTGGCCGGGACGGTCAAGATGGCGATGTGGGCATTGAGCCTCGGCAAGATCTCCTTTAGCATCGATATCGGGAATATCTCTTTCCCGCCGACCCGCTTCCAAAGGAGCGAGGGATCGGAATCGAAGCCGGCCAAGATCTCGAGGCCCATCTCGGAGAAGGCGGGGAAGTTGAGCAAAGCCGAGCCCAAATGCCCTACGCCTATCAAGATGGCGGAAGTCGAGTCCCTATAGCCCAGGAAGGTCTCGATGTCCTCAATAAGGAGCTTGATATCCCTACCCTTCTTCGGCCTTCCGGCTTCGGAGGAGACGTTTTGAAGATCCTTGCGGACCTGCTCCTCGCTATAGCCAAGCCGGCCGGCGATCAGGGGAGATGAGACAATTTCAACGCCGCCCTCATGAAGCTCTTTAAGCAACTTGAGGTAGATTGGGTAGCGTCCCAGTTGATTGAGGGAATATGTCTTCATGTTCCTTGATAAGGGCATCGTCCTACCGATACCGAGATTAAGATATTAAAAATATCTACCGCAGTCAACAAAATAAAAGTATTTTTTTACCGATACCGATATACCGATTTATTAATTTTTATCCTGCTACGATTATTTATTTTCCGATAGTAAGAAAAAAGCACCTTAATGGTGCTTATTTTGCTTTTTCGGCTTCGGCAACGTAGGAAAGGTATTCCTCCTCGTCGACCGGCTCAAGCCAATCGGTGCCTTCGCTTGGAGCAACCTCGACCGAGACGTGGGCGAACCACGAATCGGGGTAAGCCCCATGGAAATGCCTGACGTTAGGCGGGATGACGACCACGTCGCCAGGAAGCAATTTGCGGGCCTTCCCTCCATCCTGTTTATATATGCCGACCCCATCGGTGCATAGCAGGATCTGGCCTCCGCCACGATGGATGTGGAAGTTGTTCCGGCATCCGGGCTCGAAGCTGACGTTGGCCACGCCTTTCCCTAGCGGATTCAAGAAACTGTCCTTTATGAAATAGGCGGCGTAGGCAGCATTCGGTTCCCCCAATCCATAGAGCGGATTGAACTTATCATCCATCAGCACGACCTTCCCATCTCATATGCAGCTTTTGCATATTCGCTGTCCTTCGCCTCGCCTTGGTCGTTGAGCCCAGCGGCGAGTAGATAGCCTTTCTCCTTACAATCCTCGAGACAATCCCTGGTGTAGCCGCGAATCGACTCTAGGGCGTTATGCAGATGGCTTTTCTCGGGGTCCCAAGCCGTAAGGATTATGTATATATCGGATCTGATCTTCTCATATATCCCGACTGTCCTGTCGATCAGGCACTTTAGCTGACCGGACATGGAATAGAAATACACCGGGCTGGCGAAGAGGATTACATCGGCCTTTAAGAGCAAAGGCAGGATATCGTTGACACCATCGTCTTGGATGCAACGCCCGATCTTGGTGCAGGCATAGCAGGCCAGGCATGGCTTTAGGCCCATCTTACCGATGGATACGGTTTTCACCTCATGCCCCGCTTCCATGGCCCCTTTGGCGAACGAAGATGCCAAAAACGAGGAATTCGAATCCTTCCTTGGGGACGATTCTATGATTAGAACCTTCCTCATTATATTTTGCATTCGCCTTCAATCTCTTCGTAATGAGCAATCTTGTAATCGAGGAGATCCATGGTCTTCTTCAGCTTCTCCAAAGTATCCTGAAGACGTTTCTTCGATTTTTCCAGGATAGCAAGACGCTCCTCCTCGTTCCCAGGGCCTTGGTCGACCAACGCGAGATACTCCTTGATATCTTCAAGAGGTATACCGGAATCCTTGAAACAGATAATAACTCTCAATCGATCAATGTCCTCGTCGCAGTAATCGCGAATCCCCGAGGAAGACCGATGTGGTTTGAATAGCCCGATTTTTTCATAAAAACGGAGCGTATCGCGAGTTAGTCCTACCCGTTTTGCAAGTTCTCCAATCTTCATAAATAGTACCTGTATAATTATTCAAAACCTTCGAGCCGGCTCAAGGTCAATAGCTATTAGCCTAAGGCAATTTCCAAGGCCATCATGACGACAAAGCCAATGATGAAGCTCCAGAGGCCAAAATGCTCGTGTTTGCTTATCGACCCAGGAATCAACTCGTCGACAGTCGCGTAGATCATTGCCCCGGCCGCAAAAGAGAGCAAAAAGGGCAACGCGGAGGAGAAAGCGGCGCCTATTGCGCAGGCAATAATGCCAAATAAAGGTTCTGGGAGGCCGCTACTAGCGCCAAACGCAAACGCTTTGCCACGGCTGTACCCTTCGTCTAAAAGAGGAAGCGAGGCGGCAGCGCCCTCAGGAATATTCTGAATGGAGATGCCTAGAGCCAGGGTAATGGCCGCCAAGGCGATAGGCCATTGATCCGGAGAAGCGAAGTAAATTCCACACGCCAAACCGACAGCAATACCCTCGGGTATATTATGCAAGGTTACGGCTAAGAACAATTTGGTGGATGGTTTCACCCCACTGGTTTCCGGACCTTCTTTCCTTCCATCCGGATGCATATGGGGTATCAGCTTATCCAAGGCAAACAGAAGTAGACATCCAGCCAAGAAGGAACCGCAAACAACCAGCAAAGAATAATTCCCAAAAGTCGAAGAGGCTTGTTCCATGGATGGAAGCAAAAGACCAAAGACGGCAGAGGACACCATTACCCCACCGCTGAATCCCAAAACGATTGAAGAAATCTTTGGGCCAAGCGACTTTTTGAAAAACAAAGTGAATGAAGCCCCTATGACCGTAGAAGCGAAGATAAGCCCAAGACAAATGAAACTAAGTAAATAT
>DVMV01000012.1 GCA_018714785.1 Candidatus Alloenteromonas pullicola
CAAAAGAAGATACGCAAGGCTCTCGGCTGAGGACCGCATGGTCATCCAGGCCTGCATACTGAAAAGGATGACGGCCACCCAGATCGCCGCCCGGATCGGGTTCGACAAGTCCACGGTCTCAAGGGAGCTGAGGAACAACGCGACCCGGAAGCCGGGAAGGGCCATCCCGTGCCCCAAGAGGTTCCTCGGGCTGTGCAACGGGTGCGGGACGGCGGCCTACTGCCACCGCGAGAAGGCCTACTACGACTTCGCCGAGGCGGATGCGAGGAGCATGGCCAACCGATCGGCCCCGAGGAGCTGCCCGAAGACGCCGGAGGGCGTCGTCCGGGCGATCGACGAGGCCGTCTCCCCCAGGGTGTCCCTCGGCCAGTCGATCCACCACATATACGCGACCAGCCCGGCCCTGCGCCGGCTCGCGTCCGAGTCCACCGTCAGGAGGCTTTGCTACAGGGGGCTCCTCTCGGCCAAGCCGCATCAGCTGAGGCGGTACGTCCGGTTCGCCCGGAAGGAGGCGGGGAGGCCGAGGGAGGTCGCCCTCAGGGACATAAGGGCGGTCGTGGGCCGGACCTACAGGGACTACCTCAGGGCGAGGAAGGCCGATCCGAGGGCCAACGTCGCCCAATACGACTCGGTCATCGGGAAGGCCTCCGACAGGAAGGCCCTGCTCACCATCACCCTCCCCAAATACGGGTTCCAGTTCGGGATCCTCATAGACAAGGGCAGCCCATCCAGCGCCCTCCGGGCCATAGCCGGCGTGTTCGCGAGGATCGGCAAGGAGCAGGTCGGGAGGATATTCCCCATCAACCTGGCCGACAACGGGTCCGAGTTCTCGTACTTCCCGAGGATCGAGCTCTCCGACGGCGGGGAGAAGGTCTGCTCCGCCTACTTCACCAGCCCATACAAGGCCACGGACAAGGCCGAGTGCGAGAGGCTCCACGAGCTCGTCAGGCACTGCCTGCCGAAGGGCCACAGCCTCGACTCCCTCACCCAGGAGGAGGTCGACGAGATGTACTCCAACATCAACTCGTACGTCCGGAAGGGGAAGGGGGACCGGGCCCCCTACGACATCGTCAGGAGGAAGTTCGGCGAGGGCTTCCTGAAGGGAATCGGGATCCGGCGGGTCCCAAAGAAAAAGGTTAGATTACTTCCGATAATCTAACCCCGAACAATCCAGCAAAGAAGGCGTCGCTTGAACCGACAAGGCCCGTTGCAATGAGTTAGCCAAACGCATTCGGGGCCGCCTTTTGCTGCGCCCGGATTATGCCCCAGAGGCCGGCAGATTGTCAAACTTGATCGATCCCAGCGCAACATGCTGGCCGATTTTCTAAGATAAGGCCGTAAATAAATAGATTGTTGCAATGAGTTTGCTACTTAACACCTTTGTTGGGAACGGCTCCCCGAAAAGGTGGGAAATCGAAGAAACTCCCCGCCTTTGCGATTTCCCTGCGCGCGGCGGGCGCCTAATGCTTATAATATACGTAGCCATTACATATCCATTCACCATAAGGAGGGCATGATGGGCATAAAGATAGCCGCCATGATATTGGCCGGTGGGAAAGGGACGAGGCTTAAGGCGCTGACTCGGAAGACGGCCAAACCGGCCGTCAGCTACGGGGCGAAGTACCGGATAATCGACTTCCCGCTTTCAAACTGCGCCAATTCGGGCATCAACCACGTCGGGGTCTTGACCCAATACGAGAGCTCGGAGCTCAACACCTACATCGGCAACGGCAAGAACTGGGGCCTCAACGGGGTCAATTCGCTGACCTCGGTACTCACCCCGAAGCAGACCGAGGAGGGCAGCAACTGGTACCGGGGGACCGCCGATGCGATCTACCAGAACCTGGATTGGCTCGACTCCTTGTCCCCGGAGTACGTATTGATACTGTCCGGCGACCACATCTACTCGACGACCTACGAGCCGATGCTGCGGCGCCACCTCGACGCCAAGGCCGACTGCACCATCTCGGTCTACCCGGTCCCGATGGCCGAGGCCTCGCGTTTCGGGATACTCGAGGTCGACCAGGACGGCGTCATCACAGCCTTCAAGGAGAAGCCGAAGGTCCCGAAGTCCAACCTCGCCTCGATGGGCATCTACATCTTCACCTACAAGACCCTCAGGGCGATGCTCGTGGAGGATGGCAAGGACGAGGATAGCGACCACGACTTCGGGAAGAACATCATCCCGAAGATGATGGAGAAGGGCAAGAAGCTCGTCGCCTACACCTACCATGGCTATTGGAAGGACGTGGGGACCATCGCGAGCCTGCACCAGGCCAACATGGACCTACTGATGTCCGGGGATTCCTCCGCCGACCTATTCGCCGGCGGGAAGCGCATCTACACCGAGGACAACCACGCCACCCCGCAATACATCGGCCCGGCCGGGACGGTCAAGGACTCGCTAATCAACCAAGGGGCGATAGTCCGGGGGTATTGCGAGCACTGCGTCGTGAGCTCCGGGGCCTATCTGAAGGAAGGCTCGAAGGCCGTCAACTGCGTCATAATGGACGGGGCCACCCTCGATGAGGGGGCCGAGGCCTACGACGCGATAATCGGGCCCGACGCCTACATAGGCAAAGGCGAGAAAGTCAACGCGGAGAGGCAGGAAATCGACCTCTACACCGCGACGAGGGGATGAGTATGAACAACGTAATCGGCATCGTGAACTTCCATTCCGACCCGGAGATCAGCCCGCTGACGGATTCCCGCCCGCTCGGCTCCACCTCCTTCCTGGGGCGCTACGCCTGCTGCGACTTCGCGCTCTCGAGCTTCTGCAACTCCGGAATATCGACCGTCGGCATACTGGTCAAGGACAAGCTGCGCTCGGTCTTGAAGCACCTCGGCTCGATGGACGCCTGGGTCACCAACACCAAGATCGGCCAGGAGATCATCATGTACAACGAGCCGGCGCACCTCCACCCGGAGACCAACACCGACATCAACAACATCCGCGAGAACGACTGGGTCCTCTACGATTCCGACGCCTCCTACATCGTGATCGCCCCGACCCACATCATCGCCTCGATCGACTACCGCCCGATCCTCGCCGAGCACATCGCCAGGAAAGACAAGGTCACCGTCGTGGCCTGCCGAGTCGCAGACCCGCGGAAGGAGTTCCTGCATGAGGCGCTGCTGACGGTCAACCCCTCCGGCTACGTCGAGGACGTCGAGGACAACGACGGGAGCGTATCGTCTCCCTGCCTGGCCTCGCTAGGCATCTACATCGTCAACCGGACCGTCCTCGCCGACATGATCCACCGCTACGCCGCGAAGAACCCGACGCTGAGCCTGAGCTCGCTTATCTACGCGGTGGGGCGCGAGGAGGGCTCGACCCGCCCGCACGTCTACGTCTATGACGGATATGTGCGCTGCATCGACAGCTTCCGCCACTACATGGAGTACTCCTTCGAGCTCTTCGACGAGCAGAAGGGTAGGTCGCTATTCAAGGACGACTTCCCGATATTCACCCTGACCCACGACACCCAGCCGGCCATCTACGGCAAGGACGCCAAGGTCACCAACTCCTTCATCGCCAACGGGGCCATCGTCGAGGGGACGGTCATCAACTCGATCGTCGCCCGCAACGTCAAGATCGCCAAGACGGCGGTGGTGAAGGACTCGATCGTCTTCTCCTCGACCATGATCGGGGATGGGGCGACGGTGTCCAACGCCCTCATCGACAAATACTCCATCATCACCCGCAGCCACAAGGTCGTCGGGACCGCGTCTAGCCCGGTCTACGTGCCGCAAGGAGCCATACTATGAGAATCGCCATGATAGCCAGCGAGTCCAACCCGCTATGCAAAACCGGGGGGCTCGCCGACGTCGTCTACTCCCTCTCGAAGCAGCTTGCCGAGGACGGGGAGGACGTGATCGTCGTGCTCCCGTTCTACTCCTCCATCCGCGACAAGGGCGTAAGGGCGAGCTACGTCGGGTCCTACCCGGTGAGCCTGAGCTGGCGCCACCAGAACTGCGACGTCTACCATTGCCGCGAGGGCGGGGTGGAGTTCTACCTGCTCGACAACCATTACTACTTCGGCCGCTCCTCGCTATACGGCTACCTAGACGACGGCGAGCGGTTCGCCTTCTTCGCGACGGCCGCCAGGGGATTATTCGGCTACATCGGCTACCAGCCCGACGTCATCCACTGCCACGACTGGCAGACCGGCATGATCCCCTGCCTGGTCCGCGAGCAGAACGCCTTCGACCCGACGTTTGCCCACGCCAAGTTCGTCTTCACCATCCATAACCCCGCCTTCAAGGGGATCATCGACCGCTACTTCCTCAACGACTTCTACGAGCTCTCCGACGAGCTCTACTTCAACGGCAAGGTCCGCTTCGAGGGGATGGTCTCGACCCTCAAGACCGGGATCGTCTACTCCGACTACGTGACCACCGTCTCCCCGACCCACGCCAAGGAGCTCCTCACCGAGGAGGGCGGGTTCGGCCTGAGCGGCGTCTTGTCGGACAAGGGCGATAGGTTCCTCGGCATCGCCAACGGCATCGACTACGGCGAGTGGGACCCCCTACACGACAAGCTGATCTACGCCAACTACTCATCCTCCAACGTCACCTCGGGCAAGCAGAAGTGCCGCAAGCGCCTATTCGACGTGGCCGGGTTCGAGGATAATGGCGGCCCGGTGTATGGGCTGGTGTCGCGGCTCACCTACCAGAAGGGCATCGACCTCGTCCTCTCGGTGGGGCGCGAGATATGCTCGCGGGGCGGATATATCTTCGCCCTCGGGTCGGGCGAGTACCGGCTTGAGCAGGGGCTCGAGCAGCTGCGCCGCGAATACCCAGGCAACGTCTGCATCTACATCGGCTATTCCGGGGAGAGGGCGCACCTGATCTACTCCGGGGCCGACTTCTTCCTTATGCCCTCTTTGTTCGAGCCCTGCGGCATCGGGCAGATGATCGCCGAGCGGTATGGGACGCTCCCCGTCGCCCGCGCGGTCGGGGGATTATGCGACACCATCGACGACGGCAAGACCGGGTTCCTATTCAAGGACTACGACGATGGCGGGCTCCGCTATGGCGTCATGAAGGCCGAGGAGGCCTACCTCGACAAGAAGCGCCTGCTCTCATTGAGACGGGCGGCCATGAAGCAGGACCATTCCTGGAAGAAGGCCGCCGCGATGTATCAGAAGATATACCGCTAAGGCAAATGCCCCGCAAAACGCGGGGCTTTTTCATCACCAGCTTATCTTTTCGCTTTCCTTCAGGAATCGCTTCAATAGGAAAGACAGCGAGTAGGGCAAAGTGAAGATCCTTCCGTCGAATCCGATGTTCCCGCCAATTAGCTTCACCGCGTGGCTTATGCCGAGGTCGGAATCAAGCACCGCCTTCAGCGATTTGCTCCTTCCCCGGTTTCGCTTCACCTCAACCGGTATGATCTCGTTTTTGGCGCGCAGCACGAAATCGAGCTCGATTGTCCCATTGTCGCTGCGGTAAAAATAAAGCGGATAGCCCAAAGCGGAGAGCGACTCGGCCACCAGATTCTCGTAAAGGGCGCCATAGTAGATGTCGTAGTTGCCATTTAGCCGCAGGTCATCCTTCGCCTCTTCGTCGAGCGAGGCGATGAACAACCCGTGGTCGGCGTAATAGACCCGGAAGTTGTCGTCCTCCTCCTCGGCGTTAAGCGGGAGGCGAAGGGACTTCAGGTTGTGCGCAACCTCGATTACTCCGGCGTCGCGAAGCCATTCCTCAACCCCTTGGTATTCCCTCCATCTGGACCCATGGCCGATCTTCGAGACTTGGAATTTGTGGTTTTCGCGGGAAAGCTGCGACCCAATATGGCGGTAGAACCTCCTCACGCGGGCGCTGTCTAGCCCCTCCACGTATTTCCCGATATCGTCATCGTAATCCCGGCTTATCCTCATTTGGACTTCGAATGGGGCGGAGAAGAGCTTGGTCGACACGAACGCATTGACCGCCTCCGGCATCCCCCCGACGAAGATATAGTCCTCGAAAAGCTCCTTGAACCTAAGCAGGTAGGCGTCAGGAAGCGGGCTAAGCGAGCTTAGGCAGGAATAGGCGCGCTCTATCTGCTCCTCGCTTATCCCATTCGCCCAAAGGAATTCCTCGAAGTCCAAGGAACGCATGCGGTATTCCTGCTTATATCCGACCGGGATCGAGCTGATCCGCTTATAATGAACCCCAAGCAATGACCCAGAGCAGATCACGTCGTAGCTTCCATCCAAGGAGAAGGGCTTGAGGCAGGTCAAAGCGTCAGGGCATTCCTGAACCTCATCGAAAAGGATCAAGGTGTCATGGGGCAAAAACCTGAACGAGGGATTGAAAAGGCTAAGCCCCATCAGTATGGAATCGACGTCATAGCCTTTGGAGAAAACCGTCTTCATGCTCGGCTCGGTGGCGAAGTTTATCTCGACGAAGCTGCCGTATTTCTTCCCGAATTCCCGGATGGAGGTGGTTTTCCCGATCTGCCGGGCCCCATATACCAAAAGCGGTTTGCGGTTCGGGTCTAATTTCCAAGCGGATAGATAATCGTCGATTTTTCTTCTAAGCATGGCGTTTTTCCTTGTTTTCGCAATAAGATGCTAACATCGCTAATCACATTTTTGTAGTCTTTTGCAATCATGTTTCCACATTTTTGTAGTACTTTTTTGTCCTTCTATCACATTTTTGTATACACCTTTGACCACTTGAATCACATTTTTGTAGAATCGGGCATACCCCAGCGACAAAGACTTCAAGCCTTTAGCCTAAAAGGCTATAATCGCAAGCGTTATGAGTTACGATTTCCGCGCCATTGAGGCCAAATGGAAGCAGGTCTGGAAGGAGAAGGACGCCTTCCGCTGCGACACCCACGATTTCTCCAAGCCGAAGTACTACGTCCTCGACATGTTCCCCTATCCTTCCGGGCAGGGGCTCCACGTCGGCCACCCCGAGGGCTACACCGCGACCGACATCATCGCCAGGATGAAGAGGATGCAGGGCTATAACGTCCTCCACCCGATGGGATGGGACGCCTTTGGATTGCCAGCCGAGCAGTTCGCCATCAAGAACAACGTCCACCCCGAGGGGTTCACCAGGCAGAACATCGCCCACTTCAAGCAGCAGATCGACGACCTCGGCTTCTCCTACGACTGGAGCAAGGAGATCGCGACCATCGACCCCGGCTACTACAAGTGGACCCAGTGGATATTCACCGAGCTGCTAAAGCACGACCTCGCCTACGTCGACGATGTCCCCGTCAATTACTGCCCCGAGCTCGGGACGGTGCTCGCCAACGAAGAGGTCAAGGACGGGGTCTCCGAGCGGGGCGGCTACCCGGTCATCAGGATGCCGCTACGGCAATGGATGCTGCGCATAACCGCCTACGCCGACAGATTGGAGGAGGACCTCAAGCTATTGGATTGGCCGTCCTCCACCCTCGACATGCAGCGGAACTGGATCGGCAAGAGCAATGGGGCGGAGATCGAGTTCGACCTCGCCGACGGGACCGGCTCCTTCAAGGTGTTCACCACCCGGGCCGACACCCTTTTCGGCTGCACCTATTGCTGCCTGGCCCCCGAGCATCCGCTGGTTGAGAAAATACTGACCCCGGAATGCGCGGAGGCCGTCAAATCCTACGTGGAGGAATCCAAATCCAAGAGCGACCTCTCCCGCACCAAGGGCAACAAGGAGAAGACCGGCGTCTTCACCGGCGCCTACGCCATCAACCCGATAAACGGGAAGAAGGTCCCGGTCTACGTCGCCGACTACGTCCTCGGCTCCTATGGCTCGGGCGCCGTCATGGCCGTCCCGGCCCACGATTCCCGCGACTACGACTTCGCCCGCAAGCACGGCTTGCCGATCGTTCAGGTCGTCGAGGGCGACATCTCCTTAGCCGCCTACGAGGGGGAT
Source organism: Candidatus Alloenteromonas pullicola (assembly GCA_018714785.1). GTDB lineage: Bacteria > Bacillota_I > Bacilli_A > RFN20 > CAG-826 > Alloenteromonas > Alloenteromonas pullicola. The sequence continues at coordinate 7,870 of DVMV01000012.1, forward strand.
GGGAAGCACATCAACTCTTCTTTCGCCGACGGCATGGACAACGAATCCGCCAAGGCCGCCATCGTCAAGAAGCTCGAGGAGCTCGGCAAGGGGAAGCGCGTCGTCAACTACAAGCTGCGCGACTGGATCTTCTCCCGTCAGCGCTACTGGGGCGAGCCGATCCCGGTCGCCAAACTCGAGGACGGGACCGAGTTCCCGCTGCCGCTGGACCAGCTGCCGCTTACCTTGCCGGAGCTAGATTCCTATGAGCCGAGCAAAGACGGCAAACCGCCGCTTTCCCGCGCCCCGAAGGAATGGCTCGACTACGTCGCCCCCGACGGCAGGAAAGGGCAGCGCGAGACCAACACCATGCCGCAGTGGGCCGGGTCTTGCTGGTACTACATCCGCTACATCGACCCGCATAACGATTCCTGCATCGGCGACAAGGAGCTGCTCGACCACTGGCTCCCGGTCGACCTCTACGTCGGCGGGGCCGAGCACGCCGTGCTCCATCTGCTTTACGCCCGATTCTGGCACAAGTTCCTCTACGACATCGGGGCGGTCAGCTGCAAGGAGCCGTTCAAGAAGCTGTTCCATCAGGGGATGATCCTCGGGGCGAATGGCGAGAAGATGAGCAAGAGCCGCGGCAACGTGGTCAACCCAGACGACATCGTGAAGAGCCACGGGGCGGACTCGCTGCGCCTATTCGAGATGTTCGCCGGACCGCTGCAGGAGGCCAAGCCATGGTCCACCTCCGGGTTGGACGGGGCGAAGCGGTTCATCGAGCGCGTCTACCGGATAGTCGACGAGGAGGGCGGCAATCGCCTAACCGATGAGAATGACGGGTCGCTCGACTCCTCCTACGCCAAGATGGTCAAAAAGGTCGGCGAGGACTACGAGTCGCTCGCCTTCAACACCGCCATCTCGGCCATGATGGTGTTCATCAACGATTGCTACAAGGCCAAGTCGATTTACCGCCCCTACTTCGAGGGCTTCGTCAAGGTCTTCTCCTGCCTCTGCCCCTTCGTCGGGGAGCAGATGTGGAATATGCTTGGCCACGAGGACCTCATAACCTACCAGAGCTGGCCGACCTACGATGAGAGCAAGCTCGCCGAGGCGAAGAAGAACATCGCCGTCTCGATCAACGGCAAGACCCGCGATGTGATCGCGATGGACGCCGATATCGACCAAGACGGCGCCCTTGCCCTCGCCGCCGCCTCGCCCAAGATCAAGCCCTACCTCGAGGGGAAGACCCCGCGGAAGGTCATCTTCGTCAAGGGAAGGATACTAAACATAGTTTTGTGAGCGAAGTTGCTCTATACTATGCGCGCTAGGCACCGCCAGAGGGCGGGCCGAAGCCGGGAGAGCGATAACATGATTCTATGCGTCGACGTCGGGAACACCTTGACCAACATCGGGTTCTTCGACCAGGGCAGCCTATATAAGGTCGCCAAATTTCACCTCACCCCAGCCTCAAGCTACGACGAGGTCGGGGCGAGGCTTTCTTTGTTCATGGACAGCTGGTCCATAGGCAAGGAGGATGTCGGGGGCGCCATCGTCTGCTCGGTGGTTCCGAGCCTCGAGTCCGTCTTCGTTAGGCTTTTCGAGCAGTGGGGGCTACGCCCCTTGGTGGTCGGGAAGAAGCTAAGGACCGGGGTCCGGGTCAACGTCCCCAACCCCTCGGAGGTCGGCAACGACCTGATCGCCGACTGCGCCGGCGCGGATTTGTCTCACGACGCGGTGATCGCCGACCTCGGCACCGCGACCAAGCTCATCGCCTATTCGGCCAAGGACGGGTTCATCGGGGTCTCGATACTGCCGGGCCTGGCCATGGCCGCCGAGGCGCTCTGCCACATGACGGCGAGCCTGCCTTTGGTGGGGCTGGAGTGCCCCGTCGACGCGCTGGGCCGCAATACCGCCGACTCGATAAACTCGGGCATCTGCTATGGGTCGATCGGGGCGATAAAGGAGATAGGCGGGCTGCTGTGCGCCCATCTGCATGACCCCAAGCTCATCCTCACCGGGGGATACGCGGGCAAGGTAAAGGACCGCCTTCCGGAATACGACTACCAGGAGAACCTGCTCCTCAACGGCCTTTATAGGATTTACGGGAGGAATCGCCATGAATAACGCTTTGGCCATAACCGGGCTATGCCTGCTCTGCCTAATGCTATTGGGCAGCCTTTGGCTCTACGTCCGCTTCTTCCCCAGCAGCAAGGACGCCCATGAGCGGACCGCCTCGCTTTCCTTCGACGCCGCGATAGTGGCCATCATCCTCATCATGACCTTCGTGCCCAACATGGGCTTCATCTTCGTCACCCCGTTCATCTCGTTCACCTTGCTGCACCTGCCGGTGCTGCTTGGCGCGGCCCTGTTCGGCTGGAAGAAGGGGCTCCTATACGGGCTGGTCTTCGGCATCTGCTCCTACGTCCAGGCGCTATTGCAGGGCGCCGGGTTCAACCTGCTTTTCGCCTACCCCTGGACCGCCATCCCCCCGCGGGTCGTCTTCGGCCTATTGGCCGGGCTTGCCTTTTCCTTTACAAGGAAACTTCACAATAACCTCGCCAAAAGCCTATACTTAGGCCTGGGTTCGGCCGTCTTGACGGCCATCCACACCGGCCTGGTGTTTCTCACCCTATATGCCTTCTTCCCCGCGGAGGTGTCGGGGCTGCTTGGAAGCAGCGACCCGCTGGCCGAGGGGACGGGGCTCACGTTCTTACTCGCCATACTGCTCGGCATGGTCGGGGAAATGGGGCTTGCGGCGGTGCTCGTACCGTCTTTATACCTCGCCATAACCAAGGCCGTCCCGAGCTTAGGGAAAAAGCATAGGAGGAAGGAAAATGCCTAATTTCCGTAAAATTTGCGCCAAATACGATAAAGACGCCGCTTTGCTGCTGCAGGAACTCGTCAAGATCGACTCGACCTACGACGAGAAGACCGCGACCCCGCAGACCCCGTATGGCAAAGGCGTGGACAAGGCGCTAAGCAAGCTGCTAGAGGTGGCGAAGAGCCACGGCTTCAAGGTCGAGAAGACCAACAACCGCTGCGCCGAGATAATCGCGGGCGAGGAAGGCCCCATAATCGGCGTCTACGCCCACCTCGACGTCGTCCCGGCCTCGGGCAAGTGGGACAACCCGCCCTTCGCCGCCAAGGTGATCGGGCAGGGCAAGCAGGCCAAAATGATCGGCCGCGGGACCAGCGACGACAAAGGGCCGCTGGTGGCCGCCTACTACGCCATGAAGGCCCTCAAGGATGAGGGGCTGATCAACGGATACCGCGTCCGGCTCGTCGCCGGCGGGGACGAGGAGCGGGGCTCGAGCTGCCTATCCTCCTACTTCGAGTCGGGCAAGGAGCAGGCCAAGTTCGGCTTCACCCCCGACGCCGACTTCCCTCTTATCTACGCCGAGAAGGGCATAATCCACGGGACCTTGGTCAAGATGGTCGACCTCTCGCCGATCATCGCCATCTCCGGGGGCACGGTCGTCAACGCCGTCGCCGACAAGGTGATGGTGACCTTGGCCCACAGCAAGGCGGTCGAGGCCGCCTTCAAGGCCGATCCGAAGCTGGGCGACTACAGCCACGAGGGGGAGCTCGGCATCGCGCTTTTCAAGGGGAAGAGCGCCCATGCCTCGACCCCGGAGCTAGGCGAATCCGCCTTCGCGAAGGCCTTCCTGACCTTGGGCAAGGCCCTCAAGATGCCGCTATTGGAGAAGCTGGGGCTGCTGATATCCTCCACCTCCGGCGATGTCTTCGGCGGGGACGACGTCTCGAAGGAGCTCGGGGCGAGCACCTATTCCTATGGCCTATGCTCCTACGATTCCAACAAGCACGTCCTGAAGCTCAGCCTCGACTACCGCTATGGCGAATCCGCTTCGCCGAAGCAGGCCATAAAGAAGCTGGAGGACTACTCGACCTTCAACTTCGTCGAGTCCTCTTCGGCACCGATACTGCTCTTCGACAAGAAGAGCGACCTGGTTTCGACCCTCATGAAGAGCTACCGCCACATGACCCATCGCCTGTTCGACAAGCCGATGGCCATCGGCGGGGGGACCTACGCCAAGGAGGCCAAGAACACCGTGGCCTACGGCTCGGCCTTCAAGGGGCACCCGGGCGACATCCACTCGCCAAACGAGTACATCTACCTAGATGACCTCTACGCCCAGATCGGCATCTACGCCGACGCGATCTTCGCCTTGGGGAAGAAAGCCAAGTGAGGAGCCGCAAGAAGAAGTGGGCCGCCCCCTTCATCGCCGAGCACCCCGAGATCATGGGGGAGAAGCTCCCCGAGGGGGCGAGGTTCGACTTCCTAGAGGTCGGATGCGGCAAGGGCGACTTCATCATCGGACTGGCCAAGCTTAGCCCGGATAAGCGGTTCCTCGCCATCGAGAAGGACCGCTCGGTTGCCTCGCTAGCGGCCAAGAAGGCGCTAGAAGGCGGAATAGGCAACGTCTATTTCCTCCTCGGCGACCTCGATTACCTATTGGAGGGCCTGTCGGGCCAGAGGCTAGAGGCGATCTACCTCAACTTCCCCGACCCTTGGCCGAAGCTTCGCCACCACAAGCGCCGGCTCACGCAGCGCACCCGGCTGCTGGCGATGGCCTCCCTGCTAAAAGAGGGAGGATACATAAGGCTCACCACCGACAACGCGGACCTGTTCGAGTATTCGCTGCTTGAGGCCGCCGAAGCGGGGCTGGAGGCCATTGAGGTCGACCGCGACGCCAAGCCGGTCGAGCCGCAGACCGAGTACGAGCGGAAGTTCCGCGAGCTCGGGATAAGCATCAACCGCTGCAAGATCAGGAGGAAAGCATGAGGGACGTATTCTACAACCGCGAATGGGACTACCTATTCGTCAAATGCGGCGAAGGCAAGCCCGACAGGAGCCTGGACGAGAATGGGGCGACCCTTCTTTTCCGTGGCGATGAGTTCCTCGGGGCCAACATCGCCAACCCGAAGGGGATGACGCTCCAGGACGGCCTCAACGTTCGGCTGTCGGATAAGGATGAGGAGGCCCTAAGGGGCTACCTCGGCGCGCACTACAAGGACGCTGAGCCGACCAACTTCGTCTACGCCAAAGTGGTCTCGAAGGAGGAGCACCCCCTATACGAGAGGAAGTCGATACTGACCCTCGACGCCGGAAAACGGCTAAGCACCGTCACCGGCTACCAGAACGTCGACTCCGGCGACCTTATCGCCATCTTGCTGCCCGGCCCGCGGATGGACGGGACCTACTTCGCCCCCCGGGTGGAGAAGAACATCGCCATCGACTGCGAGGTCTGCTCGCCTAAGGACCTCCGTTTGGGGGACGACGGCACCAAAGCCTATATAGGGAACGATGAGGAGGCGGGGAAACCCGTGTTTTGAGGATGACTGAGATCGAAATGAAGGAAAAGGGCCTGATCAAGCGGCTCACCGACAAGACGTTCAAACTCGACCCCCGGATCGGGGAGGGATACTACTCGGCCAACTACTTCCTGAAGAGCCGGGAGATAGTGAGCAAATTCGCCCCCGGCCACATCGTGGTCGAGCAGTGGTTCCAGCGCCGCGACGACTCAATGCTCTGCGGCGTCGACGAGTGCCTCGCCGTGCTTAGGAAATTCGCGGTCCACCCCGAGGACCTCGAGGTCTACGCCCTCAACGACGGGGACCACATCGACGCCAACGAGCCGGTGCTCAAGGTCAAGGGGCGTTATGAGGACTTCGGCTTCCTCGAGTCGCTATTAGACGGCATATTGGCCCGCCGGAGCTCGGTCGCGACCAACACCATGCTCGCCGTCCGCGCCCTACGCGGGGCGAGGACCTTCTCGATGGCCGACCGCCAGGACGACTACCTGACCCAGCCCGGGGACGGCTACGCCACCTACGTCGGCGGCATCAAGGCCTTCTCCACCGACGCCCAGGGCGCCTGGGTCGGCAAGAGGGGGATGGGCACCATGCCCCATGCTCTGATCGAGGTCTGCGGCGGCGACGTCTGCAAGGCGGCCGACATCTATTTGCAGGCCTATCCCGACGAGCCGGTCACCTGCCTCATCGACTACCACAACAACGTGACCGTCGACGCGGTTACCCTGGCCAAGCACCTCGGACGCAAGCTGAAGGCCATCCGGGTCGACACCTCGAAGTCGCTCATCGACCACTACTTCGACGACAAGGACACCACCGGCTTCGACCCGCATGGGGTGTGCAAGCAGCTGATCTACGCCCTCAGGAAGGCGCTAGACGACAATGGCTTCCAGTTCGTGCAGATCGTCGTGAGCTCCGGCTTCACCCCGGAGAAGATCGACGAGTGGACCAAGGAAGGGGTCCCGGTGGACATGTACGGCATCGGAACCTACCTGGTCAACAACGCCACCTGCGGCTTTACCGGCGACCTGGTGGAGCTAGATGGCCATCCCGAGGCCAAGGAAGGGCGGCGCAACATCCCCTCCTCGAGGCTAGAGAAAGTCGATCTGATGTCGCTATAGCCGATTGCCGCGCCCCGTGCGCGGCTTTCTTTTCGGCCACGCCTGAAAAAAGGCTGAAAAGCAGACTCGTTTTTTCATTCCCTTCTATTCCGAACGATAATTTCCGCTGAAAAAGTCGGGAAATTACAAATTAATTATGTAAATGAAAGACCGTTGAAAAACCTTGAAAATTTACATTTACAAAAACGATACAATGTGTACAATAGGGTTGTCTCTAGGGGGTTATCAATGAAGAATCTGAAAGACAGGGTCACGATATATCAGGTGGCCCAGGCGGCGGGGGTTTCGCTCGCGACCGTAAGCCGCGTCATCAACAAAAGCGGGAACGTGACCGAATCGACCCGGCGGAAGGTCGAGGACACCATCGCCACCCTCGGCTACAAGCCTAGCGCTTTGGCCCAGGCCTTGGCGACCAACCGGACAACCAACATCGGGGTCATCATCCCGAGCGCCAACTACGTCTATATCGCGAACTTCCTAAACGGCCTCACCCAGGTCGCGAAGGAGAAGGGCTACGTTCTGACCCTTTTCAGCACCTCGCATTCCCGCGACGAGGCCATGTCGATGATCGAGAAGGTCATCACCACCCACGTCGACGGGGCCATCATCTTCGACGACCAGCTGGGGCAGGAGGACGTCAACCGGATCGCCTCCTACTCGGTGCCCTCCGTCGTGATCGACGCCCGCATCACCGGCGACAAGGTCGGCGAGATACTCCTCGACTACGACACCACGGTCAGGTCGCTCGTCGAATCCTATTACGCGCGGGGCGGGAAGAAGGAGATGACCTTCCTCCACGTCCATAACGGCGGGCGACTGCTCGACCGCTGCGAGCGGGCCTTCATCTCGGCCCACGACCGGCTCGGGCACACCTACAAGGTCGTCAACTGCGACGATTCCTACGCCAGGACCTATGCCGATTTCGTCCAATACTTCAAGAACGTCAAGTCGGGCTTCTTCCTCTGCTACCGCGACTCCATCGCCGCGGCCGTGATGAACGCCGCGACCGACTCCGGGCTCAAGGTCCCCGAGGACATCGAGATCGTCTCGATCGTCGGCACCAAGTATGCCGCCATCGTCCGCCCGACCCTCTCGAGCTTCCACATCGACATGTCCGAGGTCGGCAAGCGGGCCATGTACATGCTAACCGACCTGCTCAACCAGAACCTGGTGGACAAGACATACCGCTTCGAATCGAGTTTCGCGCCCGGGTCGAGCACCATTGCCAAATAAGGCAAGCCCTCGGATGAGGGCTTTTTGTTTTGCCTCGCCCATCCGGCACCGACGCAAACTTTTTAGCACTCGACCCTTGACAGTGCCAGACAATCGACTAATATTTTACACGTAGCGAAAAGGAGACAGGCAAACAAATGATCAAGCCATTATCTGACTACGTGCTGCTAGAGAAGACCCCCAGCGAGAAGAAGGTCGGGTCGATAATCCTAACCAGCGAGAAGAAGGTCGGCAACGTCGCGTCCGTCGTCGCCATCGGCCCGGGCAAGAAGGATGAGGACGGGAAGCTCGTCCCGATGTCCGTCAAGCCCGGCGACAGGGTCGTCTACCGCGAATACGCCGGAACCGACATCGAGGACGAGGGGAAGAAGTACATCCTGCTCAAGGATGAGGACATCCTCGCCACCATCGAATAACCAACAAGGAGTCAATTGCTAATATGGCAAAGGAAATCAAACTCGGCAAAGAAGCCCGCGACGCGATGCTTCGCGGCGTGGATGAGCTGGCCAACACCGTCAAGCTCACCATCGGTCCGAAGGGCCGCAACGTCGTGCTCGACAAGGGGTACGGCAGCCCGCTCATCACCAACGACGGCGTCACCATCGCCAAGGAGATCGAGCTCAAGGACGGCTACGCCAACATGGGCGCCAAGCTCGTCTACGAGGTCGCCAACAAGACCAATGACGCGGCCGGCGACGGAACAACCACCGCCACCTTGCTCGCGCAGTCGATAATCCACCGCGGCATCGACGCGGTCGAGAAGGGCGCCAACCCCGTCTTCGTCCGCCAGGGCATAGAGAAGGCCGGCAAGGAAGTCGCCAAGAAGCTGCTCGAGAAGTCGCGCCCGATCGACACCAACGAGGACATCGAATCCGTCGCCACCGTTTCCAGCGGCGATGCCGAGATCGGCCGCCTCATCGCCTCGGCGATGGAGAAGGTCGGGAAGAACGGCGTCATCACCGTCGACGACTCCAAGGGCGTCGAGGATGAGCTCACCGTCACCCAGGGCATGGAGTTCGACAAGGGCTACATCTCCCCGTATATGGTCACCGACCGCGAGAAGATGGTCGCCGAGCTCGAGGACGCCTACGTCTTGGTCACCGACCAGAAGGTCTCCAACATCAACGACATCGTCCCGCTATTGCAGGGCATCGTCGAGAGCCATAAGCCGCTGCTTATCATCGCCGACGACCTCGACGCCGACGTGACCTCGACCCTCGTGGTCAACAAGCTCCGCGGCACCCTCAACGTCGTGGCCGTCAAGGCCCCGGAGTTCGGGGATGCGCAGAAGAGCGCCCTCCAGGACATCGCCATCATGACCGGCGCCAAGTTCTACTCCAAGGACCTTGGATTGGAGCTTAAGGACGTCAGCATCGACGACCTCGGCCGCGTGAAGAAGGCCACCATCCGCAAGGACAAGACCCTTCTCGTCGGCGGGGAAGGCAGCAAGAAGGAGATCGCCGACCGCATCGCCGAGCTATCCGCCCAGCATGACGTCGCCACCTCCGAATACGACAAGAAGGCCCTCGCCAAGAGGATCGCCAAGCTCAGCGACGGCGTCGCCGTGCTCAAGGTCGGCGCCCTCACCGAGAGCGAGCTAAAGGACAAGAAGCTCCGCATCGAGGATGCGCTCAACGCCACCAAGGCGGCGGTCGCCGAAGGCATTGTCGTCGGCGGCGGGGCGGCCCTCGCCGAGGTCTATAAGGTCCTCAAGCCGGTCCTCAAGGACGAGAACGCGGACGTCCAGCGCGGCATCAACGCCGTCATGGAGAGCCTGTATGACCCGCTGCGGCAGATCGCCCTCAACGCCGGCTATGAGCCCGACGAGATCGAGGAGCTGCAGAAGGGGCAGAAGGAAGGCATCGGCTTCAACGCCAAGACCGGCGAGTGGGTCGACATGATCAAGGAGGGGATCGTCGATCCCACCAAGGTCACCCGCTCGGCCATCCTCAATGCCTCGTCCATCGCCTCGCTATTCGTCACCACCGAGGCGGCGGTCACCGACATCAAGGAAGAGAAGGCCGCCCCGGCCGCCCCTTCCGACATGTATTGATCCAAAGAAGGCCGCTTGGGTTAAGCCCAGGCGGCTTTTCTTGTATCTGAATATACTGACACATTTCCTATCTTCGTATAATTATTATTGAAAGGCAGCAGTTCATGGGCAACGTCCTTATCCTTATTTCGTCACATCTTGGTGGCATGCGCCAATATTACTGTGTCAATTACGAAAAAGGAGTGGTGGTGCAATGAGATTTACCTTGAGGGCTTGCCTGGCGGCTATGGCCTTGCCGCTTCTATGCGGATGCAACGATTGGCCCAATTACTGCCAAGGCTGCCGCATCGACGCCTACAATTGGACCGTCGCCTCCTATGGGCAGGAGCCCGCGCGGGTCGCCAAAACAACGACCAGCCATTCCGCCTGCTGTGACAAAAGCGCGTACTACGAATACGATTACACCGATTATTACGCCTTTGTCGAGTCCTCTTGGGTCGACGGCGGCCTTGCCTACATGTGGGTGGAGGTGGAGAACCGCGGGGGCGAGGAAGGCGAGTTCGAGCAGTTCAAGCAGGAGGCCGCGGAGGCTCAGCTGTCCGGTTATTCCTCTTTCCCCCCGTTTGTCGATTTATCCGGCCTGAATGACCGTTACGAGTTTGAAGGGTATGTTCCTCCGAAGAAGATCCGCGTGGAAGACGGGGGAAGCACCCTCCATATCTTCGCTTCCTTCTCGACTGGCTCCTTCAAGGCCTCCTACATCCCCGACCGTCCGCCTTTGCCTTATGATGATTCTTCTAGCGCGAATAGCGAAGTCTATGACGTCCGGCTCGATGGGTTCTCCTTTTATTCATGCGGGCTAAACCTCGCCTTCAGCTGCGCTTCCTTGCTTGCCGGGAACTGAATCGGCTATGAGGGGCCATCCACGCCTGCAGACTTTGAAATCGCTTCAAAGTGACTTTGAAGTGACTTTGAAGTAGACATTGAAGCGACTTTGAAGTAAGGGCTGGAAATTGCCTTCTCCTACTCCTTGTCCTTCTCTTTTTCCTGGGTTTTGACGAGGATTTTGTCGACCGCGGTCCCCTCAACGTGGAGGACTTTCAAGGTCAATCCCTGGTAAGAGACCTCATCGCCCTGCTTGGCGAAGCGGTCGCCGAGCAGTTCCACGATGAAGCCCCCGATGGTGTCGTATTCGGTGTCGATGGAGTCGAAGTCGAGGTTGAACTCGGAGCAGAACTCGCGCAGGGTGACGGTCCCATCGACGATGTACTCGTTCTCCCCGGCCTCCTCGATCGGCTCATCGGCCCGGTCGGTCTCATCCCATATCTCGCCGACGATCTCCTCGACGATGTCCTCCATGGTGATGATGCCCTCGACCGCGCCGTACTCGTCCATGACGACGGCCATCTGGGCCTTCTCCTTCTTCATCCGCTGGAAGAGGTCGTTGATCTCGACGGTCCGGGGGATGAACAGCACCGGGTTGACGGCGCTCTGGGGTATGAGCTGCTTCCCCTCGAGGTGGAGGGCGATCAGGTCCTTGCTCTTGACGTAGCCCTGGATCGAGTCGAAGTCATCCTCGTAGACCGGGAGGCGCGAATGGGCGAAGGTCTCCTCGTCCGAGAAGATGTCCTTCAATGTGTCCTCGAGGCAGATGGCGGTGACCTTGGCCCGCGGGGTCATGATCTCGTAAGCCTCGGTGGTGGCGTAGTCGATGGTGCCGCGGAGCAAGTCGGCGGCCTGCTCGTCTATGGCCCCCTTCTCCTCCATCTCGTCGGTCATCTCGTGGAGCTCGTCGTCGCTCGGCTGAAAGTCCTTGACCGCCTTGGTGACGGGGTAGGTGACGACCTTGCCGAAGCCCCCGACCAAGAAGGTGATGGGGTAGGTCACGTAGTAGCAGGCCAGAATGATGTAGGAATAGGCCCTGACCAGGCCGCGGTTATATACCTTGCCGAGCGATTTGGCGATTATCTCGCCGAAAATTATCTTCAGCACCAGGAAAACCATCGAGCAGATGAGGCCGTAGCTCTCCTGCGCGTCGGGGTCGACCACCCCGAACCACTCATAGGCCAATAGGATTCCGAGCAAGGTCGAGATGGTGTCGAGGGCGGCGTTGACGGTGTCGTTGAACAGCAGGATCGTCGAGATGGTCTTGTCGTATTCGCGCGACAGCTTGATCGCGAGCTTGGTCTTCTTGCTCGGCTTCTCATCCTCGAGCCTCCCGATGGAGACCGACCCGAAGGCCATGTCGGCGCTAGAGAAGAACACCGAAAGGCAAAGCAGCAGCAGAAGCAATATGGAATAAACGGCGATCATCATTGCCTTGCCTCCTTCTTCTTCGGGAGCTCATCCATGGCCCCGACGAGCTTGGAGAGCAGGTCGTCCATGGTGACGAGGCCGAGCAGCTTCCCCTGATTGTCCTTCACCAGGGCCATGTGGGTCTGCTCGTTGTTCAGGATATCGAAGGCATCGTCGAGGGTTTCCTCGTCCTCGACGTATACCGGGGGAAGCAAGGTCGAGGTTATCGAGAGGTGCTCGTCGCGGTTGTATTCCTGGAAGTAGACGTTGGCGGAGAGGATCCCGATGCATTCCCCTTCCTGATTGAACACCGGGAAGCGGGAGTAGGGGGAGGACAGCAATAGCTTGTTGACCCCGGCGATGGTGAGGTCATCCTCGTTGATGTAGTTGACCTTCGAAAAAGGGGTCATGACGGCCTTGACCGCGATGGTGTCGAAGGTGAAGGCGCGGGAGATGAGCCGCTTCTCGTCCTCCTCGAACAGGTCCTCGTCCTGCTCGGTTATCTCATCCTCGTTCTTGGCCTCCTTGGCCCGCTGCAGGAAGTCCTCCTTGGTCAGCATGTTCTCGTCCTTGATGTGGAAGATGCGGTGGACGAGCTTCAGCAGCAGCCGGAAAAGCAGCACCAGGGGGTACAGCAGGATCGAGACGATGAAATCCGGCCAGGCCAGAAAGGCGGCCATCTTGTTGGGTATGGCTTTGGAAAGAATCTTAGGGCAGGTGTCGCTGATGAGATAGACCAAGAAGCCCATGACCACGGTCGAGAGGATGGCGTCGAGTCCGCCAACGCCGAATTCGGCGCAGATCTCGTAGAAGATGACGGCGGAGATGGACGACATCAGCGTCTGGACGATGTTGTTGCCGACCAATACGGCGACCAATGTGTCCTCGAAGCGCTCGGTCAGGCGCACGATGATCTTCGCGGTCAACTTGCCTTTGTCGGCGTCTATCTTGAAATGGTACTTATCGCAGTTGGAGAACGCGTTCTCGGAAGCGGAGAAAAGGCCTGAAACCAAAAGCAAAACCGCGATCAGGACGATGGCCCCCCATAGGGGCATCCCATAGACGGTTATATAGCTACAACAATCAGGATCAAGGGTCTCAGCAAGGGGAACGCTCATATATCGGCAGGCATTATACACTCAACCGGCATTTATGACAAATTTTGACGTTTTTCGCCGCTATTGGCCGAGCCAATCGATGGCCTCGTCGATCCACCCCTCGGCTTCTGAACCTTCCCCGATGCCGTAGGCGTGGTCGAGGTGGGGGAACTCGCGCTGCCTCACCCTAACCCCGGCGCGCAGGAAGGACAGGGCAAGCGGCTCGCCGTTTTCCGATGCCGGGGCGATGAAGTCCTTCCTGCCATAGCAGATATGGCATTGGGGGAAGGAAGGGCTTATCCGCTCCTCCATCCTGGCATAGCCCCTGCCTTGCTTATGGTTGTTCCCAAACAGGGCTTTTAGCGCCTTGCGCTTGGCGCGGTGCCGGAAAATGGCCAAAAGGAGGTTGGGGCTTCTTCCGCCCATATGAGAATACGGGTATGCCAGTATCAAGCCATCGGGCTTTATCCTCCCGAATTCGCCAAGGCAGGACAGCAGCGATAGATGGGCGCCGGCCGAATACCCAAGCAGGATGATCCTCGCCCCGGGGTTCTCGTCCCTTATTGCCTCCATTGCGTTATTCAAGTCGATGATCGGCGAGCCCTCGCCCAGCACGCTGTAGCGGAGGCAATAGGCCTTTTTGCCACGCGAATGCAAGTAGCCGAGGGTCGGGAACCCCTCCGCGCCCATCGAGCAGGAGGTGTATCCCCCGCCGGGCAAGACCAAATAGGCTTCTTTGGATTCGCCTTGCAGCGAATATAGCTTCGCCTTCCCGCCCAGATCGCGGACTTTGGCTTCCTCCTCGGCGCGCCGGCCGATGTCCCATCCCGACATCAGCTTCACCTGCCTCCCCGTCCGGCGGAGCTTCAGCAGCGCGTCGAGCAGACAATAGGCGAGGTATGCCAGGATCAGGCCGATTAGTATGTATATAGCCACCATGGGGATATTCTCCTCGAAGCCAAGCCGGGGTTCAATAGCCCTAAGTCCTTGTTTTGCGCGCCATCAAGGGTAAAATAGCCCCGTATGAGCAACATTATCGAAGATTTGAAATACCGCGACCTAATCGAGCAGGTCTCCGACGAGGAGAAGGTCGCCAAGCTGCTTGAGGGCAATTGCCCGGTGTACTGCGGCTTTGATCCCTCGGCTGCCTCGATGCACCTCGGGAACTACGTTATGATATCCCTTCTGCGCCGGTTCCAGCTATCCGGGCATAAGATCGTGGCCGTCGTCGGCGGGGCGACCGGGATGATCGGCGACCCGAGCGGAAAGAGCAAGGAGAGGAACCTCCAGACCGAGGAGACTTTGCGGGCCAACACCGAGTCGATCCGCCGTCAGCTGCAGCGCTACATCGACCTAAGCGATCCCTCCAAGGGGGTGTTGCTTTCCAACTACGATTGGCTCGGCCATATGTCGGTGATCGAGTTCCTCCGCGACTATGGCAAGTACTTCCCGATCAACTACATGCTGTCGAAGGAGATCGTCAAGAGCCGCCTCGAGGCCGGCATCAGCTTCACCGAGTTCGCCTACCAGATACTGCAGTCGGTCGACTTCCTCCACCTCTACAAGACCGAGGGCGTGAGGATCCAGCTCGGCGGCAACGACCAGTGGGGCAACCTCACCTCCGGGCTTGAGCTCATCCGCAAGCTCGAGGGCGACGACGCCTTGGCCGGGGCCATAACCGCCCACCTGATACTGCGCAGCGACGGGAAGAAGTTCGGCAAATCGGAGAAGGGCGCGCTGTTCCTCGACGCCAACCTCACCAGCCCCTACACCCTCTACCAGTACTTCATGAACGTCACCGATGAGGATGCCATCAGGTTCCTCAAGGTCTTCAGCTTCCTGAGCAAGGATGAGATCGAGGAGGTCGCCAGGCAGCACTTCGCCGCCCCGGGCGAGCGCATCGGCCAGAAGAGGGTCGCCTACGAGGTCACCAAGGACATCCATGGCAAAGACGCCGCCGATGAGGCCGTCAGGATGTCGGAGGCCCTCTTCTCCAACCAATTCGACTCCCTCTCCGAGAAGGAGATCGAGGAGGTGTTCGGCGAGTTCAAGCGCAAGGTAGAGCCCTGCCTGCTTGAGGACCTGCTGATCAGCCTGGGCGCCGCGAGCTCCAAGCGCGAGTCCCGCACCTTCATAACCGGCAACTCGGTCTCAATCAACGGCAAGAAGGTCACCGACCCCAAGGCCATGGTAGATTCCAGCCTGGCGCTTCATGGCAAATACGCCATCGTCAAGCGTGGCAAGAAGAACTACTACCTCGCCGAATTCTAAGGAAAAAGGCCGCCAAACGACGGCCTTTTTACTTTGGATAACTTGTTTTTGCGGGCTTTCAGATCACTTGGCGTTGCGCTGCTTAATTATCCGCATCGCCTCGCTTACAACCTGCTTTCCGCCGGTCATGAAGATGAACCATTTGCCAAGCCAGTAAGACGAGGTTCCGATCTTGATGAACCCAAGCCATCCCCTGCCGACGGAGCTCACCTCGTCGATGGGCAGACGGTAGGTAGAGAACACTTTGTAGAGGATGATCTCGTCGTCGTATACCTTGATGTACTGCAGCCTCGCCAATATCCCGAGCAGGATTATGATGATCCCGGCCACGATGATGCCCAGGCTCATGCCGATCACCGACATCGGGTAGGTATAGCTATGGATATCGGCTAGGAAGACGATCAGGCAGATCAGCCCGATAAGCACAGTCAACCCCCCGACTATAAGGAACACCAGGAATCCGGCCAAAGTGAACCGGGCTTCCGCCAAAGGCTTCTTCTCTTCTTCCATGTTTTCTCCTTCTCGCAGTTGTAATTATATCCCCATCCTGATTTTGTCAAAAGAAAACCTTCGAGCCGAATCCAAGGCGCCAATACTGGGTTTCCCTTCATTGAGGCGGCTTCGGCCCCAATCAAGCGAAACGTTGAAGCGCCTGTCGCAACAAAGGATGCTTTTGCGCTACCTAGGCAATGGGTCGCCAAGCCGGGGAAAGGCGATGTCTTCGCGACCCCGAAAGCAAAAGAAAACCCCGGTTTCCCGGGGCATCCTTTATAGACTTGATTAGAGCTTGCGGTTGTAGAACTCGATGATGGCCGATTCGTTGATGTCGGCGGGGAGCTCGTTGCGCTCCGGGAGCCTGGTGAAGGTTCCGATCATCTTCTCGGTGTCGACGGTGACGTAGCCCGGCAGGGTCGGGTTGGCGTCGAGGCACTCCTTGACGACCTTAAGCGGCTTGTCGCCCTTAAGCGAGATCTTGTCCCCGATGCTGCAGAGGGCGGAGGGGATGTCGCACTTCTTGCCGTTGACCAGGATGTGGCCGTGGTTGACGAGCTGCCTGGCGGCGGCGCGGGTCCTGGCGAAGCCCATGCGGTAGACGAGGTTGTCGAGCCTGGACTCTAGGATGCGGAAGAAGGCGAGGCCGGTGACGGTCGGCTCCTTCTTGGCGAGGACGAACAGGCGGCGGAACTGCCTCTCGCTGACCCCGTAGAGGGTGCGGAGCTTCTGCTTCTCGAGGAGCTGGGTGCCGTATTCGGACGGCTTCCTCTTCCTGTCCTGGCCGTGCTGGCCCGGCCCGTAGGGGCGCTTCTTGCTCTCTTCCCCGGTCTCGAGGATGGAGAAGGATAGATGGCGTGATTTCTTATACACGCTTCCGGTGTACCTTGACATATTCAAATGTCTCCTTTCATGCGAGAGGGACTATGGCGGGCCTTCCATCCCCCCGGGTGTCGCGGCTTCGGCCCAGTAGCTAGGGCTTACTTTGATGCCATGACGTCAGTCGGGGGCGTAGGCTCGTGCTGCCTCATACGCGTTTGCGATTATACGACAACGCGCTTTGTCTATCAACTGCGAGTTGACGCTACCCGAGGTAGACCTCTTGGTAGGCGTCTTCCGATTCGGGCTGCCAGGATAGGTCGGCGCCTTCCGAAGAGCTTATCTCAAGCGATAGGGCGAACTGGTCCATGGCGACTTCTGAGGCGACGTAGGTCTCATCCTCGAACCCGGGGACGGCTTCGGTTACGCGAAACAGCCCGCTCAGGTCGCTGGTGGTTAGGCTTAGGTAGCTGCCGTCCTCATTGTAGCCGATGGTCATCCTGGCGTCGGAGAAATGGCTGCCTTCGGTCGCCTTGGCGAGCTCTGCCACGACCTGCTGCAGCTGCTCCGGGGTGAGCTCGCCGCTGCCGATGGAGGCGGCAATCATGGCCAGCATGTTGGCGTAAAGCAGCTCGCCGTCTATGTCGAGGTAGAGATAGTACATATCCTCGGATTTCGAATAGGTCAGGCCGCCCACTTGCGAGGCCAGCCCGACGTAGTCCCCAATCGATCCGGAGATGCCGTCTAGGTATTGCTTCGCCGCGTCCGCCGGGCTATAGCCGGTGGAGCCGATCTCCGGGGTCTTGATCTTGGAAGGCAGGTCGGTCGCCTCGCCTTTTATCGAGGCCACGAAGTAGGAGTTGGATTCGATCAGGGAATCGCTCAGGTCGAAGTAGACGCGGTCATTGGTTAGATGGGCGGTCTCGTTGATGTCGCCGCAATAGAAGGTATGCGACTCCTCCTCCCCGGGGGTCTTCTCGACCGGCCCGTCCGATGTCTTATGGTAGAGGGTTTGCCCGGTGACGGTGGTGAACCCGAGCTCGCCGGTGAGGCTGGCCTCCCCCTTGAAAGCGGAGGAATCCTCTTTGTCGAGCCCGGCGATGGTGGCGTTGAGCGCAAGCCCGGAGCCGAAGTCGAATGAATATCCGGATTTGCTCAAGGTGGTGGTCTCCCCCTCGGAGTCGGATACGTAGTGGTACGAGGTGGTTTCGAACGAGAGCTTGCCAGACAGCCCGGCGTATACGGCCATTTCCGACATATCGATGGAGCTTAGGGCCGAGGAGAGGGCCTTGATCGCCTCGTTTTCGGAAACGATTGAGCCCGCGGGGAGCGAGCTTTGGCTTTCCGAGGTCGGCGTTTCGGTGGACGAAGGCTGGCTGGAGGTGCTTTCCCCGCCGCAGGAAGCGAGGGTGAGCAGGCACCCGGCCGATAGAAGCAGTATGTTCTTTTTCATTGTCTTTTATCCTCCTGGATACCAAATTTTATAATGCGGGGGCATTTGGTGTCCAACCAAAGCGATTTGCGTTTTGCCCCTATCTGCACTCGCCCGTGCGCGCCAACCCTGCTAGAATAAACCCGATATGCTAAACATCTTGCTTTCAACCGGCGCCATCGCCGGGATCGCCGCCGGCGGGGCGGTGGCCCTCATCGCCATCTGCCTACTTCTTTATTTCCTCGTCTTCAAGCACTTCCGCTACAAGAAGCAAGTCGATGAGCTCGAGCGCAAATTCGAATACCTCCATGGGCTGCTGACCGGGCAGGACGCCAGATGGATGAGGCAGATCGAGCAGATCGCCTCCTCCAACCTGCTATTCGTAAGCCGCCATCAGACATTCGAGAAGCGTTTCAAGGACCTCCGCGACAAGGGCGACGCCTCGGCCCAGAAGGCGATCAACGACCTGCTTTCCATGCTCTCCGACCACGACTACAAGGCGCTTAAGGAGGCCTTGCCCGCGGCCAGGCGGACCATCGCCGAGTTCGACGATGCCGCCAATAGCCTGCACAACGACCTCAACGCCCTTATCAAGCCCGAGGAGGACTGCCGCGCCGCAGCCTATGCCGTCAAGGAAAAATTCCGCTCCATCAAGCAGGACTACAACGTCAAAAGCAGCGAGCTCTCCCTTTGCGCCGCCTCCTTCGAGGCCGTATTCGCCAAGCTAGAGGACATGTTCACCAAGTTCGAGAAGCTGGTCTCCTGCGCTCAGTACGAGGATGCCAACGCCATCATCCCCGAGGTCGATCAGGTGCTAGATGAGCTAAGCAAGGCCATCGCCGAACTGCCGAACATCTGCGTCAGCATCCAGACCGTCATACCAGATAAGCTGTTGAGCCTCGAGAACCGCTACGAGGAGATGGCTTCCTCCGGCTACCCGCTTCAGCACCTATTGACCAAGGCCGACATCGAGGAGCTGCGCCGCCAGCTTGGGCTGCTGGCCAACGACGTCAAGGCCTTCAAGCGGTCCTATGCCCAGAATCGGCTAGACGCCATCCAAGCCCAGATCGAGGGATACTTCGACGCCTTCGAGAAGGAGAAGGACTGCCGGGTCCGCTACGACTCGGAATGCCAGAAGGTATATACCGATTCCGGCGAGGTCGAGAAGAAATACACCCGCCTTTGCTCCGCCTTGCCCGAAGTGCAGAAGATATACGTCATCTCGGATGAGCAGCTGGACAACTTCAACAAGATCAAGAACCTGATAAACAAGATGGGCGCCACCAAGCGGAGCTTCGACACCCTGATCCACTCCCCGACCAAACAGCCCTATAGCGCCCTGGTCGACAAGATGGACTGCCTGCGCCAGGAATCCGAGGAGGCCAATGGGGCGATCGAGGATTTCAACCGCTACCTCCTCTCCCTCAAAAGCGATTCGGAAGCCGGGCTATCCAAGGTCAAGGGCTATGCCGTCGCCCTCGCCGACGCCAAGTTCACCGTGCGCCAGATGGACCTTCATTCGATAGACGCCAAGTACATGCCCCGCATCGAGGAGTGCCTCGGCTACGTCGACGCCATCTACACCGCCTTGTCGAAGATGCCGATCGACGTCGTCGCGATCAACGAGTCGGCTTTCAGGCTTTCGAAGGTCGGCGACGAAACGCTATCCGGCATCAAGCGCGACTATGAGGCGATGCTCGCCGCCGATGCCGAGCTTACCTACGCCAACCGCGACCGATTCGGCCTCTCCGACCTCGACGCCCAGCTGCGCCAGGCCGAGGAGTTCTACCGCAAAGGCGAGTTCGAGAAAGCCTACCTCCAGTCCAAGGAAAGCCTCAAGAGGATCCGCGGCGAGTGATATGGTCTATCTAGACTTCGCCGCGACCGCCGCCCCCTCATCCATCGCCAAGGAGGAGTACCGCCGGGTCAGCGACCTGTATTTCGGCAACCCCTCATCGCTGCATGAGGCGGGATACCAAGCCAAGCGCATCTTCGATGATGCCTGCAAGCGGGTGCTTTCCTGCACCGGATTGTCGGCCACCCATCGCTGCGTATTCACCTCGGGGGCCTCGGAGTCGAACTCGATGGCGATCATCGGGTCGGCGCTCCGCTACCGCAACCGGGGGAACAAGATCCTATATGGCGCCTCCGAGCACGCCTCGGTTAAGGAAAGCTGCCTCTACCTAGCCAAGCTTGGGTATGAGCCGGTCGAGCTCCCGCTGCGCGACGGGGCCATCGACATGGACGCGTTGGAGGGGTCGATCGACAAGCAGACCATCCTGCTCTCCGCGATGTCCAGCAACAACGAGACCGGGGCGCTTACCGACCTCAGTAGGCTGCGGGAAATCCGCAGAACCCATCCCAAATGCTTGCTTTTGGTCGATGCCACCCAGAGCATCGGCAAATTGCCACTCGACCTTTCCTTCGCCGATTTCATCTCCTTCTCGGGGCATAAGATCGGGGCCTTCAAGGGAAGCGGGTGCCTGCTAATCCGCAAGGGGCTGCTCATCGATCCTATAATCCATGGGGGCTCGCAGCAGGATGGGCTCCGGGCTGGGACCATCGACGTCGCCGGCGCCAGCGCCCTTTCGGTTGCCCTTGAGGACGATTTCAAGAACATCGAGCCCAATCTGCGCCACGCCAAGGAGCTCAAGGCGACGCTGCTGCAGGGCCTTTCCGGCCTAACCGACCTGGTCGAGGTAAATTCGCCAGAAGGCGCCTCACCTTACGTGGTGAGTTTCTCCTTGCTCCATCACCGGGCGAGCGTCATCGTCGAGGGGCTATCCGAGCGCGGGTACTGCGTCTCAAGCGTCTCGGCCTGCTCATCGAAGGTCGACGCCTCCTCCTATGTGCTCAAGGCCATGGGGAAGGACGACAGGATCGCCGCCAACGCCATAAGGGTGTCGTTCGGGAAGACGACCACCGCCGGGGAGGTCGAGGGATTCGCGGCTTGCCTTGGCAAGCTGCTGCAGGAGGTAAAGAGGATATGAAATGCGATTGCCTGATGATCCATTATGGGGAGCTGAGCACCAAGGGGGAGAACCGGAAGTCCTTCATCAGCTGCTTGACCCGGAACTGCCGCGCCGCGCTTAAGGGGACCGACTGCGTCCTTTCCGGGAGGCGTGACCACCTCTACGTCGAGCTTAACCTCACCTCCGAGCAGGAGGCGGTGAATAGGCTATCCAAGGTGGCTGGCATACAGCGCATATCCCCGGTATACAAGGTCGACAAGGGAATCGAGTCGCTCAAGGCCGAGGCGATCGCGGCCATGAAGGAGTCGGGGAAGCATCGGTTCAAGGTATCCTGCCACCGCCCCGACAAGTCCTACCCGCTTTCATCGTATGATGTCTGCTGCGCCCTAGGCGACGCGGTGCTCGATTCGGTCGAGGGATCGGAAGTCGATCTCCACGACCACGAGGTAAACCTTAAGGTCTCGATCAGGGAGGACGCCGCCTACCTGTCCACCAAGACCTACCCTGGACTCGGCGGGTATCCTTTGGGGATGGCCGGCAAGGTCACGCTGCTGCTATCCGGCGGCATCGATTCCCCGGTCGCCTGCTATAAATTGCTCCGCCGCGGCATAAAGGTCGACTGCCTGCATTTCGCCGCGCCGCCTTATACCTCGGGGCAAGTCATATACAAGCTGATCGACATACTGAAGGAGCTATTGCCTTATCAGGCCGACTTCCGCCTCGACGTGTTCCCCTTCACCAAGATACAGGAGGAGATCTACAAGCACGCCCCGGAGCCGTACTGCATCACTATAATGCGCCGGATGATGCTGCGGATCGCCGAACGCGTGGCCAAGGCCCGCGGGTCGCTTTCGATAGCGACCGGCGAGGACGTTGGGCAGGTGGCGAGCCAGACCCTCGACTCAATCTACGCGATAAACGAGGTCACGAGCTTCCCGGTGCTCCGCCCGCTATGCGTCGAGGACAAGGTCGACGTCATCGACCTCGCCAAGAAGATCAACACCTTCGACATCTCGATAAGGCCATATGAGGACTGCTGCACCATCTTCAAGCCCAAGCGGCCCAAGACCAAGCCCGACCTCGCCCATTGCAAGGAATTCGAGGTGCGGTTCGACTTCGCCTCGCTCATCGAGGAGGGGCTGAAGGGCATAAAGACCATCTACGTTAGCCTTGATGGCGTCAGGGAAGAAGAGCCCCGCCAGTAGCGAATCCAAACCGAGGCGCTTATCCGGAATCCCGATAAGCGCTTTTTAAACGGAAAATTGGCGGTTTCAGCCAGCCGCCGCATTTCCGAATGCTATTTCGACGGCCTCGGCGTGGAAAAGGACGTCGAAGAAGGATATCGGCATCTGCAACGGGCCGCCGAGTTAGGCGACCCGAGCGCCCAGCTCGATCTATCCATCGCCTATTCTTTGGATGGCGGATGCCTGAAATGGGACTGCGCGCTGTCTTTGAAGTGGCTAACCCTTTCCGCTAAGCGGGGATGCAGGCTTGCGCTTTTCTTCCTTGGGAGGAGGTACCTTAGCGGCTTTTTGGCCCCATTAGACCGCAAAAAGGGTTTGGATTGCCTAGCCGAATCCGCCGAGAAAGGATTCCCGCTTGCCATATATTGGGCCGGGCTTTGCTGCCGCCTAGGGGTTGGGGCAAACAAAGACGATGAGATGGCCTTGCATTAACTGCGCCTTGGGGCGGATGGGGGATGCCAGGAGGCCATCGATCTGCTGGCTGAGATGGAAAGCGAAAATAAAAGCGCCCATTGAGGCGCTGATGAAGCAAAAAGCCCCGCCTTCCGGCAGGGACTTTCTTAGGCGGCGATGGCCTTCTTGGCGCCTTCGACTAGGGAGGCAAAGGCCTTCGGATCGTTGATGGCGAGCTCGGAGAGCATCTTCCGGTTGAGGGCGATGCCTTCCTTCTTCAAGCCAGCCATGAACTTGCTGTAGGAGATGCCGTTGAGGTGGCAAGCGGCGTTGATGCGCTTGATCCAGAGCTTGCGGAAGTCGCGCTTGATGAGGCGGCGGGACTCGTAGGCATAGCGGAGGGAGTGGCAGACCTGCTCTTTGGCGGTCTTGAACAGAAGGTGCTTGGAGCCGAAATAGCCCTCAGCGGCCTTCAATATCTTCTTGCGGCGGGCGCGGGTGACGGTTCCGCCTTTGACTCTTGCCATTGTCTATATCCTCCTTACTTGCTGATCATGAACTTGATCCGGCTGTAGTCGGTCTTGTCCATCATGCCCGAGCGGCGCAGCTGACGGCACTGCTTGGCAGTCTTATAGGGCGCGTGGTGGCCCTTGAAAGCGTGAATGAATTTGATTTTCCCGTTGCCGGTGACCTTGATACGCTTCATCAAGGACCGGTTAGATTTCATCTTCGGCATTTTGTTTCCTCCTACTTCTTGGCTTTCTTCGTGACGATCGCGGCGTAGACCTTACCTTCCCAGAAGGGGGCCTTCTCGATCGTGATGGCGGTGGACTCCTCCAATACGGAGATGAACCGTTTCAGCAGCTCCTCGCCCAGATCCTGGTGGGCCATCTCCCTTCCCTTCAAGACGACGCGGATGTGGACCTTGTCGCCATCGTCGAGGAAGTTGACGGCATGCTTGGCTTTGGTGCGGAGATCGTGGTCGCCTATCGAGATGTGCAGCTGAATCTCCTTCAGCTGGGTGGCTTTGGCGTTCTTCCTTTGGGCGCGCTCGCTCTTCTGCTTCTCGAACCGGTACTTGCCGTAATTGAGTATCTTGCAGACGGGCGGATTGGCCTGCGGGGCGACGCAGAACAGGTCGAGGTTGTGGCTGGCGGCGAGCTCGTTGGCGGCCCGGCTGCTCATCCTCCCCATGTTCTCACCGTTCGGCCCAATAACCATGACTTCCGGATAGCGGATGTGCTCATTGATGGGGTCGAAGCGCTTCTGCGGACGACGCTGATCGTTTCTATCGAAGTATCCTATTTGTTTTCCCTCCAAGCGAAGAAAGCCGGGAAGCAACGCTCCCCGGCAAAACTATCCATGTTAGTGGTAGCTCCTAGCCAACCTCCATTGGAAGTCTGGCGAGCCCGGGAGGGCTGCTTTCTACGTCTTTCGACGGAAGATAGTATACTCGTTTCAGCCTGTGGTTCAACAGAAATCTTCTCAAAGTCCGGCAAAGGCCAGTGAGGCCGCGGTTTGGCTAGACGAGATGATGGTCTCGTTGTCAAGGTTGAGGCGGCCCAAAGTGAACAGATAGCTAAGGCCCGCCACCGCGAACGCGAAGAAAAGCAAGGCGGCGATCGAGCCAACCGGTTTGCTATACCTTGGCAGGAAAAGCGAAGCGTGCCCAGCGTAGAGGAACACGCAAGCCAAGCAGAGGCAGCTTCCTATCGTATGTATCAGCTTGGTTTCAAACTGGGGATAGCACTTAAGCAGGAAAAGGCAAAGGAAGGCGCCGAAAAGGACGGTGCAAGCAAAACCTACCCCAAGGCTTAGGCAGACAGCTATCTTCGAAAACTTCAGGAAGTGGGCGGCGAAGGCGCAAAGGAAAGCCAAGGCGAAGAAAGCGAAAAGGGCGAAATTCACTTTGCCTTCCTCCGGTAGCGCTGGGTCCTGTCAGTTGGGGATAGGGGATTGCTCATCTCGATCGCCCCTTCCTCAAGGGCGGGCTTTAGGTAGTTCTTGTGCAGCCCAAGCCGGGACTTCAGCCCCAATAAGGACAATAGCTCGGAGGCCGAGTAGAACCTGCCCTCCTCCATTAGCGAGAGCATGCGTTTGGCCTGGTTGGTGAGTCCGCCGCGGGCCCGCAGGCTTTGCCGGCACTCCAAATCTATAGCGTCCCCGATCGTTTGCAGATACTCAATCAGGAACGGCGACATATCGCCCTTCTCGACCGACCTGGATATCGCGTCCTTAAGGAGCTTTTCGCTTTTCTCCAGTTTCGGCAGCAAAAGGATGGAGGATAGCTCCTTTCGGTAGCCGCACAGCATCCCTTTGGCGTAGAGGCAGGCCAGCAGGAATGTGTGCGAGCTGTAGGGCATTATGGCGGGAATCATGAAGAGCAGAACACCCGAAAGCAAGAGGGGATGGACTTTTCCCTTGGCTTGCTTAAGGAAGCGGAACATGCCAGAGAGCAGCTCCTTGATCTTAGGATGGGAAGGGATTGGGTAATCGTAGCCGGCAACCTTCCTCGACAGACGATTGGGAACATCCTCCCCGAAGACGGAATCCTCAAATAGTTTGATGAATGAGTCGGCGTAGGGATCCATCTTGGCGGATTTGTAGAAAAGGGAAGCGGTGGACGAAGCTATCGGGTGGGCGCTTATGATCTCCAATGTATAAAGAGCCCTGGCCTGGGATGGCGTCAGCTTCACATCGATCAAACGGCAATAAGCCTTTGCCTCCTCCGCGGCCGACTCCTTGCCTTCCCGTTGATTGGCGATGCAAGAAAGCCTTCCGACCTTAAAACAGCACTCTGACAAAGCCATAACCACGGCATTAGACACCGAGAATGAGGCTTTATATGGAGGCAATATCTTATCCATCGCTACCATAATACACTCTTTTTGAGTTTGATGCATATTTACTTACATATTTTTTTACTAATTCCGGACAAAAATTTCGTTTTGTCCGATAACCAATTCCAAATGACGATTTTCAAAATCGCAGGAATTGGCGCGTGCGCCGCCTTAAATTTTTCATGAAAAACATGTAAACGTTTTCAAATAGACCCCTTTTCCTTAATTCATTAATACGCGCGCGAATTGAAAATTTAATGGGTTCGTACTAACTTTTATTGCGAAGGGCTTGGGTTCTTTACAAAGCCCCGCAGTTTGTCTTTGAATTTCGCAACGGGCAAAAACCCAAAGGAGAATGTTCCAAAAATGACAAAAACTTCTAAAAGAAAGCTGATTGTCACCAGCGCACTAGTGCTAGGCGCCGTGGCGACCGTCGGCGCGACCTTCGGTGCCTTGATTCTAAACGGCGGCGACAAGACCGATACCGGTGGACTTGGAATCGGCACTGTGGAGATCAAGAACCAGGTTGTTTCGCTTGCCGTTGAAGTCACCGATGCTACTATTGTCTTAGACGGAAAAGAGCCAGACGACTCTTATACTGCCGATGATCTCCTGCATGGCGATGTGGCAAACGATAGGGAATTCTCCCTTAAATTCACCGTGACCGGTGATGTTAACGCTTGGACGTCGCTAAGCGTTTCCTTTGCTTGGGACGTCGGGAAAGCTGCCGCTGATACCTATCTTGATTTGCCCGATTCAGATACGATTGAGAAAAGCGTTCAAGGTTCTTCAACCAGCGGCGATGGTTCTTCCACGGTGTGGACTTATACTAAAGCCTACACAATTTCCTGGGACGCGACCACCTACAGCGGCGGAATATTGAAATATATCAACGATCAGTACAACCAATCGAAAGATGATGCTTCTGCTTTGGCAAAGTTGAATGATTTTAAGGCGGCTGTCGAAGCCTCAAGCCTCACCGCAACAGTCACCGTCAATCTAGCAACTGGCGCCTAATAAGGGTGTGCCATGCTTAGCATGCCCTTATTTATTTCAACAGCCTTCGCCATCACGTTAGCGGTGGCGATACTCGCCTTGATAATCTTGACCTTAGTCCTGGTATTCGTCGGGATATCGGCCAAGAATGGCATCAAACAAGGCGAAGAGGATTTCGACATACTGGAGGAAAAAGTGGGTCGGGCCAGCCGAAGCCCAGCTCGAAAGGGCTGGGCCAAGGCCGGATCGATACTGGCCGACATCGTCATCGCGGTGCTGGCAATTGGATTCCTAGGCTTGCTTTTCACCAGACTCATGCCCTCAATCGGCATGCCATACGTATTGGAGGTAGTGGCGACGCCCTCGATGGCGAGCGTGCTGCCTCAAAACCAATCGCACGTGCGCGAGGGCGATAAGCCAATCAAGGTCGATGACCTTATAGCGGTGAAGCGCATCGATTCGCTAGACGAGATAAAACTATACGACATAATCAGCTACGACAACCCGGATGGCAGGAACTACATCCACCGGGTAGTGGAAATAGCAGAGAGCTACGTCATCACCCAAGGCGACGCGAACAACGTCGATGATGGGGTAAAGGTGACCCTCGACATGATCGTCGGGGTCTATACCGGATTCCAGATCCCCTACATCGGAACCGTGACCTTCTATTTGCAAAGCGATTACGGGATCCTTGGCATGAGCTGCCTGGCCTATGTGATAATAGCCGCAGAGATATACTTCGCCGCCATCGGGTCGGCTAGGGAGAAAAGGCTCAAGTCCTACGACGACATATTCGCCTCCACCGGGGCGAGGATCGTCACCTATTCCGACCCAAATGGGACCATATCGTTCAATAAAGACTATGTGGGCACCATCGACGAGAGCAAGACGATGCCGACAAAAGACATAACCTTCAAGAGGTAAGGAGCGTCATATGAACATATTCGCATTTAGCCCCAAGCAAAAGGCAATCACCGGATCGACGGTGCTGTTCGCCTTGCTTTCGTTCTTCGTGGGTGCTGGGTTGGACACAAATGCGGGCATCTTCTATGACAACAACATAATCGCAAAGATAGGGGAGCTCATGTCCTTTACCGATGCGAAGCCTTCCATATCCGGCTATATCCTCTTGCTCTTCATCGTGCTGTATCTTGTCGTTGGCATAATCTGCTTGTTTGCCGCGATAAACAAAGTCAAACTGGCAGGGCAGACCCTGAGGTCGTCGAAGCTGCTTCCATACGTTATTTGCTTCGGCGTCGCCGGACTGATCGTCTTCTTCGGCATCGGGTCGCTGTTCTCGATTCCCTTTGGCGCTGACGGGTATTTGGAAAACGTCACCTTCGTAGGCCAGTCGCTTACTATTTCCATCCTTGCCTTTGTTGCGATTTATGCCATTGTTTTTGCCATTTATCTGCTTATCGCCTCGCTTCCTTCCATCAATCGCGAGACCGTCAAGGCAATGGGTGGCAAGAAGCAGAAAGACGGGCCAAAAGACGATTTCGAATCGCTTGAGGAAGAGGTCGAGAAGCGGAAGGAAGAGGATGATGTCACCACCTCATTCGATGAGAAGAAGGCCGGCAAGCCCGGAGCCGTGGCCAGCGTGGCCGGCGTTGGCACCGCGGTCATTTCCGGCGGGAACGGGGAAGCCTACGACAAGAAAAAGGTCTTCCCGAGCCTAGTGGAGATCGATGAGCGGTTCGTGCTTGGCGACCAGCAGCTGCCGTTCCTGCCAAGCGGGCTGACTTTGCAGCGTTTGGTCGAGGATCTGCAGAACTACCTATCGACCAGCTGCGAGCTCTACTATTCGCTTGACGACCTCGCGATGTACGTCTCGGCCATCTTGACCACGCCGCTCACCATCCTGGAAGGCGTATCCGGCACCGGCAAATCCAGCTTGCCCAGGTACTTCTCCAAGTTCATCGGCGAGACGGCTTATTTCGAGTCCATCCAGATGACATACAAGGACCGGGATGACCTGCTTGGATACTACAACGACTTCACCGGCGTCTACCACGAGACCGAGTTCCTCAAGCGGCTTTACGAATCCACCTACCGGGCCAACCACCTCAACATCATGGTTCTCGACGAGATGAACATCTCCCGCATCGAGTACTACTTCGCCGACTTCCTCTCGGTCATGGAATTCCCCGAGCCCGATAGGAAGATCCACCTCATGAACATCCCCGGCGATGCCCCGGCCCATCTAGGCAAGGGCGATCTGCAGATCACCCCGAACACTCGCTTCGTCGGGACCGCGAACACCGACGACTCGACCTTCGCCATCACCGACAAGGTCATCGACCGCGCCATCGTGCTCGACTTCGACGAGTATCAGTCCAAGATCGAGTTCTCGACCAAGGCCAAGCCGATCGCCCTTTCCTACAAGGACCTCGCATCGATGGCCGAGGAGGCCAGGAAGAAGGAGGGCAACCGCTTAGGAAAGGAAGACCGCCGGAAGTTCGGCGAACTGCTTAAGAAGACCGGCGAGCTCATCGGCGTCAAGACCGGCAACCGCTTGCTGGTGCAGGCCGATATGCTGGTCCCGGTATACAAGGCGATGCGCGGCAATAAGGAAGGCGCGCTCGACTACCTATTCGCCTTCAAGGTCCTCCGCAAGGCCAAAGGAAGGGTCGATATGTCCTATCTAGGCGGGCTCTCCGACCTACGGGAATACGTCGTGAAGAACTACGGCAACGCTTTGCCGCACACCCTAAATGCGATCGACTCCGAGCTAAGGATGGCTAGATGATAGGGCAATCCCAACCCTACATAGCCACTAGATGCGGCTTCTCTGACCTCCCGTCGTGCCGGGATGGTTTGGGGCTGCTCAATCAGATAGCCAGGCAATCCAGAAAAGGCATCAAGGTCGACTCGGAGCTTAAGGACGTGTACAAAGCCAATCGCTTCACTCCGTTGCTGTTCGCCTTGACCGCGAAGGAGTCGAAGAACTTCTCCTTCCTAAACGGCAGGCTGACCCCCAAGAAGGTCTACTGCGAGGTCATCGACGACAAGGAGGAGATCTACGAGAACCGGTTCGCCGCCTATTGCCTGCGCAAGCTTTCCGAGGAACTGGAGGTGGCTTACGCAAGGTTCCGCGAAGACAGCAGCCTCCTTCACTCGGTCGGAAACATCGGCTATTCGAGGTGGGGCAATGCCAAGAACGCTTTGTCGTTCCTGAATGAACACAAGGGATTCGCTGATGGCCTCGAGGAAGTATCGAGGCTTAGGAATGAGGCCTTACTACTTCAGTCGACATCTTTCTATTCCTCGCTTAAGCCACTGCAGGAGGAGGAAATCCATTCGACGAACGCCTTGAGCTACGATCCGCTTTACGGGGCGCTATACCGCCTATACCTCGGATATAAGTCTAAGAAAGACGATGGGGAGATAGAGTCCCGCCTGCTGAAAGACCTCAATAAATCCGCAAAACTCGCCCAAGGCAAGCCGAATTCGCTTCCAACAGCCTATTTCTACGACGATTTCCTCCTAAAGCTAAGGCATTACGGCGACTGCATCGAGATCCGCATCACCGACGTGTTCGACCAATATAGCCGCAAATACGAGCTGCGCCTGGACCCTGGCTTCTTCTATCCCTATATGTCTCTCAAGGGCGAGGGAAGGGAAAGGAAGATCTCCCTTTTCGGGGCGGAGGACTATTCATTGCCTCTGCTAACCATGTGCGCC
This sequence comes from Candidatus Alloenteromonas pullicola, assembly GCA_018714785.1. Taxonomy (GTDB): domain Bacteria; phylum Bacillota_I; class Bacilli_A; order RFN20; family CAG-826; genus Alloenteromonas; species Alloenteromonas pullicola. Next base: position 38,074 of record DVMV01000012.1, read on the forward strand.
AAGCTCGAGGCATCCTCCATCTGCCCGCTTTGCGGAGGGCGCATAGGGGATGGCGGCTTTTGCAGATCCTGCCATGCGGGTTATCATTATTACGAAGGGGCCAATGGCCGTTCTATGTGGGCTTATGACCTTCCTTTTGCGACCAAGGAGAGTAGCTATGAATAAACTGAAGAGCATATTGCTAGGCTGCCTCGCGGCGTTGCCGCTAGCCTCCTGCGGCCTCATGGGTACCCAGGAAAGCCTCTATATCGAATCCGTCACCGCGGTCCCGCAGGAAGATGGGTCCATATTGGTCACCATCACCTTCACCGACGAGGACATGAAGCCGGTCACCTTCAACGTTCCTAAGGGCGACACCGGCGAGCAGGGCCCTCAGGGCGTTGGCATCGCCTCGGTCGAATCCGCGCCAAGCGAAGACGGCAAAGACCTCGTTATAACCGTCACCTACACCGACAGCACCTTGGAGCCTTCGGTCTGGGAGATACCTAACGCCAACTCGATCGAGAATTTCTCGTCTTCATATGATGCCGAGACCGGCAATACGACCGTCACCATCACAACCTCCGATGGCGAGGACCACACTTTCATAGTCCCTAAAGGGAAGGATGGCGTCGGGATTGCCTCGGTCACCCAAACCGAGGAAGAAAGCGGCGACATCGTCATCACCATTACATACACCGATGTGACAATCCCACCTACTGAGATCAGGCTGCCATATAAAAACGGCGAGGATGGTAGAGGAATTGCCTACATTGAATCTAGCCAAGATTACGAGAACTACTACCTCACTATTCACTATACGAGCGGCGAGGAATCGCAGACCCTCGTTTTCCCTTTGCCGGATGTTGAGCAAGGCACTAGATGGGATTGCGGAGACGGATATCCTTCGAGTTACG
>DVMV01000013.1 GCA_018714785.1 Candidatus Alloenteromonas pullicola
GGCGGGCAGAAGCAGCGCGTCGCCATCGCCAGGACCGTGCTCTCGAAGGCCCCGGTGCTGATATTCGACGACTCGCTTTCCGCCGTCGACACCGCAACCGACCTCCAGATAAGGAAGCGCCTCAAGGAGGCGGTCAAATCCACCACGATCCTCATCACCCACCGCATAATGTCGGCAAAGGACTCCGACCTGATCCTGGTCCTCAACCGCGGCAAGGTCGAGGAGATGGGGACCCACGCCGAGCTCATCAGGATACCCGGCACCTACTCGCGCATCGCGACCATACAGGAGAGGATGGCATAATGGCTGGTCATTTCGCATTCGAGGAGGAGAAGCTGCCCGAGAAGGTCAACCTCTCGGTCTGGCTGAAGGTCCTCCGCTACGCCAAGAAGGAATGGAAGCTCGTCGTGGCTTGCCTTTTGACGACCGTCTTCGTCACCTACTACGACTCGAGCTTCATCCCGCTGATGAACGCCGCCGCCATCCAGGGCTGCACCGATGCCGCCGAAATGGGCATCACCTCGATCTTCGACATGACGCTGCCAGTCAAGCTGTTCTTCTTCTTCAAAGTCGAGCTCAACTACGCCTGGTATGCGGGGATATTGATGATCATGCTCCTGATCAGGGCGGCGATGGTTTTCCTGCTCTTCTACACCCAGAACGTCCTCTCGATGAAGATAATGAACGCCCTCCGCGAGGACACCTTCGAGAAGATCCAGCTTCTCCCCTTCTCCTACTTCGACCGCAACTCCAGCGGCTGGCTCATCGCCAGGATGCAGAACGACACCGCCTCGATCGGGGACGTGGTCTCCAACTCGCTTAGCTCGGTGCTATGGGCCTGCTTCGACTTGGTGTTCACCGTCATCACGATGTTCATGTCGAGCTGGATGCTCTCCCTCGTGGTGCTGGCCTCGATACCCCTCGTGGCCATCATCGTCCCGATCTTCGAGCGTCTGCTTCTGACCCGCCACCGCACCGCAAGAGCGGCCTACTCCCATTACGTGGGCTGGCTCGCCGAGGCCATCGACGGGGCCAAGACCATCAAGACCCTCTCGATCGAGGACCAGATCGACGGGGAGGCCAAGGACATCACCGAGGACATCCGCCATAAACGCTGGCGCGCCATGCGGGTGAACGCCTTCTTCTCGCCCCTATTGGAGCTCATATCCTCGGCCATGATCGCGATAATAGTCAGCTGCGCCCTCTCCGGGCTATTCCCGCTTGAATCCGCGACCTTGCCGGCCCTCATGGTGCTCTTCGTCGGGTTCGTGCAGTCGATCTACTTCCCGCTGCAGGCGATATCCGAGGTTTTCGGGGACATCATGGCCTCGCAAGCCGGGGCCGAGAAGGTCATGCAGCTGCTCGAGGCGCCGGTGGATATAGTCGACTCCCCGGAGGTCATAGAGAAATACGGCACGATTCTTAACCCCAAGAAGGAGAGCTACGAGCCGCTTCAGGGCGACATCGTCTTCGACCACGTGAGCTTCTCCTACAACCCCGAGGTCGAGGTCATCCACGACCTCTGCCTGCACGTCGAGAAGGGGACGTCGCTGGCCATCGTCGGGGAGACCGGCTCGGGCAAGACCACCACCGTCAACCTCCTCTGCCGCTTCTATGAGCCGAGTGGCGGCCGCATATTGGTCGACGGGGTCGACTACAAGGAAAGGTCGCTAGGCTACCTCCGCAGCAACATCGGCTACGTGCAGCAGACGCCTTTCGTCTTCGAGGGGACCTTCTACGACAACATAGTCTACGGCAACAGGAACGCCACCCGGGAGCAGGTCGAGGAGGCCGCCCGCATCGTCGGCATCGACTCCTTCATCCGCTCCACCAAGGACGGCTACGACACCTACCTCCATGACGGCGGCGGGATGCTTAGCCAAGGACAGAAGCAGCTGGTGAGCTTCGCCCGCGCCTTGCTCCGCGACCCCTCGATACTCATCCTCGACGAGGCGACCTCCTCGATCGACACCGAGACCGAGGCCGCGGTCCAGAAGGCCATCGGGAAGCTGCTGCAGGGCCGGACATCGATCACCATCGCCCACCGCCTCTCGACCATCGTCGACTCCAAGCGCATCCTCGTGATGGACAAGGGGAGGATCGTCGAGGACGGCGACCACAAGTCGCTCATGGAGAGGAAGGGCGTCTACTATTCCCTTTACATGAACCAGTTCAAGGAGCTCTCGATCTTCGATCAGGAGAAGGCCTATCAGGAGCAGATCGAGGAGAAAGGCGTCAAGATATAGTTTCATTTCACTACCCCTATGGGCGGGAAATGTTCTAAAATCATGATTGCGAAGACAAATGGGAGGAAATCATGTTAGTTAACGCAACAAGGATGCTTCGGAAAGCCCACGAAGGCCACTACGCCGTCGGGCAGTTCAACATCAACAACCTGGAATGGACCAAGGCGATCCTATTGACCGCCGAGGAGCTGAAGAGCCCCGTCATCCTGGGCGTGAGCGAAGGCGCCGCCAAGTACATGGGCGGATTCAAGGTCGTCGCCGCGATGGTCAAGGCCCTCGACGAGTGCCTCGGAATCACCGTACCGGTGGCCCTCCACCTCGACCACGGCACCTATGAGGGCGCCAAGGCCTGCGTCGCGGCCGGATTCACCTCGATCATGTTCGACGGGTCGCACTACCCCTTCGAGGAGAACGTCGCCAAGACCACCGAGCTCATCAACCTCGCCCATGACCACGGACTATCGATCGAGGCCGAGGTCGGATCGATCGGCGGGACCGAGGACGGCGTCACCGGCAACGGCGAGATCGCCGACCCCGAGGAGTGCGCCAAGATCGCCGCGCTCGGCGTTGACTTCCTAGCCGCCGGCATCGGCAACATCCACGGCATCTACCCGGCCAACTGGAACGGCCTGCACTTCGATGCCCTCGAGAAGATCCAGAAGGCCACCGGCGGGATCCCGCTGGTCCTCCATGGTGGCACCGGCATCCCCGATGACCAGATAAAGCACGCCATCAAGGACGGCATGAGCAAGATCAACGTCAACACCGACTGCCAGCTCGTGTTCGCCGAGGCGACCATCAAGTACTGCGCCGAAGGCAAGGCCGACCCGACCGCCGAGAACAAGGCCAAGGGCTACGACCCGAGAAAGCTCCTCAAGCCGGGCTTCCTCGCCATCCAGGCCAAGGTCAAGGAGAAGATGGAGCTGTTCGGCTCCGTCGGCAAGGCCGCCGACCTCCTATAAGGAAGGGCAATGGAGAAGCCGCGCGACAAGCGCGGCTTTTTCTTCGCAAAAAAGGGAAATATGGGAAAAAGGAAAAAAGGAATGGGCAAACTCATCGCCTGCCTATCCGTCCTCAACGTGATCTCGATGACCATTTGGATCCTCGGTCATGACTGGATAATCATCGGATACCCGCTTTACGCCTTCTTCGGCGACCTCTTCCTCATCTGCCTGGCACTGCTCATCGTCTGCGTGCTCGTCTGCCTAGCCGACGTGATCGTCGAGAAAACAGCAGCCATCAAGGAGCTCAAGCAAGGCAAGAAGAGGGACTAACCCTTTCGCCACCCTACCACTCGATTGACTTTGAAAAGACCGCAAAAGCGCGTTCGATTTGCGTGCAAATCAAAATCCGACAACAAAAAATGAGCCGTTTGGCTCATTTTGTTTTGCTTAGGAGGTAGTTCATGATGGCCTTCCGGGTAATGATCCCGATGAAGACCCCTTTGTCGTCGACCACCGGCACGAAGTTCTGCGCGACGATGAGGGCGATGAGGTCATCCATCCGCTCATCGATCTTCACCGGGGCGTAGCTGCGGTGGACCCCAACCTCCTCGAGGCTGTACTTCGAGCTCCCCTCGACGGTTATCGAGTTGCTCTTCAGGAAGAACAGCAGGTCGCCTTCGGAGAGGGAATGGAGGTATTTGCCGGTCACGCGGTCGATGACGGGGACCACGTTGTAGCGGTGGTACTCCATCTTCTCGATGGCCTGGCGGACGGTGCAGTCGCCATCGACGAACTCGATCTGGCTCTTCGGTGTGAGGAAGAACAGGATGCTTTTCTCCATCAATAGCCCTCCTTCTGCCTATTATAGTTCACCTGCAGCTTGCTTTTGTAGGCGCCGATGACGTCGTCGACCGAGTAGTCGAATAGCGGGATGAGGTTCAGGAACTGATCCATCGCCTCGCGGTAATGGTCGGGGTCGAAGTGCTCGTATAGCCCCACCGCCTTCTCGTAGGTCTTAAGCAACGCGGCGCTCAGGTCCTTCTCATCGACCGCGAAACGATGCGAGAAGTGGCTGACCCCAAGCGCGACGCCTAGCGAAAGCAGGAAATGCAGCGCGTCGGCGTACTCGTCGAGGATCCGCTGCTTGGGGCTCGGCCCCTTGTTCGACCAGTACTTGAAGCAGCGGGTCTCGTTGGCGAACTCGCCTAACTCCACCAGCAATGCCAGCACGCGCCTATCCCTGGTTGAGGGATAGTCGACGCCGTGGGCCCTCGCGATCTCCTCGTCGAGGGCTGCCTGCAGCGGGAACAAGGGCGAGAGGTCGATCCGGTCCTCAGTCATTGGGGGAGACCGTCAGCTTCTGGAGGTGCCAGATGTCGCGGTTGTACTCCTCGATGGTGCGGTCGGATGTGAAGTAGCCCGAGCTCGCCATGTTCATGATCGAGGCCTTGGCCCAGCGCGGCTTGTCCTGATACATCAGGTCGGCTTCCTGGGAGGCCTTGTTGTAGGCGTTGAAGTCGGCGAGGACGAAGAACTGGTCGTTGCGGGCCATGATCTCGTCGAATATCATGCGGAAGCGGTTGGGGTCGCCCTGGCACCAGGGGCCGGAGAAGAGCGAATCCATGATGTTCTTCACGCGGATATCGGAGTTGTAGACGTCCCAAGGCGAGTAGCTGCCCTCGTCGGTCATCTTCTGGACCTGGTCGGCGGTGAGGCCGAATATGACCTCGTTCTCCCGCCCGGCGAAGTCGGCGATCTCGATGTTGGCTCCGTCTAGCGTCCCGAGGGTGATGGCCCCGTTCATCATGAGCTTCATGTTCGAGGTGCCGCTGGCTTCCTTGCCGGCGGTCGAGATCTGCTCGGAGATGTCGGCGGCCGGGATGATGCGCTCGGCGAGCGTGACGCCGTAGTTCTCGACGAAGACGATCTTGATGAACTTGCTCACGTAGGGGTCGGCGTCGATGACCTTGGCGACCGCGAGGATGAGCTCAATGATCTTCTTCGCGTAGACGTAGCTGGGCGCGGCCTTGGCCCCGAAGACGTAGGTGTGCGGGGTGATCTTGAAGGAGGGGTCCTCCTTGAGCTTCTGATAGAGGTAGATGATGTGGAAGACGTTGAGCAGCTGCCTCTTATAGGCGTGCAGGCGCTTTATCTGGACGTCGATGATCGAGTTGGGGTCGATCTCGATGTCGTAGGCCTTCTTGCAGAAGGCGGCGAAGTCCTTCTTGTTCTCCGCCTTGATGGCCATTACCTCCTTCTGGAAGGCCTTGTCGTCGGCATAGGCCTTGAGCTTGCCGATCTCGTGCTCGAAGTCGGTGGTCCAGCCTTCGCCGATGCGCTTGGTGATGGCCTGGGCGAGGCGCGGGTTGGCGTACATCAGCCACCGGCGGTGGGTGACGCCGTTGGTCTTGTTGTTGAACTTGTTCGGGTAGAGCTCGTAGAAGTCCTTGAAGGTGTAGGTCTCGAGGATGTTGGTGTGGATCTTGGCGACGCCGTTGACCGAGAAGGCGACGGCGATGGCCATGTTGGTCATGTGGATCTGCCCGTCCTTGATGATCTGCATCCTGTAGCGGGCGGAGTCGTCGATCTTCTGGCTGGAGAGGTAGGCGTTGAAGCGCCGATTGATCTCCTCGATGATCATGTAGACGCGCGGGACCAGGGTCGAGACGTAGTTGACCGGCCACTTCTCGAGGGCCTCGGGCATGACGGTGTGGTTGGTGTAGGCGAATAGCTTGGTGACTATCTTCCAGGCGCCGTCCCAGCCGTAGCCGTATTCGTCCATGAGCAGCCTCATGGCCTCGGGGATGGATAGGATCGGGTGGGTGTCGTTGAGCTGGAAGACGTAGGCCTCGGCGAAGGTGTCGAGGGTGTGGTAACGCTCGAAGTAGCTGCGCATCGCCGACTGCAGGCCCGCCGAGACCAGGAAGTACTGCTGGCGGAGGCGGAGCATCCTGCCGTGCTCGGTGGAGTCATCCGGATATAAGCCATGGCAGATCTCCTTGATGGTCTGCAGGTACTGCTCGAAGCTCTGGTCGGTCGGGAGGTTGTTCTCGCTCGGCTCAGCCGACCAAAGTCGGAGGGTGTTGGCCACCCCATTGCGGTATCCGGGGACGGAGACGTCGTAGGGGACGGCCCTGACCTTGGTGGCGTTGACGGTGCGAAGGCCATATCCGCCGTCGGGCTTCAAATAGGTCTCGGCGTTGCCGTAGAAGCTGACCTCGACCGCGTGCTTGGGCTTCCTGACCTCGAACACGAAGCCGTTGGAGAGCCACTGATCGGGCAATTCGACCTGCTGGCCGTTGATGAACTTCTGGCGGAAGAAGCCGTATTCGTAGCGGATGGTGTTGCCATGCCCCGGGTAGCCAAGCGAGGCGATGGAGTCGAGGAAGCAGGCGGCTAGGCGGCCAAGGCCTCCGTTGCCTAGCCCGGCGTCGGATTCCATCTCCTCGAGCTCGTTGATGTCGATGCCGAGGTCGGCGAGGCCATCCTTGGCGATCTTGTAGATCCCGAGGTTCTGCATGTTGGATAGCAGCAGCCTTCCCATCAGGAACTCCATGGAGAAGTAGATGAGCTGGCGCTTGTTCTTCTGCAGTATGTTCTCGCGGCAGGCGCGCCAGTTGTATCCGGCGTAGTCGCGGACCATCTCGCCGAGGATGTCGTAGCGCTCGGTGATGTGGGAATCCTCGACCGTGCGGCCGTATTTCTCCTCCAGGCGACGCTCGAAGGTCTGCTTGAAGTCTAGTTTGTTCTGAAACATGTTGTCTCCTTATATCGCCCTACTCGGCCTTCTTCTTGGCCGGCTTCTTGCTGGGCTTCTTGGTTGCGGTTTTCTTCGCCGGGGCCTTCTTGGCCGCGGGCTTGTTGGCTGCGGCTTTCTTCGCCGCGGGCTTTTTGGCGGTCTTGCTTTCCATCTTCTGCTCGGGGGCGGGTTCCTCGACCTTGGGCTCCTCGTGGCGCTCGACGCGGAGCTTGAGGATAAGCGCGCAGTAGGACCCGAGCTTGATGGTCACGTGGTATGGACGGTTCTCCGGCCCGCCGGGGTAGGTGTAGCAGGGGACGCCGTTGTACTGGTTCCATCCGCCGTAGACGTCCTTGTCGGAGTTGAACAGCTCGTCGTAGACGCCCGGGGTGTAGGCCCCGACGTCGTATTGCTCGTAGTAGTTCGGCGTCATGTTGAAGACGAACAGAAGCACCGAGTCGCCATAGCTCCTCTCGAAGGCGAACACCGACTGGTCGGCGTTGTCCACCATGGTCCAGCGGAAATGGGCGGGGTTGTACTCCTCGACCTTCATCGCGTCCTCGGACCGGTAGATCAGGTTGAGGTCGCGGCATAGGCGCTTGACCGAGTCGTGCTTGGGGAAGCCAAGCAGGTTCCACGGGAGGCTCCGCTGCTCGTTCCACTCGTCGAAGGACGCCAGCTCGTTGCCCATGAAGTTGAGCTTCTTGCCAGGGTGGCCGTATTGGTAGGTGTAGAGGTTGCGCAGCAAGGCGAACTTGGTGTCGTAGTCGCCATAAATCTTGTTGATGATGGTGCCCTTGCCGTGGACGACTTCGTCATGGGATAGCGGGAGGAGGAAGTTCTCGGAGTAGAAATAGGCCATCGAGAAGGTCAGCTTGTTGTGCTCCCACTTCTTGTAAATCGGGTCCTTGGAGTAGTACTTGAGGGTGTCGTTCATCCAACCGAGGTCCCATTTGTAGTCGAACCCGAGCCCGCCGTACTCGATCGGGTGGGTGACCTTGGTGAAGTCGGTCGAGTCCTCGGCGATCATCATGATGGACGGGTGGCGCTCATGCAGCTTGTAGTTGAGCCGGCGGATGAACTCGGTGGCGCCGGTGTTCTCGCCGTGCTCCTTGTTGCCGTCCCAATAGACGATGTTGCTCACCGCGTCGCAGCGGATGCCGTCGAAGTGGAAATAGGTTAGGAAGTAGTTCATCGCCGACATCAGGAAGCTGCGGACCGGATCCTTGCCGAGGTCGAACTGGGCCGAGCCCCACGGGGACAAGGTGTGGGCCGGGTCGCCGTATTCGTATAGGCAGGAGCCGTCGAACTCGCGCAGCCCGTAGTAGTCGGAGGCGAAGTGGACCGGGGCGAAGTCGAGGATGACGCCGAATCCGGCCTGATGGAGCCTGTCGACGAAAGACATAAGCTGCTTGGGGTTGCCATAGCGCGAATCGACCGAGTAGAAACCGGTCGCCTGATAGCCCCATGAGCCGTCGAACGGGTACTGGGTTATCGGCATGATCTCGACGTGGGTGTAGCCGGTCTCCTTTAGATAGGGGATCAGGTAGTCGGCCACCTCCTCATAGCTCGGGTAGCGGTCGCCGATCTTGCCCTTCCATGACCCCAGGTGGATCTCATAGATGGACATCGCCCTATCGAAGTTGCGGTCGCGGCTTCCCATCCAGGCATCGTCGTGCCAGATGAATCCCTCGACGTCGAATAGCCTCGAGGCGGTCATCGGGCGGTATTCGGAATAGAAGGCGAAGGGGTCGGCTTTGTCGACGTATTCGCCGTGGCAGTTCTTGAAGTGGTATTTGTACGACTGGTAGTCGTGGAGCCCGCCGACGAAGCACTCGTAGACGCCGGATTCGTCGATCCGCTCCATCTTGTCGGCCCGGACGTCCCATCCGTTCCATTCCCCTATCACCGAGACGTCCTCGGCCAATGGGGCGTAGAGGCGGAAATAGACGCCGTCGACCATCTTGCCGTCGAATTCCTTCTGTCCGTAATGGGCGCCAAAGTACTTGAAAGCGTCGATGCTTTGGCCCATCAGGTAGTCATATAGTAGTCCGTAAGCCATGTTGGGTTTTATTACCTTCCTTGCAAACGCTTTGCATTATAACCTTTTTGGCGATGGGCAAGAAGAGCCCCGGAGGGAAATCGGTTTCCTTTAGTATAACGGGCGTGCGCGAAAAACGCGAAGCCAGATAGGCACAATCGCCCGCCAGAATGTGCTATCATTCATCTTGTTTATCTGGAGGGATAATTTCATATGGCCAAAGTTATGGCGGTAAACGCCGGCAGCAGCTCGCTCAAATACAAGCTTTTCGAGATGCCAGAGGGCAAGGTCCTCTGCTCCGGGATGGCGGATAGGATCGGGCACGACGACGGCGTGTTCAAGATAAAGTTCGACGGCAAGGAGCTCAGGAAGACCCTGCCGCTGCACGACCACGCGCAGGCGGTCAAATTGCTTTTGGAGGCCCTCACCGAGACCGGCGTCCTCAAGGAGCTTGGCGAGATCAAGTGCGTCGGCCACCGCGTCGTCCAGGGCGGCAAGTACTTCTCCCGCTCGGCGGAATTCGACGAGGACACCGCGAAGAAGATCGCGATGCTCACCCCGCTCGACCCGCTGCACGCCGAGGCCCACCTCACCGGCTGGAAAGCCTTCGTTCAGGCTCTCCCCGGCGTCCCGGAGATCGCGGTCTTCGACACCGCCTTCCACCAGACCATGGAGCCGGAGGACTATGTGTTCCCGATCCCCTATGAGTACACCACCGAGTACGACTGCCGCCGCTATGGGGCGCATGGCACCAGCCACAAGTACCTTTCCATCAAAGGGCAAGAGGACTTCCTGCAGGGCCATGAGCACACCCGCATCATCACCTGCCACCTTGGTTCCGGCTCCTCGCTGGCCGCCATAAAAGACGGCAAGTGCGTCGCCACCTCGATGGGCCTCACCCCGCTAGGCGGGGTCATGATGGGCACCCGCACCGGTGACCTCGACCCCTCGGTAATGGATTACCTCTGCACCTGCACCGGCAAATCCGCTGGCGAGATGTACGACATATTCAACAAGAAATCCGGATTCCTTGGCGTCAGCGGCGTCTCCAACGACACCCGCGACGTCGAGGACGAGGCGCTCAAGGGCAACGAGCGCTGCAAGCTCGCCTGCGACCTATTCGCCCGGCGCGTCGCCGACTACATCGGGCAGTACTACGTCCGCCTCGGCGGGGCCGACCTGATAATCTTCTCCGCCGGCATCGGCGAGAACTCCGGCTTCTTCCGCCGCCTGGTGCTCAAGCGCGTCGAGAAGGCCCTCGGATTGCGCATCGACTACGATAAGAACGAGCCGCTGCGCGGCGAGGAGGCCCTGATCTCGCTTCCGGATTCCGCGATAAAGGTCGCCATCATCCCGACCGACGAGGAGAAGATGATCGCCATGGACTGCTACAGGAGGATAACCGATGGCCTTGAATAAGAAGCTAGACAAGGAGATCGTCGAGTTCGCCCAGGCGCACAAGGACGTATACTCCAAAATATACAAGTCGATAGAGAAATACGACAGGATCGTCGTTTTCCGCCACATTAAGCCAGACTTCGACGCGATGGGGACCCAGATGGGCCTCTACACCTTCCTCAAGGACAACTTCCCAAACAAGGAGATCCACTTCGTCGGCGACAACCACGTCACCTTCACCCCGCGCCTGTTCCCGAAGACCGAGGAGCTCCCCTCCTCATTCTTCGACGACCATAACTTCCTCGCCATCGTCGTCGACGTCGGCGACCCCGAGCGCATCGCCGACCCACGGTTCAAGCTGGCAAGATGCAAAGCCAAGCTCGACCACCATCCGTGCAAGGTCGAGATCGCCAAGGGGCGCACGGTCTGCGACCTCGATAAGGCCGCGGCCGCCGAGATCGTCGCCAACTTCCTATTGTCTTGGAAGGGCAAGACCCTATCCAAGGAGGCGGCGAGGTACCTTTACATCGCCCTAGTCGGCGATTCGGGGAGGTTCATGTTCTCCTCCACCACAGCCCACACCTTCTCCATCGCCAAGGCGCTTCTCGACACCGGTATCGACATCCGGGAGATCTACCTATCCATGTACGAGAAGACCATCGACTCGCTCAAGAGCCAGGCCTACGTGCTTTCCAACTTCCACGTCTCGCCCCACGGGGTCGCCTATTACCTATTGCCCTGCGACGTGCAGCAGAAGCTCAAGATCACCACCGAGCAAGGCAAGGAGAACGTCAACATGTTCTCCAACATCGCCGGCATCAACGCCTGGTGCTCGATCACCGAGGATCCCGACCCGAAGGAGCCGTGCTGGAGGATATCCATCCGCTCGAAGAAGGCCGACATCTCGCCGATCGCCTTCAAATGGGGCGGCGGCGGACACGCCCAGGCCTCCGGGGCCAAGATAAAGGACCTAACCGAGCTCGACGCCTTCATCGGCGACCTCGACGCCTTGTTCGCCTAAGGGGGAGCGATGCAGCTGCTGTGTTTGCGTTGCTATACGGGGGACAGCCTGCTTTGCAGCGCCCTGAAGTGCGCGGACATCGTCGATAACAGCGCCAAATGCGGCCTCCGCTATGCCGCCATATGCGACCAAGGGAGGCTAAGCGCCTTCCCGGAGTTCGACTCATTGTGCGCGAAGAAGGGCATAACCCCGATTTTCGGCATGGAGGTGAGGCCCTATTTCGGGGGGAGGCTCTGCCTTTTCGCATCCTCCGAGCGGGGATACCTCAACCTATTGCCGCTGGAGCGAGTCGCGGTTAAGGGGCAGGCCATAGAGAAGGATTTGCTCTCCTGCCGCTGCGAGGGGCTTTTCGCCGTCTATTGCCCGGATTCGATAAAGGGACTAGAAGAGGCCGCGCTATACATCGCGGAGCTCTCCGCGCGCTATGGTAGATTCTACCTAGGCATCCCCTACTCCCCATCCTCCCCTTCGGCGGCCGACTCGATAAGGGAATACGCCGAGAAGCACGGCATCCTCACCATCGCCTTCCCCGAGGTCAGGTACAAGAAGAAGGAGGACGCCATCGCCCTATCGATGCTCAACGCCATCAAGATGGGCTCCAGCCTCACCGCTCAGGAGGAGGAAGGCGACCTGCATTTCCTCTCCGACGAGGAGGCCTCCGCCTATTACCACGAGCAGGAGATACACGCCGCCACCCAGCTCGCCAGCGCCTGCGAGGGCTTCAAGCTGGTGAGGAAGAGGGGGAAATTGCTGCGCTTCCCGCTGCAAGGGGAAACCCAGGACGAGGCGCTCCGCCGCTTGGCCTACGAGGGTCTCGCCAGGCTGGTCCCGGGGTATGGCGAGGAGTACCGGGAAAGGATGGAGAAGGAGCTCTCGGTCATAGAGAAGATGGGCTACAGCTCCTATTTCCTCATCGTCGCCGACTACGTGAACTACGCCAAAGCCCACGACATCCCGGTCGGCCCGGGCAGGGGATCGGGCGCCGGGTCGCTGGTGAGCTTCGCGCTGGGGATAGTCAAGCCGGATCCAGTGAGGTTCGGGCTGCTTTTCGAGCGCTTCCTCAACCAGGAGAGGGTCTCGATGCCGGACATCGACGTCGACTTCGCCGACGACAAGCGCGAGCAGGTCGTCAGCTACCTCATGCAGAAATATGGGCCGAGCCGGGTCGGCCGGGTATTGACCAAGCAGACCATCGGGGCCAAGCAGGCGCTTCGCGACGTCGGCAGGATCTATCGCTACCCCGACCGCCACGTGGAGCTCGTGCTCCGCGCTTTGCCATCCGACCCCAAGATAAGCCTGCGCGACGCCTACCGCCGCGGGGCGGATTTCCGCCGTCTCGTCGACTCCGACCCCTACTACCTAAAGATGGTTTCCCTCGCCTCGAAGATCGAGGGGCTGCCCCGCCAGATGGGCATCCACGCCGCCGGGGTGGTGATAGACGACGAGCCGCTTTCCGAGGCGGCCCCGGTCGAGGACAGCGAATACGGCGAGATCGTGGAGATGGAGAAGGACTACCTCGAGCCGCAGGGGTTCCTCAAGATGGATCTGCTGGGCCTAAGGAACCTCTCGATCGTCGATAGCTGTCTGAAGCGGCTGCAAGCGGAGGGGAAGCTCGACATCGGAAGCTGGGACATCCCCTACGACGACATTGAGGCAATCAAGAAGATCATCGGAACCGGCAAGACCGAGGGGATATTCCAGCTGGAGAAGCCCGGGATGCGGCGGGCCATCGCCGAGATCGGCGTCGACTGCTTCGACGACATCGTGGCCCTCAACGCCCTATACCGCCCCGGCCCGATGGACTTCATACCGACCTACGCCAAGCGGAAGAAGGGGCTGCAGCCGGTTAGCTACCCCTGCGAGCAATCCAAGGAGATACTCGCGCCGACATACGGCATCATCGTCTATCAGGAGCAGGTCATGCTGCTGGTCATGAAGATGGCCGGAATGAGCCTTGGCAAGGCCGACGTCTTCCGCAAGGCCATCTCGAAGAAGGACGCGATGCGGATGGCCTCATTGAAGGAGGAGTTCCTCCTTGGGTGCCGGAAAAACGGGATTAGCGAGGAGGACGCCAAGCGCAGCTTCTCCTTCATCGAGCGGTTCGCCTCATACGGCTTCAACAAGTCCCACAGCGTCTGCTACTCGATGCTCTCCTCGCAGATGGCCTACCTCAAATGCCATTACCCAGAGGAGTTCTACGCGAGCCTGCTGCAATACCTCCCGAGCTCCGACCCCAAGTTCGCCGCCGCCATCAAGGAGATGAAGGGCGAGGGGATATCGCTATGCTGCCCGAGCATCGACTCCCCCAGCCGGGCCTACGAGAACGCCGACGGGAGGAGGATAAGGCTACCCCTATCTCAGATAAAGGGGCTGCCGTCCGACCTGATAGACGGGATCGTAAGCGAGCGCGGGAAAGGACCGTTCGCCTCGCTTGGGGATTTCGCCAAGCGCCTATTGCCGTACGGGCTGAAGCTCGAGCCGCTAATCCGTCTGATAGACGCAGGGGCGCTTGATTGCCTGGGCGCTTCCCGGCCGAGCCTCAGGCTCAACGCGAGCCAGGCCATCGACTACGCCAACCTGCTATCGGGCGGGTCGATACTATCCTCGCTTGGCATACCCGAGCCGGAATGGAGAAGCGCCCGCGACGACCGCCTCGGCGACCTCGCGGCCGAGAAATCCGCGCTGGGGCTCATGGTCTCCGGCAGCCCGCTGGAGGGCAAGGCGGGTATCATAAGGCAGAGGGGGCTATTGAGCCTCTACAACCTGCCCCGCCGCTACGACTGCGCATGCTACGTGGTGGCCGTCCGCGCCAGGTCGACCAAAAACGGGTCGAAGATGGCCTACCTCACCGCCTCCGACGGCGACTACGAGGTCGAGTTCACTTTGTTCTCAGACGCCTACTCGGAGGCCTACCCCTATCTGAAGGAGGGGGAGGTCATCGAGGTCATCGGGCATCAGGACAGCTACGCCGGCAGGCGGCAATACATCGCCGACCAGATCAAGCCGCTATAGGAGGAAATATGAGGAAAATATACGTAATCGACGGGAATTCACTTCTGTTCCGGGCGTTCTACGCCACCTACATGGGCGACCCCAACGCCATAATGAGGGCCGCTGACGGCACCCCGACCAACGCCATCTTCGCCTTCTCCAACATGCTTTTGAAGATCCTCTCCTCCTTCCAGGGCGGGGAGTACATCGCGGTCGGCTTCGACACCGACTCGAAGACCTTCCGCAAGGAGCAATACGAGGACTACAAGGCCAACCGCAAGCCGGCCCCGCCCGAGCTCATACCCCAGTTCCCGCTTAGTCGCGAGCTGCTTGATTGCCTAGGCATCCCCCACTTCGAGCAGCACGGCATCGAGGCCGACGACATCTGCGGCACCATCGCCAAGAAGGCCGAGGCGCTAGGCGACTTCGAGGTTCAGGTCTACACATCGGATAAGGACTACCTGCAGCTGGTCGACGAGGACATCACCGTGAACCTCCTCAAGACCGGGATGAGCAACATGGTCGAGGTCACCCCGTCCAAGATGGAGGAGCTCTTCGGCTTCAAGCCGCGCCAGATAATCGACTACAAGGGGCTTTGCGGGGACTCCAGCGACAACCTCCCCGGCATAGCCGGCATCGGCGACAAGACCGCCAAGAAGCTCATCGCCGAATATGGAAGCTTCGACGCCATCATCGAGGCGGCCAAATCGGGGAAGATAAAGGGCAAGCTCGGCGAGAAGATAGTCGCCGGCGAGCCCATGGGAAGGGAATGCTACAACCTCGCCACGATGCTGACGGACGTCGACCTCCCCTTCGGCATAGACGATCTGCTATATCAGGGGATCGATGAGTTGGCGGCCAAGGGTTTCGCCGCCAAATACGGACTCCGCCAGCTTTCCGCCAGGCTTCCCGCCAGGCTATTCAAAGGGGCGAAGGAGCAGGAAACCGCGCAGGGCTTCGCGGAGGGCCGCTTCCTTCTGAAGGGCGAATTCTCGATCTGCCCCGACTACCGCGACTCCCAATACCCGCGGTTCGGCCTCTCGGGCTTGGCCTTCAGCGACGGCGTAAATTGCTTCTACCTAACCGCGGAGGAGCTTGGCAAGGACGAGGAAGCCAGGAAGGCGCTGGAGAGCGAGGCCGCGAGGAAGGTCTGCTACAACGCCAAGCAGGCCTATTGCGGGCTGCGGATGCTCGGCATCTCGCTTTCCGGCGTGAGCTTCGACCCGCTATTAGCCGCCTACATAATCGACTCCAACATGGCCTCCTCGCCCTACGACGCCTTCCAAAGCATCGGGATGGCGCTGCCCGAAGGCCTCAAGGGCAAAGAGCTAGCCATGCAGGTCGCCTACATGGGGGCTTTGTCCAAAGGCAAGATGGAGGAGTCGCTACGGGAAAACGACCAGCTTAGGCTATTGACCGACCTCGAATTGCCCCTTTCCAAGGTGCTCGCCAGCATGGAAGGCGAGGGCTTTCCGATCGACGAGAAGACGCTGCTTTGTATCGGCGCCGAGTACCGGAAGAAGCGCGACCAGGCCGAGCAGCAGTTCCGCGCCTATACGGGCAGCGATATCAACCTCGCCTCCTCGAAGCAGGTGAGCGAATTGCTTTACACCACCCTCGGATTGCCCAACAAGCACAAGGGGTCGACCTCGGTCGAGGCGCTGCAGCAGCTTTCCCCGCTGCATCCCTGCATCGCGCCGCTATTGGAGTACCGCAAGTACTCAAAGCTGGTCTCGACCTACATCGATGGACTATTGCCCCACATCGACGGCGGCCGCATCCACACCACCTTCAACCAGACCTTAACCGCGACCGGGAGGCTCTCGAGCTCAAACCCCAACATGCAGAACATATCGACCCGCGACGAGGAGAGCCGGCTCGTCAAGAAGGCCTTCTTCTACCCCGACGGGCGGAAGATACTCTCCCTCGACTACTCGCAGATCGAGCTGCGGATCCTCGCCGCCCTATCGGGGTCAGCCAACTACAAGGCGACCTTCGAGGCGGGCGAGGACGTCCACGCCTCCACCGCGAGGCGGATATTCGGGATACCCGAGGGCGAGGAGGTCCCCTCCGCGTTGCGCCGGCGGGCCAAGGCGGTCAACTTCGCCATCATCTACGGGACCTCGGCCTATGGGCTCTCCGAGCAGATCGGCTGCCCGGTCTACGAGGCCAGCGACCTCATAAAGGCCTTCTACCGGCACTACCCGGAGATAGGCGAGTACCTGCAGCGCATCGTCGACGAGGTCGAGAAGAAGGGGTACGTCTCGACGATACTCGGGAGGCGGCGCTACCTGCCGGGCGTGCAGTCGTCATCCTATATTGAGCGGGAGGCCGCCAAGCGGGCGGCGCTCAACGCCCCGGTCCAGGGCTCGGCCGCCGACCTCATCAAGCTCGCGATGCTCAAGATAGACGAGTATCTCCGCAAATCCCATCTCAAGACCAAGATGGTCCTGCAGATCCACGACGAATTGCTCTTCGCCATCCCCGAAGATGAGCTTGCCTTCGTCCCCGCAAAGCTCAAGGATATAATGGAAAACGCGCTCGACATCGGCGTCAAGCTATGCGCCGAGTCGGGGCTGGGGGACGATTGGTACGGAGCGAAGTGATATGCCAGAATTGCCGGAAGTCGAGACCTTCAGGCGGATACTTGAAGGGAAATTGGTCGGAAGCCAGGTTGCCTCCTACGAGCTTTTCTACCCGCGCCTATTGCTCACCGAACCCTCATCCTTGGATAGGATAGTCGGGGAGCGGTTCACCAAGATCGGGCGCAAAGGGAAGCACCTGATATTCTTCCTGACCGGCGGCGTGGTCATGGTCGCCCACCTCAGGATGGAGGGGAAGTACTTCGTCAAAGACGAAGGCGCCCCCAAGGAGAAGGCCGATGAGCTCTTCATCCACCTCGATGGCGGGAAGAAGCTCGTCTATAACGACGTCAGGAAGTTCGGGGTCCTCGGGGTCTACGACGAGGCGAATTACCTGACGGATAGCCCCTTGGCCAAAGTCGCGAAGTCGCCTCTGGAGATGGATGAAGGCGAGCTTTTCTTGGCTCTTCATAAGCTGAGGAAGCCCATCAAGGAAGGGCTGTTGGACCAGGCCCGCGTCGCCGGGCTAGGCAACATCTACGTCGACGAGACGCTTTTCAAGGCCAGGGTCAATCCCAATGAGCTATGCTGCGACGTGGCCGCGGACGAATACTCCGCCATGCAGGAGGCGGCGAAGCAGACCCTGCTGCAGGCCATCGAGCTCGGCGGGTCGACCATCCACTCCTACCACGCCGAGGAGGGGAAGTCCGGCAACATGCAGAACCAGCTGCTCTGCTATGGCCGCTCCCCAAGCCCCTGCCCGCGATGCGGCTTCCCGCTGATGAAGATATCGATCGGGGGGAGGGGCACCACCTTCTGTCCCATCTGCCAAGCCAGAAAGCACCGCCCCTTCGTCCTCGGGGTGACCGGAAAGGTGCATTCGGGCAAATCGACCGCCTGCGACTACCTTGCCAGCAAAGGCTACCGCGTGATCGACTGCGACAAACAGATAGCCAGGCTTTACGCCGATGCATCCTTCGCCGAAGCCGCCAAGGAACGGTTCCCTGAGCTAAGCGTCGACGAAAACGGCATCGACAAAGCCTCGGTGTGGAAGCTGCTTGGCTCAAGCAAGAAGAAGCAGTTCCTCTCCTTCGTCTACGCCGCCCTAAAGGAAAGGGTCGAGCAGGAGATCGGGAAGGGCAACGGCAAGGTCGCCTTGGAGGCGCAGCTGCTTTACGAATCCGGCTTCGACGACCTCTGCGACGCGGTGCTGCTGCTAGACGCGCCGGTGGGCGAGCTTTCCTCTAGGCTAATAGATGAAGGCAAGGACGCGGATAAGTATCTAAAGCTAAACTCCGCCTTCAAGCTCGGGATCGACAGGAAAAAAGCCGGCTTCGTCATAGCCAACGACTCCGGCAAGCAGGATCTATTCAACAAGCTCGACGCCTTGAAGCTGCCTTAGTCTAAATCAGAAT
>DVMV01000014.1 GCA_018714785.1 Candidatus Alloenteromonas pullicola
GATTAAGGCTTGCCCTTCCTTATTTGGGTAAGAAGAGTAGTAGGTGTGGAATATCTCATCGCCAATAGGCCCGTCGACCACGTAATACGACAGGAACCTGTCGAAAGAATAGCTTAGGTTTTCCTCGATGTTGTTCTTGGTTTCGGAGGCTTCGTAAAAAAGGAGGTCGTTGTCATAAAGTATCTGGAAACGGTCCTGCTGATAGGAAACGTCATTGGACTCCTTTATGTCGTATCCGGTTGTCGACTTGATTATTGGATAGACCGCAATGTTAGACAGGAATATGGCCGCGATGAAGACGATGAAGAAGTCTCCCAGAAACAAAAGAATCCTCCTCCATTTACCCAGGGGCATGATGTCGATCGTGTTGCCACGATTTGTTTTGGCGCTTTCCTCCATTTTGCTCATTCTAACCGCAAAAGCCTTTCGAAACTTTAATTATTTTGCCTTTTGCAGCGCCTCGCACACGAAATCGGGTCCGACGTGAACGACCTCATTGAATAGCTTTTCGACTTCCTCATCGATGGGCTCAAATTGAGATTCGAGCTTCCTCATGGCCTCGATTGGGAGCCTCCTATCGCCAGTTCGCCGGTTATTTAGCAATTCGCAGTCTTCGGCCGGTATGTCAAACATAACTAGAACGTGGTGGTCATATTCCGGGGTGGACTCCACGTAGTAGCGGCGATAATAGTTATTGAGATTGGTGGAATCGGCTATTACTATTGCCCCCTCTTCTTGGCCGAATCTTTTAAGCCTGTCAAGGAAAGTGCCCCAAACCCTTTTCTCATCGGAGAAATTAGCGGTTGTTCCAAAGAACTCTTTTCTTATTTCGTCGCTTGAAACTATCTTCGCGGTCGGATGAAGCCGCTTGTATTGCCTCGACCAAGTGGATTTCCCACTTCCCGGCAAGCCCGATAAAAGCAGCAGAGTCCGCATACGCGGCTATTTTAAACGCGGCAGGGCGATAATTCACCTCTTTCTTTGGGCTTGCAATGCAGGCAAATATGTTTAAAAAAATCGAAAATAACCCTAGCATAAAATTAAACGCAGTTTATATTGATATAAACTTTGTCTATAATTTAGCCGCAAGCGTTAGGAGCTTTTATGGACAAAGGCGACATAATACAGCTGAAGAACAGAAAATTCGTGGTAGAGAGCGTGAAGGCCGTTCACGAAGACCATACCACATTCATCTGCACTTGGGCAGGCCGGACCTATTGCGTTCGCACCTACAATACGGACTATCAGAAGGCTCTCGACGATTATAAGCAGCTGAAGCACGCCGGCATCAACATGGCCAAGATGTGCTATCACGACGACGATGCCAAGGTAATCGCCTTCGATTATTTCCCAGAGCGCAATTGCCTTGAGGTTCTTTCCAAAAACGAACTCACCGATTCCTACTTCACCTCTTTGTTTGATCTATATCGCTTTTGCCGCTATTCGAAGGTCGCCCTCGATTGGGAACCGCAGAACTTCATGCTGCGTGGCAGCCAGATGTTCTACCTGCCGACCAAATGGGAGCCTCTTACCGACAAGAACCACCTAGAGAAGGGCAAGCTTCGCACCTGGTTCTTGGGCGAAGAAGGACATGAGCTGCTCAAGAAGAAAGGCTTTGAAACCGCAGGCCTCCCCATGCTGAAAGAGGAGGAAGTCAATAAGGCGGTCGTCCTAACCACCGTCAAAAACTGGTAATGCTAGATTCAGTAAAAGTATTCTCCCTAACTGCCAACAAGGCGCTTTCGGAAGAAGTGTGCCGACTTTTGGGGATTGAGGAAGGCCGTTCGGAAATAACCCACTTCTCCGACGGCGAGGTAATGGCCCGCTCTCCGGACTCGGTTCGAGAGAAGACGGTATATATCATCCAATCCACCGCGACCCCGGCCGCCGAAAGGCTCATGGAGCTGCTGGTGTTCATCGATGGCATCAGGAACGCCAAGGCCAAGGAAATCAACCTTGTGATCCCATATTATGGCTTCTGCCGCCAGGACCGGGTTGCTAGGCCCGGCGAGCCAATCACCGCCAAACTGGTGGCCGACCTGCTCGACACCGTCGGCGTTAACCGGATCATAACCATGGATCTGCACACCCCGCAGACCCAAGGCTTCTTCTCCTGCCCGGTGGACGATCTGTCTTCGATACCGCTTTTTGGAGAATACTTCCGCAATGAATTCAAGCGCCTTGGGATAAATACCGAAGACGTCGTGGTCGTTTCCCCTGACCACGGATCGATCCATAGGGCTCGCGACTTAGCATCCGAACTCCCGAACTCCGAGCTCGCCATCATCGACAAAAGGCGCCCGGCCCCCAATGTGGCCGAGGTCATGAACATCGTCGGCGAGGTCAAAGGAAAGCATTGCCTGATAGTCGATGACATAATCGATACCGCCGGCACCGTCTATGCCTGCTCTACGGCCATCAAGGCCCGCGGGGCAATCGATGTCCGCGTTGCGGGCACCCATGCCGTCTTCTCCCCCGGTTCGGAGGAGCTGCTCAAGAAATCGGACATCGTTGACATGATAGTAACCAACTCGATCGAGCACAAGCCGATCCCTGGGGTTACCGTCCTTTCCATCGCCCCGATGATCGCTGGAATAATAAAAGCCAGCGTCGAAGGGACCGCGGTCCCCGACTCCTGGATGAGTTTTTATTGATTTTATTCGCCGCAAAGCCAAGAATTGAGCCACGCTGTTAGTCCTCGGCACCCAGCGTTAAAAAATCAGGAGGCACTTGAAGTGTCAGATAAATTGATCCGAAAAATCGCCCAGAACGGTATCGTTGCGGCGATTTATTTTTTGCTCTGCCTGCTCCTTCCCTTCCTAAGTTACGGCACGCTGCAGATAAGAATTGCCGAACTTTTGAATCTTCTTTGCTTCTTCCGACCTGATTTCATAGTCGGCGTTACCTTGGGATGCTTCTTGGCAAACCTCATGAGCACCCTTGGCTGGCCCGATATCCTAGTCGGCACCGGGGCGACGCTGGCAAGCTGCATCCTGATAGCCTATGCGTCGAAACACCTATTCGTCGCGGCGCTTTACCCAATCGCGGTAAACGCATTCGTGGTCGGGGCCGAGCTTTGCTGGCTGCTGGAGATACCTTGGTCGGAATATTGGTATCAGGCCGGCATGGTGGCGGCGGGGGAGGCCATCGCCATGGCGGTCGGCTACCTGATATTCTTCCTTGCAAGGAAGAACAGGACTTTATTCGGAGCCATAGCCCCCAGCCGCCATTACCCCTTTAAGTGCTGAGCCCTAAAAAGTAGAATAACCGGGCAATGGATAAGCAGTTCTACCTAGAAATTAAGCACATAGATGCCAAGACCGGCGCCAGATACGGGATACTGCATACCCGCCATGGGGACGTGGAAGTCCCGATGTTCATGCCGGTTGGAACCAACGCCACCGTCAAATGCCTCTCCCCAGAGCAAGTCAAAGCCTGCGGATCGGGCGTCATCTTGGCCAACACCTACCATCTGCACCTTCGCCCAGGCGAGGAGATAGTTAGGAAAGCCGGCGGCCTCCATGCTTTCATGAACTACGATGGGCCGATACTCACCGATTCGGGGGGCTTCCAGGTTTTCTCGCTGTCCTCAAGGCGGAAGATAACCGAGGAAGGGGCAACCTTCCACAACGAGCTCGATGGGGGAAAGGAATTCTTCTCCCCGGAGGAGGCGATACGGATCGAGGAAGCCCTCGGGGCTGACATCATCATGAGCTTCGACGAGTGTATCCCCTACCCATCGACCTACCAGTATGTAAAGCGCTCGACCGAGCGGACGCTTCGCTGGGCCAAGCGCGGCCTTGAAGCCCATAAAAGGGAGGATCAGGCCCTGTTCGGCATCGTTCAAGGCGGGGAGTTCCAAGACCTCAGGGAGTATGCGGCGAAGGAACTCGCGGCCATGCCGTTCGACGGATATTCGATTGGCGGCACCTCGATTGGCGAGCCCAAGGAAGTCTGCTTCAAGATGATAAAGGATGCCATCAAATACCTTCCCCAAGATAAGCCAAGATACCTTATGGGCGTTGGTTCCATTGACTATATTCTAGAAGGGATTACCGAAGGCGTTGATATGTTTGATTGCGTCCTCCCAACCCGCCTGGCGAGGCATGGGGCGCTGCTCACCAGCCATGGGCGCGTGAATATACAGAGGGCCCAGTACAAAGAGGACTTCACGCCGCTTGACGACGAGTGCGATTGCTATACCTGCACCCATTACACGAAAGCCTATCTCCACCATCTGCACAGGGTGGGCGAGGATTTTGGCAAGACGCTGAATTCGATCCACAATATCCGCTTCCTCATAAAGCTTTGCGAGCAAGCGAGAATTGCGATAAAAGAGGACCGTTTTACGGAATTCAAAGAGGAAGTTTACGCAAAATTCGGTTCTAAGAGAGGTTTCTAGATGGATATTGAACTGTTTGATTTTGACCTTCCGGAAGAGCTCATCGCCCAGTCGCCGATGAAGCAGCGCGACATGTCGCGCCTCATGGTCATCGACCGCGAGCACAAGACCTATGAGCACCGTCTGTTCAAGGACATTGTCGATTACCTTCGTCCCGGCGACGTCTTGGTACGGAACAACACCAAGGTGATTCCCGCGAGGCTCATCGGAACCAAGGTCGAGACCGGCGGGCATTGCGAGGTGCTTCTATTGAAACAGCTGCCTTTGGTTGACACTTGGGAATGTCTAGTTGGAAACGCTCATTCGGTTCGCGAGGGCACCAATATAACCTTCGGTGATGGATCGTTGACCTGCACCTGCGTTAAGGTTCTCGACGAGGGAATCCGCCACATGCAGTTCCATTATCACGGGATATTCCTCGAAGTGCTCGAGAGGCTTGGCAAGATGCCGCTGCCGCCTTACATAAAGAAACAGATAGACGACAACGACGATTACCAGACGGTCTACGCCAAAATCCCGGGATCGGCCGCGGCCCCGACCGCCGGATTTCACTTCACTCCTGAGCTTTTCGAAAAGATTCAGAAGATGGGAGTAGAAGTGGTCGACATCACCTTGAACATCGGTCTAGGAACCTTTAGGCCGGTGAAGGTCAAGGACACCAAAGACCATCATATGCACACCGAGCTATGCGAGATGAGCGAGGAGGCCGCCGAGCGCCTGAACAAAGCCAAAGCCGAGCATCGGCGCATCATCGCCGTCGGCACGACTTCCGTCAGGACTCTCGAGACCATATACGGCAAATACGGGACCTTCAAAGCCACCAAGGAAAACACCTCGATATTCATCTCGCCGGGATACGAATACAAAGCCGTCGATTGCCTGATAACCAACTTTCATCTGCCGAAATCGACTTTGGTGATGCTCGTTTCGGCCTTCATGGGGCGCAAGTTCACCTTGGAATGCTATGCCGAGGCGGTTAGGCAGAAGTATCGTTTCTTCTCCTTTGGCGACTCGATGTTCATATACGGGAATTACGATTATCAGAAAGAAAAGGGAGAATGAACCTCAAGAAGAGCCGTTTCTACGATTATTCGGTCCAGGAGATCGAAAACCTCAGTGGGGAGAGGAAGCGCCTTTTGCTTCATGCCTGCTGCGGGCCGTGCTCCTGCTTCCCTTTGCTTTTCCTGTGCCCCCATTTCGATGTGACGATCTACTACGTCAACCCGAACATCTACCCCGAGCAGGAGTATAAGCGGCGGCTCGAGGAGCTAATAAAGCTCCTTGGCTACGTCAAGCGCGACTACGGATACGACGTTTCTCTGGTGATCCCGCCGTATGAGCCTGAGCCATACCAAGAGCACATGAAACCCTACGAAGGGATGAAGGAAGGCAGCGCCCGGTGCCTGGAGTGCTACCGTTACCGCATGGAAAGGGCCTATCAGTACGCCGAGGACAACGACTTCGACTATTTCACGACCGTAATGACGATATCGCGCCAAAAAAGCTCTGAGGCCCTGAATGCAATAGGGCGAGAACTTTCCGCCAAACACCCCAAGGTCAAATACCTATACTCTGATTTCAAACACAACAAGGGCATCGACATCGGCCGCGATATGCGGATCCACTACGGCCTTTACAACCAGCTTTACTGTGGCTGCCGCCCTAGCCTGCTCGAGGCTGAGGAAAAGCAAAGGAAGTCTTCGTCGAATCAAGCGGCAGAAAAAGAAAATTTGGACAATAAAAAATAAATAATTTGTGCACCAAGCACAAGAAAAAGAAAATGGCTCGATACCATCGGGCCATTTTTTGCCAATTCGGGTCGCATTTGTCAAAAATTCAGATTTGATGGAAATAATTTTTGATTTTCGTGTTGACCTCTCGTGCCCTCGCGCGTATTCTTGAACACGCTGGCGCTTGCGACGAAGGACGAGGTTGCCGACACACCTACAGGCGTTGTCATGATTGGGTGGTCGGGGAATTCGCCTAGAGCAAACGCTCAGAAGCCTGAAAAAGTCATAGGAGGAACATTCATGGCAAAAGAAAAAGCGATCCGTGTTCGCTTACTCGCCTACGATCACAAGCTCCTCGACCTCTGCGTTGAGAAGATCCTGAACGTTGCCGAGAAAACCGGAGCCGGCGTTAAGGGCCCAATCCCCTTGCCGACCGAGAAGCAGGTCTTCACCGTCTTGCGCGCTACCTTCAGATACAAGGATTCGCGTGAGCAGTTCGAGATCCGCACCCACAAGAGGCTGATCTACATCACCCACCCGCAGAAAGGGACCATCGATGCGCTAAGGAACCTCGATCTCCCCAGCGGCGTCGAGATTGACATTAAGTTATAAGGAGGACCTGATCAATGAAATCCATAATCGGAAGGAAAATGGGCATGACCGAGGTCTTCGCCGCCGACGGGACCATGTACCCGGTCACCGTCGTGGAAGTCCTTCCAAACGTCGTGGTCGCCAAGAAGACCATCGAGAAGGACGGATACGAAGCCATCCAGGTCGGCTATGAGGACAAGGCCGAGCGCCGCCTCAACAAGGCCGAGAAGGGCATCTACAAGAAGGCCGGCGTCGCCACCAAGGAGCACCTATACGAGCTAAAGGGCGACGAGATCTACTCCAAGAACGTTGGGGAGACCATCACCTGCGATATCTTCAAGACCGGCGAGGTCTGCGATGTCATCGGCCACAACAAGGGCCACGGATACTCCGGCACCATCAAGAAGTACCACCACCACATCGGCCCGAAGGGACACGGCTCCGGCTATCACCGCCAGATCGGCTCCCTCGCCAACAACGGCCGGGACAACAACCGCGTCATCCCGGGCAAGAAGATGTCTGGACATTGGGGACCCGAGCAGTGCACCGTTCAGAACTGCACCATCATCGAGTCCAACCCGGAGAAGGGCTACATCCTAGTCAAGGGCGGCCTCCCCGGACCGAAGAAGGCGATCGTCATGCTCCGCTCGCCCATCCGGAAGCAGTTCAAAACCCCCGAGGTCAAGCCGCTGGTTAGCCTCGAGAAGAAAGGAGAATAAACCATGGCTGAAAAGAAACTCAGCTTGAAGGTGGTCAATCTCAAAGGCGAGGATGCCGGCGAGATCGAAGTCTCCGCCTCGGTGTTCGCCGTCAAGAGCAACCCTCAGGTCATCAAGGACGCCGTCACCGTCTACCAGGCCAACCTTCGCCAAGCCACCGCGAAGACCAAGAAGCGCCATGAGGTCCATGGCACCAACAAGAAGCCCTGGCGCCAGAAGGGCACCGGCCGCGCTCGCGCCGGTGACTGCAAGTCGCCGATCTGGGTCGGAGGCGGAACCGTCTTCGGACCCGATGGGATGCAGAACTACAAGCTATCCCAGAACAAGAAAGCCCATAGCCTCGCCCTCCGCGGCGTGCTATCCGAGAAAGTGGGGCACGGCCTGATCGTCGTCGACTCGCTAGCTCTCGACAAGGCTTCCACCAAGGACTTCGTCACCGCCCTTAAGGCCATCAAGGCCGAGGGCAAGACCCTAGTGGTCGTCGGGGAAGGCAACGACAACCTCGTCCTCTCCGCCCGCAACATCGGCTCGGTCGAGCTGGCCGAGACCTGGAATATCTCCGTCTATGACGTCTTGAACTGCGACAACCTCGTCGTTTCCAAAGACGACATCAAGAAAATCGAGGAGGCACTGAAGTAATATGGCAGACGAAAAGATCAAAGCCGAGAAGCCGGAAGCGAACAAGTTCGCCGCCCCGACCCATCACGACTACGAAGTCATCGACGCCCCCCACATCACCGAGAAGACCATGGCCTTGATGCAGAATGCCAACAAGGTCACCGTCAAGGTCGCCGACGATGCCAACAAGATCGAGATCAAGGATGCCTTCCAGCGCATCTTCAAGGTCAAGGTCACCGACGTCAAGGTCATCAACCAGAGGGCTAAGACCACCACCCGCGGCTCCCGCTACAAAGGCACCATCTCCGGCTACAAGAAAGCCGTTGTTACCATCGCCGAAGGGGAAGCCATCGACCTGTTCAAGGAGTAGGAAACCACCACCTATATAAATAAAGATATATAGGGAAGAGTCCAATATAGGAGAAAAGAAATGGCTATCAGAACCTATCGTCCTTATACCAAGAGCCGTCGTTCCATGACGAACTCGACCTTCGAGGACATCACCAAATCTGCTCCTGAAAAATCGTTGCTCGCCCCCAAGAAGCACACCGGCGGGCGCAACAATCAGGGCAAGATCACCTGCCGCCACATCGGCGGTGGGAACAAGAACCGTTACCGCATCATCGACTTCCGCCGCCGCAAGGACGACATACCCGCGACCGTGAAGGCGATCGAGTACGATCCCAACCGCAACGCCAACATCGCGCTCATCTGCTACGCTGATGGAGTCAAGAGCTACATCATCGAGCCGAAGGGCCTGAAGGTCGGCGACCAGGTCGTCTCCGGGACCGCCACCGACATCAAGGTCGGCAACTGCTGCGAATTGCAGAACATCCCCGAAGGTACCTTCGTCCATAACCTCGAGCTGCAGCCGGGAAAAGGCGCTCAGATGTGCCGCGCCGCCGGCACCTCCGCTCAGGTGCTCGGCCTCGATGGCAACTACGTCATCGTCCGCCTCGCCTCGACCGAGATGAGGAAGCTCCTCAAGAACTGCCGCGCCACCATCGGCGTCGTCGGCAACGAGGACTTCAACCTAATCAACATGGGCAAAGCCGGTAAGTCCCGCTGGAAGGGCGTTCGCCCGACCGTCCGCGGCTCGGCCATGAACCCGAACGACCACCCGCACGGCGGCGGCGAGGGCAAGTGCCCCGTCGGACGCGATGCGCCGCGCTCCCCGTGGGGCAAGCGCACCCAAGGCGTCAAGACCCGCCACGTCAAGAAGAACTCGACCCGCCTTATCATCAGGCGCAAGTCGGATAAGAAGTAAGGAGGAGATAGAACATGTCTCGTTCGCTTAAGAAAGCCCCGTTCGTGGATGAGTACCTTCTCAAGAAGGTCGAAGCTCTCCGCGCCTCCGGGAAGAAAGAGATCATCAAGACTTGGTCTCGCCGCTCGACAATCTATCCCGCCTTCGTCGAGCAGACCTTCGCCGTCTACAACGGCCACGAGCACATCACCGTGTACGTGACCGAGGATATGGTCGGCCACAAGCTAGGCGAGTTCGCCCCGACCCGGACCTTCCCGGGCCACCATGGCAACAACGCCGGCGACCAGGCCGCTAAGAAATAAGGAGTCCTAGAACATGGCTAACGAAGAAACTAAGACCGTGAAGAAGGCCCCCGCGAAGAAAACCGCGACCAAGACCGCAGCCAAGTCCACCAAGACCGCTGCCAAGAAGACCACCAAGGCCAGCAAGCCCGAGGTCAAGGAAGAGGTGAAGGCCAAAGAGGTCGCCACCCCCGCCGCCCCGGCCACCAAGAAGGAAGCCAAAGCCGCCGCCAAGGCCGCCAAGGCTGAGGCCAAGGTTGCCAAGAAAGCCGCCAAAGAGGCCGCAAAAGCCAAGCCGGTTGAGGAGAAAGCCAAACCGACCAGCGCCCGCTGCTTCGTCCGCGACATCCGCATCACCCCGCGCAAGGTCAGGCTCGTCGTCGACCTCGTCAGGGGCAAGTCGGTCTCCGATGCCCTCGGCATCCTAGCCCGCACCAACCGCGTCGCCGCGACCCCGGTGGCCAAGGCCATTAAGAGCGCCGCCGCCAACGCGACCAACAACTTCGGGATGGAGGCCAGCTTGCTCTACGTCGCCGAGATCCAGGTCTCGGATGGCCTAAAGATCAAGCGGTTCATCCCCCGGGCCAAAGGCTCTGCCTCGCCCATCATCAAGCGCAACGCCAACCTAACCGTGGTCGTTGCCGAAAGGAAGTAAGGAACATGGGACACAAAGTCAATGCAGTCGGAATGCGCATCGGCGTCAACCGCGACTGGAATTCCAAATGGTTCGCTTCCAAGGCTGATTTCTCCTCCTTCCTCATCGAGGACATCAAGATCCGCCGCTACCTCGACGAGGAACTGAAGACCGCCGCCCTCTCCCACATCGTCATCGGCCGCGTCAAGACCGATAAGGGCCACAACATCACCGTCAAGGTCTATGTTGCCCGCCCGGGCGAGGTGCTAGGGCAAGACGGCACCAACGTCGCCCGCCTCCGCGGCGAGCTGACCAAGCTCCTCAACGTCGACACCGAGAAGGACAAGCTCTCGCTCAACGTCGTCGAGGTCCTTAACCCCGACCTAGATGCCACCCTCATCGCGAAGTGGGTCTCCGGCGAGCTAGAGAACCGCGCCGCCTTCCGCTCCACCATGAAGAAGGCCATCCAGCGCATGAGGAAAGCCGGCGCCAAGGGATGCAAGATCCAGTGCTCCGGCCGTCTTGGAGGCGCTGAGATCGCCAGGCGCGAAGGCTACAAGGAGGGCGTCGTCCCCCTGCACACCATCCGCGCCGACATCGACTTCGCCCACGTCGACGCCGCCACCACCTACGGCCGCATCGGCGTCAAGGTGTGGATCTGCCGCTCCCTATCGAAGATCGGCACCGAAGAAGTCAACGAGCCCGCCCCGCGCGATTCCCGTCCTAGCCACGGCGATCGCCGTCGCCCGGCCCCCAAAGGAGGCATGAACAATGCTGCAACCAAAGCGCGTTAAATACCGTCGCCCCCACGGGCTTAAGTACGAGGGCCGCGCCAAGGCCGGAACCTCCGTCGAATTCGGAGAGTACGGACTAGCCGCCCTAGAGGGCAACTACATCACCGACCACCAGATCGAGGCCGCCCGTATCGTGCTCGCACGCTACACCGACCGCGCTGGCAAGGTCTGGATCAGGATCTTCCCGCATCTAGCCAAGACCAAGAAGCCCGCCGAAGTCCGAATGGGTTCCGGCAAAGGCTCCCCCGAAGGCTGGGTCGCCGTCGTCAAGAAGGGAATGGTCATGTTCGAGATCGGCGGAATCGACCCCGCCAAAGCGCGGCGCGCCCTTCAGCTTGCCGGATACAAACTCCCGGTCAAGACCAAAGTCGTCAAGCGCACCAAGGCCCTCTCCAATGAGGAGCTCCTCAAGATGGAAGAGACCCACGAGTCCTCGCTAGAGGCCATCGAGGCCGAGGACCAGATCAAGGTCGAGACCGTGGCTGACACCGGAAACGATGCCGCTGCCACCCCGGATGCAGCCGAGACCAAGGAGGCCAAGTAATGGAAGCCAAAGAATTCCGCGAACTTACCTCGGAAGAGCTCGACAAGAAGATATACGAGCTCAAGGAAGAGCTCTTCGAGCTTCGCCGCAAGAAGGCGGTGGGGCAACTAGAGCATGGCGAGCAGGTCCGCCTAGTCAGGAAGGACCTCGCCAAAGCCGAGACCGTCAAGCGTCAGAAGGCGCTTGGCATCGCCAAGTAGAGAAGGAGAACAGGATATGGAAAGAAATCATCGGACCACTGTCCAGGGCGTCGTCACATCCGTGAAGATGAGCAAGACGATCGTCGTCACCGTCTCCACCGAGCGCAATGACCCCATCTATCAGAAGCGCGTTGGCTACTCTAAGAAGTACTACGCCCATGATGAGAAGAACGAGGCCGCCGTCGGCGACACCGTCACCATCATGGCCTGCCGCCCGCTTTCCAAGCTGAAGAGGTACCGCCTCGTCAGCGTCGACAAGCACGCCACTCTGGCCCAGACCGCCGCTGAGGCGGAGGAAGCGCTGGAGGCCAGCGAGGGTTCGGCCGCCGAGGTCGCCCCTGAAGCGGAAGCCAAGGAGGGCGAATAATGATCCACAACGAAACCAACCTTGTGGTCGCCGACAACTCCGGCGCCCGCTCCGTCAGGGTCTTCCGCCTCTATGGCGGATCCCACCGCAAGACCTCTTCCATCGGCGACGTCGTCCTGTGCGCCGTCAAGGATGCCATCCCCAACGGGAAGGTCAAGAAGAGCGACGTCGTCAAGGGCGTCATCGTCCGCGTCAAGCACCCCGTGCAGCGCAAGGACGGCTCGACCATCGCCTTCGACGACAACGCCATCGTCTTGATCGACAACGACGGCAACCCCATCGGGACCCGCGTCTTCGGGCCTGTCGCCCGTGAGCTCCGCGACCGCGGATACATGAAGATCATCTCGCTCGCCATCGAGGTGCTATAAGGAGAAGGGATATGAACATCAAAAAAGGTGATAAAGTCATCGTCATCTCCGGCGCCGACAAAGGCAAGGAGGGGACCGTTCAGAGGGTCTACCCGAAGCTGAACAAAGTCGTCGTTGAGGGAGTCAACGTCCACAAGAAGCACAAGAAGCCGACTCAGGCCGTCCCCGAGGGATCGGTCGTCGAGGTCTATGTGCCCTTCGATGCGTCCAACGTCGCCCTCATCGATCCGAAGACCAAGAAGCCGACCCGCGTCCACATGGGCGTGGTCAACGGCAAGAAGGTTCGCCTGGCCAAGTCCGGCGAATCGCTAGACAAGTAAGGAGGAAGCCAAAATGGCAGAAACTAAGAAGAAAGCCGTCAAGGCGGCCCCCGAAGCTGCCTCCGAAGGCAAGTACGTCAACCGCCTCCAGGCCAAGTACAAGGACGAGATCGTCCCCGCCTTGGTCAAGGAGTTCGGCTACACGACCATCATGCAGGCCCCGCGCCTTGAGAAGATCGTCATCAACATCGGCGTCGGCGACGCAACCGCCAACGCCAAGGCCCTCGATGACGCGGTCAACGACCTCACCATCATCTCCGGCCAGAAGCCGGTCGTCACCAAGGCCAAGAAGTCCATCGCGACCTTCAAGGTCCGCGAGGGCCAGGCCATCGGGTGCAAGGTCACCCTCCGCGGCGTCAGGATGTACGAGTTCCTCGACAAGCTCGTCTCGATCGCCCTCCCCCGCGTCCGCGACTTCCGCGGCGTGAGCCGGAACGCCTTCGACGGGCACGGAAACTACACCCTCGGCGTCAAGGAGCAGCTGATCTTCCCGGAGATCGACTACGATAAGATCGCCAAGGTCCGCGGCATGGACGTCGTCATCGTCACCACCGCCCGCACCGACAAGGAGGCGGCATCCCTGCTCGAGAAGCTCGGCATGCCCTTCAGGAAATAAGGAGCTTCAACAATGGCTAAGAAAAGCTTGATCATAAAAGAGCAGCGGACCCCGAAGTTCTCTACCCGCGCCTACACCCGTTGCAAGCGCTGCGGCCGTCCCCACGGCGTCATCCGCCGCTTCGGGCTATGCCGCATCTGCCTCCGCGAGCTCGCCTACAAGGGCGAGATCCCGGGCATGAAGAAGGCCAGCTGGTAAAGGAAAGGAGAGAGAAAATGAACGCAGATCCAATCGCTGATATGCTCACTCGCATCCGCAACGCGAACAAGTTGCGCTACGAGGCGGTCTCCCTCCCCTCTTCCAAAATGAAGGAAGGGATCGCCGAGATCCTCAAGAAGGAAGGCTTCATCGAGTCGTTCCAAGTCGAGGACAATTCCGGCAAGAAGACGCTCACCATCGCCCTCAAGTACTCCTCCACCGGGGAGCGCGTCATCACTGGGCTGAAGCGCATCTCCAAGCCTGGCCTCCGCGTCTACGCCGAGGCCGACAAGATCCCAAGCGTCCTCAAGGGCCTTGGAATCGCCATCGTATCCACCCCCAACGGACTGCTCACCGACAAGGAGGCCCGCAAGGCCCACGTCGGCGGGGAAGTCCTCTGCTACATCTGGTAATCAAGGAGGAAAGAAAATGTCACGTATCGGATTCAAACCCGTAGTCCTTCCTTCTGGCGTCTCCGTCGAAGTCAAAGACGGGGAAGTCGTCGTCAAAGGAGCCAAAGGCGAATTAAGCGTTGCCGTCCCGGCCAACGTCAGCGTCGAGGTCAAAGACGGCGAGTTGCTCTGCCACCGCGCTGGAGAGGAACAGAAAGACCTCGAGATGCACGGAACCACCAGGGCAAACCTGCACAATGCCGTCGTCGGCGTCTCCG
This sequence comes from Candidatus Alloenteromonas pullicola, assembly GCA_018714785.1. Classification (GTDB taxonomy): domain Bacteria; phylum Bacillota_I; class Bacilli_A; order RFN20; family CAG-826; genus Alloenteromonas; species Alloenteromonas pullicola. The sequence continues at coordinate 14,320 of DVMV01000014.1, forward strand.
AGGGCTTCAAGAAGGAGCTCGAGATCTCCGGCATCGGCTACCGCTGCGCCATGCGCGGCACCGACCTGGTCCTCAACGTCGGGTTCTCCCACGAAGTCGTCCTGCACCCCCTCGAGGGCGTCAAGGTGACCACCCCGGACGAGACCCACATCGTCGTCGAGGGCATCGACAAGCAGAAGGTCGGCCAGACCGCCGCCCTCATCCATGACACCAAGCGTCCTGAGCCGTATGGCGGAAAGGGCATCAAGTACAAGGGTGAGGTCATAATCCGCAAGGAAGGCAAGCGCGCCTCCGCCGGCGGCAAGAAGTAAAGGAGCGTGTAAGTCATGATCGCAAAAGAAAGCAGAAACAGCGTCCGCGTCCGTCGCCACCTCCGTGTGCGCGAGAAGGTCCACGGCACTTCATCCAAGCCACGTCTATGCGTATTCCGCTCCAACAAGCACATCGAAGCGCAGATAATAGACGACGAGAAGGGAATCACCCTAGCCTCGTCCTCGTCCACCCAGCTGAAGCTCGCCAACGGCGGCAACTGCGAAGCGGCTGCCAAAGTCGGTGAAGACCTCGCCAAGAAAGCCCTCGCCAAAGGCATTGAGGAAGTCGTGTTCGACCGCGGCGGCTACATCTACCACGGCCGCGTGGCCGCCCTCGCCGAAGCGGCTAGGGAGAACGGGCTCAAGTTCTAAGGAGACAGAAAATGGAAGAAGAAAAGAACATCGCCGCGGAAACCGCGGAGAACGAAGAAACCTCCTCCGACGCCACCTCTGGATATGAGCCCCATGGCTCGGCCAGCGCTGCCCGCCCCGGGGATAGGAAATACGGGAACCGCAAGGGACGCCCGCAGGAAAGGCGCGGCGGCCGCGGCGGATATCGCCGCAACGTCGATGACTACTCCGAGAGGGTGGTCAAGATCAACCGCGTCTCCAAGACCGTCCAAGGCGGCAAGCACGTCCGCTTCTCGGCCCTCGCCGTCGTCGGCGATGGCAAGGGCAAGTACGGCTTCGCCCTCTGCAAATCCTCAGAGGTCCCCGATGCCATCAAGAAGGCCCTCGCCAAGTCCAGGAAGCAGATGACCACCATCGAGATCAACGCCAATGGGACCATCGCCCATGATGTCGAAGGCGTCTACGGGTCGACCAAGGTCGTCCTGAAGCCCGCCCGCCCGGGCACCGGCGTCGTCGCCGGCGGACCGGTCCGCGCCATCGTTGAGCTCGCCGGAGTCAAGAACCTAGTCTCCAAAGTCTACGGCTCGCGCGCCCCGATCAACGTCATCAGGGCCACCGACGCCGGGCTGAAGAGCCTGAAGCGCTACGAGAAGGTCATGGTGCTCAGGGGCCTGAAGACCGAAGAGGAGCTTCGCGCCCGCAAGATCGCCAAAGGCCACGACGACAAAGCGCCGAAAGGAGATAAGTGAAAATGTCATCCCTATCGAGTTTGCAAAACGCCGCCGGAGCTAGGACCGACTCCTTCCGCAAGGGCAGGGGCCGCGGCACCGGCAACGGCAAGACTGCCGGCAAGGGGACCAAAGGTCAGGGAGCCCACTCCCACACCAAGAAGAACGGCTACGAAGGTGGCCAGACCCCGATCGCCCGCCGTCTTCCGAAGTTCGGCTTCCGCAAGTCGCACAAGAACCGCCGCATCGTCTACGTGGCGGTCAACCTCGACAAGCTCAATGCCTTCAAGGACGGCTCGACCGTCAACGCCGCCGCACTCCGCGAAAAGAACATCATCAAGAAAGAGTTCGATGGTGTTAAAATCCTCGGGAAAGGCAGCCTTTCCAAGAAGCTAGTCGTCGAAGCCAAGGCGTTCTCCGCCTCGGCCAAGAAGGCCATCGAGGAGAAGGGCGGAGAGGCTAAGGTCATCGAATAATGAAAAAGTTCGTCTCGATCTTCAAAAACAAAGATATCGTCGGCCGCATATTCTTCACGGTCATGATATTGTTCGTCATCAGAATCGGGGCGGCTATAACTGTTCCGGGCATATCCGTCGGCGATGAACTAAACGATGCCATGAATTCCGGCAACGCCATCGCCATGATGGATCTGCTCGGAGGCGGTGCCTTATCGAACTTCTCCGTGTTCGCCTTAGGCGTCTCCCCCTACATTACCGCCCAAATCATCATCCAGTTGCTCTCAAAGGATGTTCTTCCGGCCCTGACCGAGCTGTCCAAGCAAGGCCAATACGGCAGGAAGAAGATCGAGATGGCGACCCGCTACCTCACCCTCCTTCTCGGGGCGGTGCAGGCCTACGGGATCATCATGACGATGCAGAACAACTCCTACATCTCATTGACGCTGGAGGATTCCTTCTGGACCTACGCCTACATCGTCACCGTGCTTCTGGCCGGGGCGATGCTCACAATGTGGCTGGGCGACCAGATAACCGAGAAGGGGCTCGGGAACGGCATCTCCGTCATCATCTTCGCCGGCTGCGTCCGCTCGCTGCCTATCCAGATATCCACCGCGTGGACCAAATGGGTCAGCAGCAACCTCGACCACGGCTCGACCGCCCTCATCACGGGCGCGTTCCAATTCGCCTTATACATCCTGGCCTTCGTCCTGATCGTGGCCGGCGTCGTCTTCTTCGAGATGAGTCGCCGCAAGATACCGGTGCAGCACGCCGGCAAGTCGGGCCTGAACGCCTCGATGTCCCGCGCCTCCTATTTGCCTATCAAGGTCAACAGCGCAGGCGTCATACCAGTAATATTCGCCTCTTCCATCATGATGGCCCCTTCGGTCATCGCGAGCTTCATCTCATCCGACGCTAGCCAAGCCAGCTGGCTCACCATCTTCAACTATTCGGAGATGTACCCGATGCCCTGGTTCAACGGGGAGACGTGGGGGATGCCCTGGGGATTGCTGATATACATCTTCCTCATCGTCGTCTTCGCCTTCTTCTACGCCCAGATGCAGATCGATCCGGAGCAGCTAAGCGAGAACTTCCAGCGCAACGGCTCCTTCATCCCCGGCATCCGCCCGGGCAAGGAGACCGCCCGCTACGTCGGGAAGGTGCTTAACAGGGTAACCTGCATCGGCGCCATCTCCCTAGCGGCCATCAGCGCCCTCCCGCTCATCCTGGTCCTATCCGGAGTGTTCGGGAACGACTCGAGCCTCGCCATCGGCGGCACCGGGATGATCATCATCGTCGGCGTCTGCATCGAGCTCAACAACCAGATCGACGGCTTGCTCGCCGGCAAATCGTTCGAGGAAGTTTCAGGAGGAAATGCCTAATATGCTAAACATCATCCTAATGGGTCCCCCGGGAGCCGGCAAAGGCACCCAGGCCACCCGCCTAGAAGACGAGTTCCGCCTCCCGCATATCTCCACCGGGGATATGTTCCGCGAGGCCATCGCCAAGAAGACGCCGCTTGGGCTGCAGGCCCAGGCCATCATCGCCCGGGGCGACCTAGTCCCCGACGACGTCACCTGCGCGCTGGTCAAGGAACGCCTCTCCCAGGATGATTGCAAGGAAGGCTATCTCCTAGATGGCTTCCCGCGCACCATCCCGCAGGCCGAAGCCCTGCAGAAGATGGGCGAGGAGATCGGTAGGCCGGTCACCTGCGTCATCGACCTCGAGGTCCCTGAGCAGGAGCTGATCCGCCGCATCTCCGGACGCCGCGTCTGCCCCAAGTGCGGGGCCAGCTACCACGTGGATACCATGAAACCCAAGGTCGATGGCATCTGCGATCGCTGCGGCGCCGAGCTCATCCAGCGCAAGGACGACAACGCCGCGTCATTCAAGACGAGGCTCGACAACTACTACAAGCAAACCCAGCCCCTCATCGACTTCTACAAGGGGAAGGGCCTCTACGTGAGCTTCGACGGCACCAAGCCGCTCGAGGAGCTTAGCCAGGCGATCTCCGCCAAGCTAGAGGAGCTTAAGTGATAATAATCAAATCTCCGCGCGAGATAGAGAAGATGCGGGCCGCCGGAAGGGTGGTCGCCAAAGTGTTCGAGGAAGTGGGGCCGCTGGTCAAGCCAGGGGTCACCACCCTCGAGCTCAATGACGCCGCCGAGAAGGTCATCCGGGGCGAAGGGGCCATCCCCTCCGAGCTCGGGTACTACGGCTATCCCGCCTCCATCTGCGCCTCGGTAAACGAGGTGATACTGCATGGCATCCCATCCTCCAAGAAGGTGCTCCACGACGGGGACATCGTCTCCCTCGACCTGTGCGCCACCTTGGATGGCTACGTCGGCGATGCCTGCCGCACCTTCGCAGTCGGCATCTGCAGCCCCAGGGCGCTGAGGATGATCGACATCGCGAAGGAATGCTTCGAGGAATCCGTCAAGCTCGTGCGCCCGGGCGTCCACCTAGGCGACATCGGGCACGCGATCGAGGCCACCGCCCGCAAATACGGGTGCTCGGTCGCCAGGGAATACACCGGCCACGGCATCGGCACATCGATGCATGAGGACCCCTACGTTCCCTGCTATGGCACCCCCGGCACCGGGCCCGTGCTGCAGAAGGGCATGACCATCTGCATCGAGCCGATGATCTTCGAGGGTTCCAACCACGTCCGCGTCCTCAACGACGGCTGGACGGTGGTGGCCAAAGACGGGAAGCTCACCAGCCACTACGAGAACACCATCGCCGTCACCGACGATGGCTACGAGATACTCACCAAGCTTTAGCGAAAGGAGGAGAGACGTTTGAGCAAAGAAGACTGCATCGAAGTCGAGGCGACCGTACTTGAGTGCCTTCCGGGCACCAACTTCAAGGTGAAACTCGCCAACGGAGCCGTGGTCCAAGCCTGCGTTTCGGGCAAAATCCGGATGAATTACATCCGCATTCTCCCCGGCGATCGGGTCACGGTCCAATTCTCACCTTACGATTTAACACGTGGGCGCATAACGTTCCGCCATCGGAACTAAAAGGAGAAAACAATGAAAGTAAGACCGTCCGTCAAGCCGATCTGCGACAAGTGCAAAGTGATTCGGCGCCATGGCAAAGTCATGGTCATCTGCTCCAACCCCAAGCATAAGCAGCGTCAGGGCTAAGCAAGAAAGGAATTAGAACAAAATGGCACGTATAGTCGGGGTTGATATCCCCAACGAGAAGCGCATCGTCGTCTCTCTAACCTACATCTACGGCATCGGCCCCTCGACCGCCGAGAAGATCTGCGCGGCCACCGGAGTCAGCGTCGACATCAGGACCAAGGACCTGACCGACGAGCAGTTGACCGCCCTCCGCAACGAGGTGTCCAAGTACCACACCGAGGGCGACCTCCGCCGCGAGACCGCGCTCAACATCAAGCGCCTCACCGAAATCGGATGCTACCGCGGCATCCGCCACAAGAAGGGCCTTCCGGTCCGTGGCCAGCGCACCCGCACCAACGCCAGGACCCGCAAGGGAAAGAGGAAGACCATCGCCAACAAGAAGCAGGCGACTAAGTAAGGAGGAAACTAAAAATGGCAGCTTCAACCAAAGCCAAAGGCAAATCCACCACCGCCCGCAAGAAGAAGATAAAGCGCTCCTTCACCAAGGGCGTCGCTCATATCCACGCCACCTTCAACAACACCATCGTCACCATCACCGACCCGCAGGGGAACGTGATCGCCTGGTCCTCGGCCGGCGCGCTCGGCTACAAGGGAGCCAAGAAATCGACCCCGTTCGCCGCTCAGCTCGCCTCGCAGGCCGCCGCTAAGGTCGCCTACGATCAGGGCCTCCGTCAGGTCGACGTCGAAGTGAAGGGCCCGGGTGCCGGCCGCGAATCGGCCGTCCGCGCCCTGGCCTCCGTCGGACTGCAGGTCCTTACCATCGAGGACACCACCCCGATCCCGCACAACGGCTGCCGCCCGCCCAAGCGCCCTCGTGGATAGTCTCCACCAAACGCATTGACCATCAGGAGGTAAATAAATGGCAAACGCGAAACAAACCGACTCTTTGACCCCGGAGCTCAAGCTCCCCAACCCATTCGAGCCGGTCAGCATCTCTTTAGACGGGGACGAAACCGATACCTTCGCCCGCTTCGTCGTAAAGCCTCTTGAGAGGGGATTCGGCATCACGGTCGGCAACGCGCTGCGTCGCGTGCTCCTCTCCGCCCTCCCCGGTGCCTCGGTCGTCGCCGTCCAGATCGAAGGCGCGCCCCACGAGTTCACCGCTCTTAAGGGCATCAAGCCCGATGTTACCGGGATCATACTCAACCTCAAGGACCTCGTCCTCAAGATCGACGAGAACACCACTGAGCTCAAGCGCATCGAAGTCGACGCCAAGGGACCCAAGGTCCTCACCGCCGGCGACCTGCCGCTTCCGGCCATGGTGGAAGTCATCAACCCGGACCTCGAGATCGCCACGATCAACGAGGGGGCCGAGCTGCACATGACCATCTTCGTCGGCAACGGCCGCGGCTACGTCACCTCCGAGCAGAACAAGAACGAGAGGCGCATCGACACCGTCGGCGTCATCGCCACCGATTCGAACTACTCGCCGATCGAGAAGGTCGCCTTCCACGTCGAGCCGACCCGCGTCCTGCACGATTCCGACTTCGATTGCCTCACCCTTGAGGTGACCACCAACGGATCGGTCAAGCCGCACGAGGCCGTCGCGATGGCCGCCCAGCTGCTCGTCGCCCACTTCTCGCAGTTCGTCACCCTCGAGGAGAAGGTGAAGGACTTCAAGATCACCAAGGACGAGACCAAGCCCGAGGAGAACAAATACCAGGGGATGCTCATCGAGGAACTCGATCTGAGCGTCCGCAGCAACAATTGCCTCAAGAGGGCCGGAATCTCCACCGTCATGGAACTCACTCAGAAGAGCGAGGAAGAGATGATGAAGGTCCGCAACCTCGGCAAGAAGTCGCTTAAGGAAGTTAAGGAGAAGCTCGCCAACATCGGCCTCCACTTCAAGGATTACGTAGGAGAATAACAAATGGCTGCACAAGGAAGAAAGAACGTCCACGGCAAAGCCGGCGTCCGCTTCAAGACGGGCTACACCGCCTCGAAGAACAAGTCGATGCTCCGCAACGTCGTGACCGACCTCATCCTCAACGAGGAAGTCAAGGTCACCAGCGGGGTCACCAAGGAGCTCAAGTCGCTTGCTGATAGGCTAGTCACCTATGCCAAGCGCGGAGACCTCCACGCCCGCCGCCTCGCCGCCCAGGTCGTCCGCCCGACCGTCGTCGGGAAGGACGGCAAGACCGCTCTCGAGAAGCTGTTCAACGAGATCGGCCCGAGGATGAAGGACCGCAAAGGCGGGTACACCAAGGCTTACAAGCTTGGCCTCCGCCGCGGCGATTCCGCCGAGGTCACCCTCGTCCGCTGGTCGGATAAGTAATAAATAGCGAAAAACGGATTGGATTTTGCGCCCGATCCGTTTTTTTCTTGGCCGCCGATGCTAGAATAATCGCAACGAAATGGATTCTCCATTTCTATGTAGCATCGGGAAAGGACCATTTGCCTATGCTGGTATTGGATTTGAATAAAAAGGAATTCGAGGGATTCGCCCTGTCGGATATCCATCTTTCTTTTCCGAATTCCGGGATGTTCGTTTTGAAGGGCCCCAACGGATGCGGGAAATCGACCTTGCTCAACATCCTCTCGGGGCGCGACAGCGACTTCGCCGGCTCGCTTGCCTATGATGGGAAGCCGGCCGACTGGAGGTTCAAGGAGAAATACGCCTGCCTCGTCCCCCAGACCCCGATCATCTTCAATGAGCTTTCGGTGATTGACAACGTCATGGCCCCGTATCGGCATAAGGACAAGAAGAAAGCCCTCTCCGCCTTGGAGGCGGTGGGGCTGGTGAATGCGACGTCCACACCGGTTATGGCCCTCTCATCGGGCGAGAAGCTCCGCCTAGGGCTCGCCAGAGCCATATACGGGGATTTCCCGATTTACCTAGTCGACGAGATCGACGCGTTTTTGGACGAGGAGACCTCGGAGGAGATCTACGCCATACTCAAGGATCTGTCGAAAACTCGCCTCGTTGTGGCAGCAAGCCACCGCGGCGTCAGCATCGATTCATCGCATGAGGTCCTCGTTGGATCCTGCCTCCGCTTTGTTGGTCCAGGCGAGGACAGTAAGGCAGATGAAAGTAAGCGCGATCAGGCGAAAGGCAAAAGCGTTCTGGACTGGCGGTTCGATTCCATCGCCGCGGTCTTCTGCCTCCTTTTTGGCTTCCTTGGCCTGTTTCTGGGCTCGTCTACGGGGCTGGTCGACTACGGATACCTTGATTTGTTCACTTCCTCGCAGCCGGGGATCTCCCTTTCGCAACAGAGGATGTTCGCCGAGTCGGAGGGCTTGCTCCTCGATCCGGAATCGCCTCGGTTCGAGCAGGGGTGCTCGGTGATATCCACCGAATTCGTCTTCGATGGGAACGCCACCGTCTCCTGGCTGTTTGCCTTGGATGGCGATTGCGATGACATCGATTCGCTTAAGGCGGAGAACCTCCTCGCCGGCGATTGGCCAAGCGATGGCTCAGAATGCCTGCTGCCATCGAATTACTTCGACTCGAAGGGATTGGCCTACTCCTCTTTTGCCGAAGCGAAAATTGATTTCGATGGGAATTCGCTTTCCTGCTGCGGCGTCTACCAAAGCCGAAACGGGAGCTTCTACTCCGCCGCCTATGGCCGAATGCTCGACTCGCGTTCCTTCAATTGGAATTTCATCGCCGCCGAGATTGGGTTCCTGTCCAACTCGGCCTTCACCTTCAATGGGGATGATTTCCCATTCGACTATATCATGGCCATGGGCTGGCAAGGGCTCAACCTCTCCAAGGCCGACCTGAACGGCTCCGCTTTGTTTTCCGACGACCCGTGCATTCTGATGACGTCTTCGGGGTCGACCCCGCTAAGATGGATCGAATCCTACCCGGCATCGAATTCATGCTTCTCATTCGTCTTCGCCATAGGCTCCGGCGCCTTGATGTGCATTCTCTGCTTCGCCTATTATCAGCGGAATAAGCGGCGGACGTTGCTGCTTCTGGCCTCTGGCAAAACCCGCAAAAGCCTGCTGAAGGAATCGTTTGCCGATATCCTGGGCTCGTCTTTGGCCGCATTGACTGGAAGCCTGGTCGTCTACTTGGCCGTTTGGCTGCCGTATTTGCTTTCCCTTAGCGCCTCCTTCCCCGGATTGCTCTTCTTCCGCTTCCCGCTTGAGGCGTTTATGGTCGAGCTTCTATCGATATTCATCGCCGATGCGGTGTTTGCCGTGCTCGCCTTCCGCCTTCTGGCCCCCAAGGACATCTCGGCCAAGCTAAACGATCTAAAGAGAGGCTAGGATGAAGCTAGAAAACATAGGCAAAAGATTTCCTGGGCGCACCCTTTTCGAGGGGGTTTCCGTTGAGCTCGACTCCGGGCTGCTGCTCATCGAGGGCAAATCGGGGTCGGGGAAGTCGACTTTGCTCGACATCATAGTCTCGAACTATCAGCAGTACGAAGGGACCGTCTCCTTCCCTAGGGATTGCTGCTATTGCGGCGTCAATGGCGGCTTGGTGCTGGATTGGTCGTTTGAGAAGAACCTCGACCGGCTTTTGGGCGCTAAGATCGATGAGGAAGCCGTTTCCTCTATGTTATGCAGGCTTGGCTTAGCCGGATTGGAGAAGAAGAAGCTCATCTGTCTCTCGATTGGGCAGCGGAGGAAGTTCCAGCTTGCCGCCTGCCTTCTTAAGAGGGCCCAGGCATATGTGATAGATGAGCCGTTCGCCTCGCTCGACGAGCCATCGAAAAAGCAGGTCGCCTCGATTCTCAATTCCCTAAGGGCCGATCACCTCGTCGTGCTGGCCAACAACGATCCCGAGGGCACGGATCTGCTGGGTTATTCGGTTTTGCTTACCTTCGATGGCAAGGGCGGGCATCAGATTAGGCTTGGCGAAGGAAAAGATAGGCCCGCGACCGAAAGCGTCGAGCAACTGCCGAGTCGGAAGCCGCGGTTTTGGCTTGGCTGCCTGCTTTCCGCCTTCATAAGCCGCTTCAAGGGGCTGTCGGCTGCCGTGATCGCCCTTTCCTTCCTCGCTTCGAGCCTAATCATGCTCGGCCTAGCCTTCTCCGAGCTGAAAAACCCATATGTAGCCTCGGTTGAGGCAAGCCCTTTTTCCTACGTCAGCTTGCAGCCGAGCCTCCCTTTCTCCGAAAAGGGCGGTTTTGCGTTGTTTTCCAATCCGGACATAGTCTGCTTTGACTTGTCTTATATGCAGGATAGCGTCCAGAAGCCGGTGAAGGTGTTCGCGGTCGATGCGGACTTGCCATCTCCTGAGGTCTATCCCCATCAAGATGATTCACTTTTCGCACCATATCCCGAGATAGGCGACGGAACCCATGCCTACGACTACGCCATGAACTTCTATCCCTCGAGGGTTATTCTGGATGGGCACGACGATACCCAGATGATGTTCGTCTCCTTGGATTCGCTTCTCGAGGAGCTATCTAGCGGAGGTTTGCCGTTCTCGCTTCCTCTTCGGGGGTGGATGTTTCCTCGCTTTTCCTATGGCGAGCTTTCTTTGTCTTCTGACGACGATATATCGTTGTCGGGCGAATTTTCCGGCGTTTCCATCTATGACAGCGAATCCTTTTCCTGCTCCTCGTTCCAGTCGGGCAGGCGTTTTCGCTTCTCGATCGGCGGAAGCGAACAATCCGTTGTCTGCCAGAAAGGCGAGCCCGGAGTATCGTCTTCGCTTTTCCTCGCCCTTTGCGCCTACAAGGGAATCACCGATGGCCCGGATTTCTGCAGGCTCGCCTACTCCAAGCAAGAGGCCGCCTCGATTCTTAGGATTGGCGCGGCCGAGTCAGCCGACGACGTCATCGTCTCCGAGCTCAGGGGCCAGTCCTCGATGGCGAGCGCCTTCTTCGGGCTGGGCGCCGTGGTATTCGTCGGCGATGCGCTTCTTGTCCTGCTAAACGGGAACGCCTTCTCCGCCTTCTCCTCCTCGATGGCCGGCGTGCTGGATTTTGCTGGGCTAAGGAAAAAGCGTTGGCCAATGCTCTTTCTGCTTGGGATGTCTCTCTGTTTCTTGCCTTCTGTGCTTTCGTTGGCCCTTTACGGACTGGGTTATCTTCCGATTGCCAACGATGTTGCCATCAATTCGGCATATGAGGGAATAAGCTCGGAATTTGGGGCCACTCCCGACTCGGTGTATTTCATGGGCCGCCGGCTGCCTGAGTTTGCCACGTTCTCGTGGTATTCGCTGCTGGCCGTGCTCGGGTTGGCGGCGCTTGGCTTGGTCGTCCTTCTGCTTTCCAGGAAAACCAAAGGAAATAAGTGATTCGGAATAGGCCTGGGGAGCGGCAATCCGATCAATTCCCGACCATGCGCTCACTCTTGAAAGTGAGCGAGGTAAGCGCGGCGAAGACTCCGGCTAAGACCAAGTTGGACAATATGCTCATCCCGGAGTAGAGCAGGTCGTAGGAGCCGCTAGATATAAGCTTCAGGCACTGCACCGACCCCAGAAACGGAACGAAGGCATACCCGAGGCCGCTGACGTCGGCGAAGCTCGGGATTATCGCCAGGACCATCATTACCGCGGTCAGCGGGCCCAAATACCCATTGGCTTCCTTGGTGGATTTCGATAATGCGGAAATTAGGGTCGCCATCGACACGAATAGCAGCAGCAACGAGAGTATGGCGAAGAAGAACAGGGCATAGCCGCCGCTGGAGATCCCCAATCCGGTGTCGCCGAATAGGTTCGGCGCGCTCGCCAAGGTGCAGGCCGCGTTCCATGACCCGGACAGCAGGGCGACCAGCGATAGGGCCAATAGCTTACCGCAGGCTAGCTCCAAGGGCTTGATCGGCGTCGCCAATAGCGAGAGCAGCGTCCCCCTTTCCTTCTCCCCGGCGATCGATTCCGGGCAGATCGAGATTACCGAAGAATATAGCAGCGAGATTGTTATCATCGGGAGGATGAATCCCATTACCGATATGCGGGCGTAGCTCTTTTCGCCTAGGTTGGGGTTGATGCCCTCGTTGAACGAATACGGCCTATAAGCTAGGTCGACGAGGGAGGGGATGACCGAATAGAGGGTCTCCGAGGCCTCGGATTCCCCGTTGTAATAAGCCTGTATCGAAGTTGGCGCCCCGTCTTCGTTAAAGGCGAAGAAGAGCAGGGAGTCTATCTTGTCCTCCCGCAGGCTTGTCTTCATTGAGGCGAGCTCGTCGTTGGGGTAATAGGTGATGGTCGGCTCTTCCTGGTTGACCGTCTCGAAGTAGGATAAGAGCACCGGAACGAACTTCCCACCTTCCTCCTCCTCGTTTATGGCGATGCGGTAGGAATAGTTTTTCTCAACGCCCGATCCGTCGATTAGGGAGGTCACCACCTTCCCCATGACCATGTATATCACGAAGATGAGGACGCCGGGCATGAATAGGGCCGCCAGCATCCGCTTATCGGCGAAAAAACGCCGCATTTCCTTCTTGAAGACCGCAAAAACGCGCCCAAAATTCATATTTCGTCCTCCTCGTAGCAGGAGAAGAAGACCTTTTCGATCCCGCCTTCCTGCTTAATGCTGGCCATATCCCCTTCATATGACTTCTTGCCTTTTAGGATTATGCACACCCGGTCGGCGAGCTTGTCGATCAACGAGAAGATGTGGGTCGAGATGATGACGGTCTTGCCAAGCTCCCTTAGATGCAGCAGGTAATCCTCGACCGCTTTGGCCGACAATATGTCGAGACCGTTGGTGGGCTCGTCGAATATCACCAGGTCGGGGTCGTTGCATAGCGAGATGGCCAGCGACGCCTTCTGCTTCATGCCGGTCGAGAGGTCGGAAATCTTCACGAAGGCGAAGCTGTCTATCCCGAAATAGGAGAAGAGCCTTTGTTTTCTTTCTTTTATTTTCTCCTCGGATAGGCCGTACATCTTGGAATAGAACGAGAAGAGGTAATCGGGCGTGAAGAACGGGTCGAGCTTGAGGTCGGACGTCAGGAAGCCGATCCTCGCGCGGAGCTCGTTGTTGCCGCGGGTCAGGTTCTCCCCGAATAGCCTTATCTCCCCCGAGGTTGGGTTAAGCAAGCCCGCGAGCATCCTTAAGGTCGTGGTCTTGCCGGCCCCGTTTGGGCCGAGCAACGCGAATATCTCGCCGCGCCTCAAGCTGAAGGAAAGACCGTCGACCGCGGTCAAAGTGGGGGAGGTTGATCCCACTTCCTTGCGCTGCTTCCTAGACAAAGGGAAGCGCTTGGTAAGCCCAGAGGCTTCCAATACGATGCCGTTTTCGTCCATGCTTATCTCCTGCCGTCTTCCTTCACCACGTCGTAGATCGATATCACCCCGAGCATGGCCTCATCCTTTTCGCCGTGCTCGGTGACGATGATTAGGCCGAGCCTTTTTCCGTCCTCGATCTTCGAGAATTCGCTCTCCGCCCTAGCCATCGGCTCGCCTTTGCCGAGGAAGATGAACCGCTTGCTGTGCGAGGGGAAGGCGAAATACCGCTCGAAGTCCGATATCCTGACCTTCGATACGTCTCCTTGCAGCCTAGAGCCTACAAGCAGCAGCTTGTTCGCGGTTATCATCCCTTTTACCCGCTTTTTGGAATCTATCACCGGGGTGTAGGTGACCCCATGGGCGGCGAATGAGTTGTAGGCTTCGATCAATAGGTTGTCCATCGTGTAGGATTTGACGTCCTTGGTGCAGATGTCGAGGCACGTCTTGCCCATCTTGATGAGTATGGCCTGCAGATCCTCGTTGACCGCCGAGCTCACGGCCACAGGATACCCGCCGTCGTACTCCTCATGGGAAAGGTAGTTCCTTATCTGGCGGTACTCCTCGAACTTCTCGTAGTATTTCCGCTTGTAATAGGAGTAAAGGGACTGGTCGTTGTCCCGTATCGTCTCCAGCTGCCGGTAGAGATTGAGGAACCTATCGGTCGTCTGCTTGCTGTATTCGTGCTTTGCCATTTCCGACATTATATAGGGTTTTCCCTTTCTAGACAGCGACCCCAGGTTGCCTTTGACGAAAACCTCGATCGGGGTTTGATAGAAAAAAGAGAACTTCATGGAGAAGTCAAAAACACCCAAGTTCAGGACTTTCAACATGGTCCTTCAGTACAAGAAGGTGGGGAAGTGGAAGGACTACCTCTATGGCGAGCGGGCCTACATCATCCTGAGCCTGGTGGCCAAGACGCTATTGGCCTATCTGGTGTTCGCCGGCATCATGCAGCCTTGAGGGCATCAGCATCCAACGGGGCCTGATGACCCCTTTTTCGTGCCGAAAACCGGTAAAAAGATAAACCGATTTACCGATATGAACCATGAAAGAGGTTACAAACCTGCCCGATTTGCGCAAAAAACGCGATATCGGTAATCGACCTCCCGAATTTCGTTGAAGACACCACCCCCCTCTTTATAAAATAAAGGGCGTTGCTTTCGGATTTTTGGAGGTAAGTAAATGCCAATCCGCCATGAAGTGATAGAGGGAGTTGAGCAGATATGCAACTCCTACAAGGATGAGCCATCTCCTTTGATGATGATCTTATCCGCCATCCAGAAGAAATACGGATACATCCCGCTGGAGGTCCAGGAGATCGTGAGCCGGAAGACCGGCATCCCGGTCGCCGAGATCTACGGGGTCGTGACCTTCTATTCTTTCTTTTCCCTGAAGCCGAAGGGAAAATACGTCCTCGGCATCTGCCTTGGCACCGCCTGCTACGTCAAGAACTCCCAGGCCATCGTCGACAAATTCTCGGCCCTCTTGGGCATCGCCCCCGGCGAGACCACCGATGATGGGCTGTTCACCATCGAGGCCGTCCGCTGCATCGGCGCCTGCGCCTTGGCCCCGGCCATGACCATCAATGGCAAGGTCTATCCGAAGGTCACCCCGGATCAGGTCGGGATGATCATCGATGAGTATCGCAAGAAGGAGGAAGCCAACTAATGGATAGGATCACCTCACCGGAATCGCTTCAGAAGGAGATCGATTCCTGCACTAAGGCGTTCGACGCCAAGATCAAGGGGACCAACGGCAAGCGCGCCGTGGTCGTCTGCGGCGGGACCGGCTGCATCGCCAACGCCTCCGTCGACATCCAGAAGGCCCTCGAGGACGAGATCAAGGCCCATGGGATAGAGGACAGGGTGACCGTCAACCACGTCGGCTGCTTCGGCTTCTGCTCGCAGGGCCCCTTCGTCAAGATATTCCCCGAAGACACCCTTTACCACGCGGTCAAGCCATCCGACGTCAAGCAGATCGTCGAGGACGATTTGATCGGCGGCAAGGTTTGCGAGAACCTGCTTTACGTCGACCCCGTCACCTACGAGAAGGTCGTCAGGCAGGATGATATCAACTTCTATAAGAAGCAAGTCCGCGTAGCCCTGCACGGCTGCTCGCTGATCAACCCCGACCTGCTAGAGGAATCGCTGGGCTACGATGGCTTCAAGGCATTGAAGAAGGTCTTGACCACCATGACCCCGCAGCAGGTCATCGACGAGGTCCTCGCCTCTGGCCTCCGCGGCCGCGGCGGGGCTGGCTTCCCCACTGGCAGGAAGTGGCAATTCGCCGCCAACGTGCAGGCCGACCAGAAGTACATCGTCTGCAACGGCGACGAGGGCGACCCGGGCGCTTTCATGGACCGCTCGATACTCGAGGGCAACCCCTTCGAGGTCATCGAGGGCATGATGATCGCCGGCTACGCCTTCGGGGCCAGCAAAGGATATTTCTACGTCCGCGCCGAATACCCGGTCGCGGTCGAGCGCCTTGAGCGCGCCATCAAGGACATGGAGGAAGTGGGGCTGCTCGGGGACAACATCCTCGGCACCGGCTTCAGCTTCCGCGCCTACCTCCGCCTTGGCGCCGGGGCCTTCGTCTGCGGCGAGGAGACCGCGTTGCTCAACTCCATCGAGGGCAAGCGCGGCATGCCTCGCCCCCGCCCGCCGTTCCCGGCCATCAAGGGCCTATGGGGCAAGCCGACCTGCGTCAACAACGTCGAGACCTTGGCCACCGTCCCCTACATCATCCGCGTCGGGGCGAGCGAATTCGCCAAGGTGGGCACCGAGAAGAGCAAAGGCACCAAGGTCTTCGCCCTCGGAGGCAAGATAAACAACGTCGGGTTGGTCGAGGTGCCGATGGGCACCACCCTCCGGACGCTTATATTCGACATCGGCGGCGGCATCCCCAACGGGAAGAAGTTCAAGGCCATCCAGACCGGAGGACCCTCGGGCGGCTGCTTAACCGAGAAGGACCTCGACACCCCGATCGACTACGATTCGCTCGTCGCCAAAGGCTCGATGATGGGCTCCGGCGGAGCCATCGTCATGGACGAGGACAACTGCATGGTCGACGTCGCCCACTTCTACATGGACTTCATCTGCAACGAGTCCTGCGGGAAGTGCAGCCACTGCCGCATCGGCACCAAGCGCCTGTTCGAGATGCTCACCCGGGTCACCAACGGCACCGCGACCGAGAAGACCCTCGACGACATGAAATACCTGGCCACCGTCATCAAGAACGGCGCCCTGTGCGCCCTTGGGCAGACCGCGGCCAACCCGATCCTCTCGACCATGGTCAACTTCCCCGAGGAATACCGTGCCCACGTCGTCGACAAGAAGTGCCCGGCCCACGTCTGCAAGAAGCTGATGCGCTACGTCATCGACCCGAATCTATGCAAGAAGTGCTCGCTTTGCGCCAGAAACTGCCCCGTCAGCTGCATCCACGGCGTCCCGGGGAAGGAGCCATACGTCATCGACCAGAGCAAGTGCATCAAGTGCGGCTCATGCATGTCGGGCTGCCGCTTCCACGCCATAATCAAGGAATAAGGGGAGGAGAACAATGGACAACATCAAGATAAACATCGAAGGCCATCTCTACGAGGTGCCTTCCGACCT
The DNA here is from genome assembly GCA_018714785.1 of Candidatus Alloenteromonas pullicola. Lineage (GTDB taxonomy): Bacteria > Bacillota_I > Bacilli_A > RFN20 > CAG-826 > Alloenteromonas > Alloenteromonas pullicola. Next base: position 31,053 of record DVMV01000014.1, read on the forward strand.
CACCATCCTTGAGGCGGCGAGGAAAGTCGGATACAACATCCCCTCGCTATGCTACTGGAACAAAGGCCACAACTCGCTGGCCTCCTGCCGCGTCTGCTTGGTCGAGCTCGCCTCCAGCCGCGGGTCGCGCCTAGTCGCGAGCTGCGTCTACCCGGTATCGGAATGTGCCGCCGACAAGGGGTTCGTGATCAAGATCAGCTCCCCGATGGCCATCGATGCCCGCCGCACCTCGGTCGAGCTATTGCTATCCAACCACTCCAAGGATTGCCAGACCTGCGTCAAGAACGGGCAGTGCGAACTGCTCCACGTCGCCTCGCTCACCGGGGCCAGGAGCGGCCAGTTCCTAGGTGAGGTCACCCCCTCTACCTACGACGACGTCGCCCCCGGCTTGGTCAGGAACACCAGCAAGTGCATCCTCTGCGGCCGCTGCATCGAAAGGTGCAAGGAGGCCCAGGGCATCGGCATCCTCGGGTTCGAGAAGCGCGGGTTCAACACGATAGTGGGGCCGGCCGAGAATCGGTCGTTCGCCTCCGTCCCCTGCATCCAGTGCGGCCAGTGCATCGAGGTCTGCCCGACCGGGGCTTTGTCCGAGAAGCGCGAGATCGACAAGGTCGACCAGGCCATGCACCAGGGCAAGTACGTCATCGTGCAGACCGCCCCGGCCATCCGGGCCGCCATCGCCGAGGAATTCGGCCACAAGATCGGCGAGCAGAACGGGACCGGCAAGATGGTCGCCGCCCTCCACCGCCTTGGCTTCTACCGCGTGTTCGACACCAACTTCGGGGCTGATCTGACCATCATGGAGGAAGCCCAGGAGCTCCTCAACCGCATCAAGACCGGCGGCACCCTCCCTCAGATAACCTCCTGCTCGCCCGGCTGGATCAACTACATGGAGTACTTCTACTCCGACCTCATCCCCAACGTCAGCACCTGCAAGTCGCCCCATGAGATGGAAGGGGCCATCATAAAGAGCTACTTCGCCAGCAAGCACGGCCTCAAGCCGGAGGACATATTCGTCGTCTCCATCATGCCCTGCACCGCGAAGAAGTACGAGGCCAAGCGGCCGCAGAACGCCGCGGTCAACGGGCTTCCTGACGTCGACGCCGTGCTCACCACCCGCGAGCTCGCGGTCATGATCAAGCGCGCCGGATTGCTCTGGGATGAGCTGCCCGAGGAGGAGTTCGACGACGACCTGATCGGCGAGTACACCGGGGCTGGCGCCATCTTCGGCGTCACCGGCGGGGTCATGGAGGCCGCGCTGCGCACCGCCTACCACACGCTGACCGGCAAGGAGTACGACAAGATCGAATTCCTCGAGGTCCGCGGGCAGAAGTCGCTTAAGGAAGCCGAGATCGACATCGCCGGCACCAAGCTCAAGGTCGCAATCGCCAGCGGCATGAAGGCCGCCAAGCCGCTGCTTGACGAGGTGAGGGAGGGCAAGTCGCCTTACGCCTTCATCGAGATCATGGGCTGCCCCGGCGGATGCATCAACGGCGGCGGGCAGCCGTTCGTCAAGCCGAACCTAATCCCCAACCAGGGGGCCGACATCCTCGACCGCTACCGGCAGCTGCGGGCCAACGTCCTCTACTCCATCGACGAGAAGAAGACCATCCGCCAGTCGCACAACAACCCCGACATCATAAGGCTGTACAAGGATTACCTTGGCTCGCCTTGCGGCGGGGTCGCCGAGGAACTGCTCCACACCAGCTACAACGCTTCGCGCGAGGCATTCCCTTCCGTCAAAGCCAAGTAGGCATTGTATAATAGGGCCGGCCGCAAGGTCGGCCTTTTACTCTATGTACAAATCCATCATCTTCGATCTCGACGGGACGCTGCTGAACACCCTGATCGACATAAGGGCCGCCATCAACGCCGCCCTGAAGCAGTGCGGGTACGATTATTCGTATTCGCTTAAGGAGTCAAAGACGCTGATCGGCAACGGCACCGACGTGCTCGTTAGGCGGGCTTTGCGGGAAAAAGGGGACGACGAGGCCGCGTTTGCCGAGCTTAAGTCGGCTTACTTGCCGTTTTACGAATCGATGCAGAACCTCCATACCAAGCCCTATAACGGATTGCCTGAGGTTTTGCGCTTCCTTAAGGACAAAGGGGTGGCCCTCATGGTCGCCACCAACAAGCCGGAAAAGCTCGCAAAGGAGCTGCTGGACGCGCAATTCGGGCACGGTTTCTTCCTCGACGTCGGGGGGTCGACCCCGAGTTCGCCGGTCAAGCCCGATCCCATCATCGTGAACCGCTTCGTCGACGCCCATAACCTAGACAAGGGAAGCACCCTCTTCGTCGGGGATTCTTACGTCGATGTCGACACCGCGCACAACGCCAATATAAAATGCTGCCTCGTGAAGTGGGGGTATGGCTTCTATAAGAAGGCCCTGCTGCAAAAGGCGGACTACGTTATATCCAAGCCCAAGGAGCTCGTCCGCGTGGCTTTGGGGAAGGAGTGAGCAATGAAGGAACTCAGACTATTCAATTCGCTGGAACAGAGGATGGAGACATTCGTCCCCGAGATCCCGGGCGAGGTCGCCGTCTACGTCTGCGGCCCGACCGTCTACAACCACCCGCACATCGGCAACTTCCGCCCGGCCATCGTCTTCGATCTTCTCCGGCGCCTATTGCTTGCCCTCGGCTATAAGGTGACATATGTCTCCAACTACACCGACGTCGACGACAAGATAATCAACCGGGCGATGGAGCTAGGCATCTCCGAGAAGGAGCTGACCGATTCGGTCATCAAGGAATACCGCGGCCTCATCGATGAGCTCGGCTGCCTGCAGCCCGACATCACCCCGACCCCGACCGCCTATATGGACAAGATCATCGCCTACGTCAAGGACCTGGTCGATTCCGGCCATGCCTACGTGGTCGGCGGAGACGTCTATTTCCGGGTCTCCTCGGTCCCCCATTACGGCGAGCTAAGCGGCAACTCGGTCGATTCCTTGCTATCCGGCGCCCGCATCGAGGTCAACTCCAAGAAGGAAAGCCCGCTCGACTTCGCCCTTTGGAAGGCGACGGAGGTCGGGATCCGCTTCGATTCCCCCTGGGGGAAGGGAAGGCCTGGCTGGCATACCGAGTGCTGCGTCATGATCGACTCGATCTTCAAGTCGCGCGGCGGGCACATCGACATCCATGGCGGCGGATTCGACCTGAAATTCCCGCACCATGAGAACGAGATCGCCCAAAGCTATGCCCATAACGGCAATGACTTGGCGACCTACTGGCTGCACAACGGCTTCATCAACATTGACAACGAGAAGATGAGCAAGTCGCTGGGCAATGTGCTATTGGCCAAGGACGTGATCGCCGAATACGGGGCGATGGCCTTCAGGATGATGGTCCTCTCCGCCCATTACCGGGCGCCGCTCAACTTCACGCCCGACACCATCGCCGAGGCCAAGAAGGGATATGAGAGGCTGCAAGCCGTCTACCGGAGCCTCGGCATCTATCTTCAAGCCAACGGGGTCGACGACCCGAGCAGCCTGCCTTCGTCTTCCCTTGACGAATTCCTCTCCCCGCTGTGCGAGGATTTGAACACTCCGAACGCCTTGACCGTTCTTTACGCGAAAATCAAGCAATCCAACGCGGATTTGCGCGCTTGCAAGGGAAATATCGAGCCTTTGAAGGCGGATTTCGCCTCTTTGCGGGACTATTCAAAAATACTCGGCCTGAATGTAAAATACCCTTGCATCCAAAATATCGGGAAGCAGCTATACCGCGAGTATTTCGACGCCAAGGCGAACAAGGACTTCGCCAAGGCCGACGAGCTGCGCAACAAGCTCACCGAGATGGGCATCTGGATGAACTGACTAGCGACATGCACACGGTAGACGACATCATCATAGGTTGGTTCAATTCCGACTTCGGAACGATGTTCTCCGGCGGGATCGTCGGGAACCTCTGCCTGGTTTTCCTGTCCCTCGTCGTTACCGCGCTTTTCGCCGGCATCATCGGCTTCGAGCGCGAGTACTATGGGCACGCCGCTGGGCTTAGGACCCACCTGCTAATCGCCTTGGGCTCCTGCATCATCATGATCATTTCCATATACGGTTTCACCTATTGGGACGGCGTGACCAACTACACCCGCGACCCCGCCCGACTCGCCGCGCAGGTCATCCCGGGCATCGGCTTCCTCGGCGCCGGAACCATCGTCAAAAACGGCGTAACCGTAAGGGGCCTTACGACAGCGACCACCCTTTGGGTCTCGATGGCCATCGGCATCGCCTGCGGCACCGGCAGCTTCGTCATCGGCGCCATCTCGACCGCGGTCTGCCTATTGGCTTTGGTGGCGCTGCGCCGCTTCGAGACCATCGCGAGCCGCAAGAACCCGATCGTCTTCATGGTAGTGCCGAGCGACCGCCCGGTCATGAAGGACGTGCTGCTCATCGCCAGCCGGTACGGCATCTCCATCCGCGACAACTCCTCCGAGCTAATCACCTATCAGGAGAACTCCGCTATCAGGATGGTGATGCGCCTAACCTACGCCAGCCGCAACTCGGTCACGGCTTTTGCCGATGAGCTGCGCATGTCGATCAAGCCCCTCGAGCTCAAGGTCTCGACGGAGTTCTGATTACCTTGCAAGGGGCGAAACATGAGTATAATTATTTATGGCAAGAACGCCGTCCGCGAATCGGTGAGGTCCGGCAAGGCCAAGCAGGTCAAGACGCTTGCGAGGCTACAGAAGGACAGCATCGTCACCGAGGCAAGGAAAAGATCTATCCCAGTCGAGTTCGCCCAGGAAGGCGAATTGACTCGGATGGCCAGAAACCCCTCTCACCAGGGCTTTGTGGCCATCTGCGACGACTTCGCGACCCTCACGCTTGAGGAGTTGCTTTCCTCGATCAGCTCGCCCGAGCCGCTGCTTTTGATGCTCGACGGCATCGAGGACCCACATAACCTCGGGGCGATATTGCGCTCCGCCGACGCCTTCGGGGTCGACGGGGTCATCATCAAGAGCCGTGGGGGAGTGGGGCTCAACGGCACCGTGGCCAAGGTCTCGACCGGGGCCATCTCCTACGTTAAGGTCGCCGAAGTCAACAACCTGACCAAAGCCGCGCTCAAGCTTAAGGATGCCGGCTACTGGATCGTCGAGAGCGACGGCTCCGCGACCCTGTCCTACGATGAGGTGGACTACCATTGCCCGATTTGCCTCGTCGTCGGCTCCGAGGGCTTTGGCATCTCGAGGCTCCTTCTTTCGAAGGCCGACTTCGTGGTCAAGATACCGATGAAGGGCCACGTCAACAGCCTCAACGCTTCCGTCGCCACCGGGATATTGCTTTCCTTGATATCGCTTAAGCGGACCACCCTTGCCTAAAGGAGCCCGCTTATGGACGAAAACAGCTACGGCGATTGCCGCGACGAGGAGCTTTTGCTTCTTTTCCGAATGGGTGACCCGAAGGCCAGAGACGAGCTTTCGGTCCGTTACTTCCGGTATCGGAAGAGCCATCTCCGCCGCGCTTGCCCGGAGTATTACGACGTGCTAGACGACATAACTTTCAACGAGGTGTTCTTCCGCTGCTACCTGTCAGCCGAGAGGAGCTTCCAGCTCGGCAACGGGCGGTTCTTCGCCTTCTTCGAGCTGATATTGGGCCGGGAGGTTCGCCGCGAGGCCAGGAAGGTGTTCGCCAGCCGGGCCGAGATGGCCATCACCTCGCTAGACGCCACCCGCGATGGCGAGCAGGGGTATTTCCTCCACGACATCATACCCAGCGGCGAGACCATGTCCGACCCCAAGGCCTTCCTCTCCTTCGCCGAGGCGCTAAGCGAGCTGGGCAAGCTGCCGAAGGGCATGAAGAAGGAATCGGTCAGCGTCGCGAGGATGCTATTCGACGGCTATTCGCTTTCCGAGGCCAGCGAGCGGCTCGGCATTAAGCCGGGAAACGCCAAGATGATGGCCTACCGATTCCGGAAATGGGCTAGGAAGACCATGGAGTCGCTTTACGGCGAGCCAAAATCGCTTAGGCTATTGGCCGCAGCCGAGGGCGAATGAGGCCAAACATTTGACAACGCGCCGTAGGCGCCTTATGATTTGCCATGCTGAGGATAACAAGATGGCGAGGTTGAAAGTTTTTTTGGTTTGCAGCGAATGCCTAAGCCGCAACTACACCGTCAGCAAGCGAAAAGACGATCCAACCAGGCTAGCTTTGTCGAAATATTGTCCCCATTGCAATAAGCACACGCTCCACAAGGAGAGCAAGTGAAGGAGGTAACATGGACCCCATCAAGTACACGAAAGAAGTGGTAAAGGAAGGCAAGCGCATCCGCTGGCCGAAGCGCGACGTGCTGGTACCGACCCTGGTGGTCGTGATCTGCATCGCGGCGTTTGCCGCGATATTCCTTTCGCTGGAGGACCTGACCGCCGGCTCGCTCATCCAGCAGCTGAAGGACGCGTTTGGAGGTAAGTAAGATGGCTAAAGAGAAAGCCGCCCAGATAGGCGAGAAGAACTGGTACATTGTCACCGCCTATGCCAATGGCGAGGACCGGGTCGCGGAGAACATCCGGCGCCGCATCGTGACGATGGGGATGCAGAATTACATTTTCCGCGTCATCGTCTGCAACCAGGAGGTCCCCGAGCTCAAAGACGGGCTCCCGACCGGCAAGACCAAGATCAAGAACCTCTACCCCGGATACGTCTTCGTCGAGATGGTCATGAACGACACCTCTTGGTACATCGTCCGCAATACCCCGGGCGTCACCGGCATCGTCGGTTCCTCCGGCGGCGGGCAGAAGCCGACCCCAGTTCCCGATGAGGAGATGGAGTCGGTGCTCAAGAGGATGGGCATCGTCGACTCCTCGATGTACGACAAGTACGCCATCGGCGACATGGTCCGCATCATCCACGGACCGATGGAAGGGACCGAGGGCAAGATCACCGACATCAACAAGGAGACCGGACTGGTCAAGGTGGACACCATCTTCTTCGGCCGCGTCACCCCGCTGGAAGTCGACTTCTCCGAGATCGACAAGCTATAAAAAAGACCGCCCGGCTGGGCGGTTTTTCAGTCGACGTTCTCCTTCCTTATCCTCTCCATGGCCTCCTCGACCCCAAGGAAGTAGGGGGAGCTTGCCAAGGCGGGGAAGGCCTCGTGGAGGGTCTCGCGGAACAGCCTTCCGAACTCCTCGGTCGAGGTTAGGAATATCAGCTCGGCGATCCGCATCGGGTGGACCTCGCCATGCTCCTCGACGACCAGGTTGGTCAGCATGTCGGAATACACGTAGACGAGCTTGCCGGCGTTGTCGAGGTGGATGTAGCGGCAGCTCTCCTCGGTCTGCTCGACGAATTTGACGTAGTCGCGGAGCGGGCTCTTCCCGCGGCTGAAGTCGTCCCCGGACATGAACACCCTCATGTCGGTGGCCATCTCCATCAGCCTCTTCGGGTCGAAGCGCTTGCCGAGGTCCTCGGCGACGGCCTTTGTGAGGTCCTTTCCGGCGTCTTCCTTGGCGTAGAGGTTATCGAAGAGGAAGCAGGCGGCCCCGATTATCTCCCTAGACTCGTCGCGCCCTTTCCGGGTGAGGTCGAGGCGCAGCCAGCTGCGGAGGGTGTAATCGAAGGCGTCCTTGAGTTGCTCATAGGCGTTGATTGCTTGTTTCATGGCGAGGTAACTATAGCATTTTTGCTATATTATGGTCATGCTTTTTCTCGTTTTCTCGGATCTGCACGGCTCGTTGTCGGGGCTTGATAGGCTAAAAAGGGCGATCGAGGCCTTCTCGCCGGACGCCTTGATCGACTTAGGGGATTCCTTCCGCGGGGCCTTCGATTCGGATTCCTCCTCGGTGGCGGAGTTCCTTTCCTCCTCTAGCGCGCCGACCATCTTCATCAAGGGCAACTGCGACTTCGACTCCGACGGTTACCGGGTCGGGGCATTGCTGCAGGAAGGCCTCGACATAACGCTGTTTGGAAAAGCTTTCCACCTATCCCACAAGCCACCCACCAAGCTCGGCTACCAGGGATACCTATTCGGCCACACCCACCGGAAGAGCCTATACGCGGACGGCGGGGCGGTCTTCTGCAATCCGGGCTCTATCGCCCTCCCTAGAGACGGGAAGGAATCGTTCGCCTTGATGGACGAGTCCGGGATAAGGCTTTTGGACGCGACCGACCTGCAGGAGCTCGAGCGCCTCGACTTCTAGGATAGGTAAATATGAATGTTTTTTCATATTGCCTATTGAAAGTATGAATACCAATTCATATAATGTCCCCGTTGAATATGAAGAAACGTTCATATTTCAGGAGGTAGCCTATGCCTAACATGCCATCGGAGAAGATACTCGACAAGATGGAGAACATGCTCAACATCGCCAGCGACTCGACCCGGCTCAAGATCATGTATTCCCTTTCCTTGGGTGAGAAGAGCGTGGGGGAGATCGTCAAGGAAGTGGGGGCAAGCCAGTCGCTGGTGTCCCATCAGCTGCAGGTCCTGCGCAAAGCAAACCTCGTGAGCACCAGGAAGGAGAGGACCTCGGTCTACTACTCGCTTTCCGATGAGCACGTAGTGAAGCTGCTCAACCTCGTCGAAGAGCACGTCAAGGAGAAGTGATGATGGAGGAGAAAGAGAACCGCAGGAAGGAGGCCGCCATCCTTTTCACTAGGGTCGGCCTCTCCGTCGCATTGTTGCTGCTAGGCACGCTTTACCTAAACGAGGACAACTTTCCCTGGTACGCCAACCTGATCGTGATGCTGGCGAGCTACCTAATCATCGCCTACGACGTCATCTTCAAGGCGTTCCGCCTTACCTTTGCGGGGAAAGACCCCTTCAATGAATGCACCTTGATGGTGCTTGCCTCATTCGGGGCCTTCGCCCTTCGCGCCTTCGGCAAGGACGAGAACGAGTACCTCGAAGGCGTGCTGGTCATATTGCTCTATCAGATAGGCGAATTCTTCCAAGACCTAGCCGAGGACAAGTCGAAGGATGCGATAACCAAGGCCATCGACCTCCGAAAGGAGAAGGCCAAGGTCCCGGTCGACGGCAAGCTGCTGGAGAAGGACGCCGAGGACATCGTCCCCGGCGACGTGCTGCTGATTTCCAGCGGCTCGAAAGTCCTTTGCGATGGCGCGATCGTGGCGGGGGAGGCGATGGTCGATGAGTCGTCGCTGACCGGCGAGTTCGTGCCGGTGGCGAAGGCGGAGGGCGACGATATCACCTCGGGCACCATGGTATTGGAGGGCTACGTCGAGGTCGTGGCCTCGAGGGCCTATTCTGACTCGACGGTTGCCAAATTGCTGGAGCTCGTGACCTCATCGGCGGAGAAGAAATCCAAGGCCACCCGCTTCATCTCGAGGTTCTCGCGTTACTACACCCCGATTGTCATGGCCCTGGCGATAATGGTGGCGGTGCTGCCGCCGCTGTTCCTTGGCATCGCCGACGGCGACGTCTGGGCGAGGTGGATCTACGCCGCGCTCAGCTTCCTGATCGTCTCCTGCCCCTGCGCGGTGGTCATCTCGGTCCCCTTGGCCTATTTCTCTGGCCTTGGCCTGGCCTCGAGGAGCGGCGTCCTGGTCAAGGGGGCGGCCTACTTCGACCAGCTGAACTCGCTCTACGCGGTGGCCTTCGACAAGACCGGCACCCTGACCGAGGGGCGATTCAAGCTGCTATCCTGCCACCCCGAGGGGATATCGGAATCGGAGTTCCTTGAATACGCCGCCGCCTCCGAGGCGATATCAAACCACCCGATCGCCGCCTGCTTGAAGTCACTTTCCCCATTCGACCAGTCGCAGGTATCGTCTGCCGTCGATTTGGCAGGCGATGGGGTCAAGGCCGTCTACAAAGGCCATGAGGTGTTCGCCGGCAAGGCCAAGGAAGGCGATTCGCCAAAAGAGGAAGGCACCGCCGTCTCGCTATACATCGACGGCGAATACCGCGGCTACTGCCTTCTGGGCGATCAGGCCAAGCCAAACGCGAAGCAGGCCATATCCGAGCTCAACCGTCGGGGCATACTGACCTGCATGTTCTCCGGCGATAGGAAGGAGCACGCCGAGCAGATGGCTTCTAGCCTTGGGCTGAAGGTGGTCCAGGGCGGCCTCACCCCCGAGCAGAAGACCGAGGCCCTCAAGGAGCTCATCGCCAAGAAGAAGGGCACCGTGGCCTTCGTCGGCGACGGCATCAACGACGCGCCCTCCATCGCCTTGTCCGACGTCGGCATCGCCATGGGCGGATTGGGATCCGACGCCGCGGTGGCCAACGCCGACTGCGTCATCCTCAACGACGACCCCAAGAAGATAATCACCTTGCTCCGCGTCGCCAAGAAGACCAAGAACCGGGCCTCGTTCAACATCCTAGCCTCGCTGGGGGTGAAGGGCATAGTAATGGCCTTATCGATCGCCGCCTCGGCCACCGGGGCCTTCTCGATGCCGATCGCCGTCTCGGTGTTCGCCGATTCCGGATTGGCGCTGCTGATGATCCTCAGTTCGCTGCTGCTGGGATTTGAGAAGGTGAAGTAGGGCGAAATGGCCCGTCAACCCAAAGAATAATCTGGTTGGCGGGCTTTCTTTTATAGGCAAAGATATTCGATATTTGCCAAAGCGGATCACGATTTGCGGGGCATTTCCAAAACGCGACGTCTAGAAAAAACCATTAGATACAAACGTCAATTGAAAACGAAGACGCGGCGCAGGCTGGCAACCGACATCAAAAAAGGTCTTTACTTTCCCGATTGCCTACGCGTATCATACACGAGCGCATTATTCGTGCGCTTTATGCGTGGGAGGGCATGACGAAGCCCGCTAACCACTGCATGCAAACCATCCAAACAAGGAGGAAAACATGAGCAAGAAAATCGTCAAAGTCGTCAAGATGGAGCTCCCCGGCGGAGAGGCCCATCCCGGACCGAAGCTCGCTTCTGCCGGAGTCGTGATGAACAAGTTCTGCACCGACTTCAACGCCAAGACCGGCGACAGGCGCGGCGAGACCGTCCCCGTCATCATCACCGCCTACGAAGACAAGTCCTACGACTTCGTCATCAAGACCAGCCCGGTCGCTGAGAGGATCCTCAAGGCCGCTGGCATCAAGAAGGGATCGGGCAACGCCAAGACCATCGTCGGGCACATCAGCCAGGCCCAGCTCGAGGAGATTGCCAAGTACAAGCTCCCCGACTTCAACACCGAGGACGTAGAGGCCGCAAAGAAGATCGTCGCCGGCACCTGCCGTCAGATGGGCATCGCCATCGACAAGTAAGGAGAGCAGCAATGAAGAAGTACAGCAAGAAATACACCGCAGCCCTCGCCAAGGTCGATGCCAAGAAGATCTACGACCTAGCCGAGGCCGTTAAGCTGGTCAAGGAAACCAGCGTCACCAAGTTCGACGCCTCGGTCGACGTCAGCTTCAACCTCAACGTCAACCCGACCCTAGCCGATCAGCTGATCAGGGGCACCATCACCCTCCCGCACGGCAACGGCAAGACCAAGAAGGTCCTCGTCGTCACCAACACCAAGATCGAGGAAGCCAAGGAAGCCGGAGCCGACTTCGTTGGCGGCAAGGATATGCTCGAGAAGATCCAGCGCGAGAACTGGTTCGGATTCGACGTCATCGTCGCCACCCCGGACATGATGGGCGAACTCGGGAAGATGGGCCGTCTGCTCGGCCCCAAGGGCTTGATGCCTAACCCGAAGACCGGCACCGTCACCATGGACGTCAAAGGCGCCGTCATCGACATCAAGAAGGGCAAGATCGCCTACCGCGTCGACCGCGATGGCAACCTCTCCATGCCGATCGCCAAGGTCTCCTTCTCCGATGCGGACCTCCTCGACAACCTGACCGCCGTCTGCGATCACATCGCCAAGAGCCGCCCGTCCACCGTCAAGGGCACCTTCATCATCACCGCCGCCATCTCCACCACCATGGGCCCGGCGGTCCAGATCAGCTTCCCTGGTCGCAACTAATTCCTAGGTGAATCGCTTCGTATACCTAAGATAGCCGGGGGCAAGTGCCTTAAAAGTCCACCCTGCTGAGGTAGCATTCACAAATACCCGCTAGTTATATTGAAGCTTCACATATACAACAAGGAAAGGAGGTAGAAACATGAATCAGCAAGCGCTGCAGCAAAAGAAAGACGCGGTCAAAGCCATCAAGGAATCCTTTGACAAGTCCGCGTCCTTGACGGTCGTCTCCTATCAGGGGCTAACCGTCGCCGAATTGCAGGAGCTACGCCGCAAACTCGAAGAAGTCGGAGCCACCATCACCGTTTACAAGAACACGATGGTGCGCCGCGCCCTCTCTGAGGAAGGCGCCCCCGACCTTGGCGATCTGCTAAACGGCCCGAATGGATTCGTCTTCTCCGAAGATCTGTCCAAAGGCCCGAAGGCCCTCACCAAGTTTGCCCGCCACCACGAGAAACTCGTCATCAAAGGCGGGGTCGCCGAGGGACAGGTCCTCGATGCCGGCAAGGTCAAAGAGATCTCCAAGCTCCCCGACAAGAACGGCCTACTCGCCATGTTCCTATCGTGCTTGAATGCACCCGTCACCAGCTTCGCCGCCACCGTCCAGGCGATCGCGGACAAAGCTTCACCGGCCACCGAGGCCAGCTCTAATTAGGAGGAAAAATCAATGGCTAAGCTAACCAAAGAAGAAATCATCGCCTCTTTGAAGGAATACACCGTCCTCGAGCTCAACGAGCTCGTCAAGGCCGTCGAAGAGGAATTCGGCGTCACCGCCGCGGCCCCCGTCGCCGCTGCCGCCCCCGCCGAGGAAGAGGGCCCGGTCGCCAAAGGACCGACCGAGGTCTCCCTCATCCTCAAGGGCCTTGGATCTGGTTCCAAGGTTGCCATCATCAAAGCCGTCCAGGCCATCACCGGCCTCGGCCTGATGGATGCCAAGAAGCTCGTCGATGCCATCCCGGCTCCGGTCAAGGAGCACATCTCGCCCGTCGAGGCCGAGGAGCACAAGAAGGCCCTCGTCGCCGCCGGCGCCGAAGTCGAGATCAAGTAATCTCAACCAACACCAACCATGCCCGCCCTGGGAGGGAAACCCCCTGGGGTGGGTTATTGCGCATTAATCAAGGTAACCAATGTCACGCTACTTCGACAACGATCCGAGCCTTCCCCACGAGGACTGCTCCTATAGCTTCGAGATAGCGTCTCGGCGGTTCACCATCTCATCCGATTCAGGGGTCTTCTCCAAAGGTGGCCTTGATGATGGTAGCAGATTGCTGCTTGAAACCATCGTCAAGACCGATCTTGGGACGAACATACTCGACCTCGGATGCGGGATCGGCCCGATAGGGCTGGTCCTCGCCTGCTTCGACCCGAAAAGGCACGTCGTATTGGCCGACGTCAACCTGCGGGCGCTGCAGAAGGCGAAGGAGAACGCCGCCGCCCTTGGCGTGGAAAGCCAAGTGGAAGTGGTGGAATCCGACGTCTATTCGTCGTTAGAGAAGCAGACCTTCTCCACCATTGTGACCAACCCGCCCATCCGGGCCGGGAAGAAGGTCACATACGCGATGTACGCGGGCGCGCTCAGCCATCTTAATGAAGGTGGCCGATTGATCCTAGTCATCCGTAAGCAGCAAGGCGCCTCGTCTTGCAAAGCCTACCTGGAAAGCCTCTACTCCAAAGTGGAGCTGGCCGCCCAGAAGAAGGGATATCGCATCCTCATCGCGACAAAGTAAGGAGTAAAAAATGCCCGAACAAGACAACATCATCCCCAACACCCATTACGTCTCGCCCGACGGCAAGGAATACCCCGTTGGGCTAAACGGCCGCATCGACTTCTCCAAGATCAGCGGCCACCTCGACCTGCCCAACCTCGTCGAGATACAGACCAATTCCTACGCGGACTTCGTCAACAAGGGAATCGACGAGGTCTTCAAGGAGGTTTTCCCGATCCTGAACAACGCCGGGAACATCTCCGTCGAATACGTATCCAGCCGCCTCGAGGACCCGACCTCGACCCCGGCCGAATGCAGGGAGCACTCCAGCGATTATTCAAGCAAGCTGAAGGTGACCCTCCGCCTGCGCTTCACCGACACCGAGGAGATGAAGGAGAAGGAGCTCTACATGGGCGACCTCCCGAAGATGACCGAATCCGGCACCTTCATCATCAACGGGGCCGTGCGCGCCGTCATCTCGCAGATCGTCCGTTCCCCGGGCGCCTACTTCAAGGACACCTACGACAAGTCCATCGACGCCCACATCTATAACGGCGAGATCACCCCGAACCGCGGCACCTGGCTGCAGTTTGAGACCGACTCGAAGGGCGTCCCCTTCGTCCGCATCGACCGCCAGCGCAAGCTCATCGCCACCGAGTTCTTCAAGGCCCTTGGCTATGACACCGAGGACGCCCTAATCAAGATCTTCGGCAACTCCGATGCCCTCAAGCTCGCCATCGACAAGGATCAGACCAAGAACCAGATCGAGGCCTTGACCGACATCTTCACCAAGCTAAAGCCCGGCGAGCCGTACACCACCGATGGGCTTTTCGGCTTCATCGCCAGCAAGTTCTTCAACGACAAGCAGTACGACCTCGGCAGGGCGGGGCGCTTCAAATACACCCAGAAGCTCGGCCTCTACGAGAGGATGGTCGGCGTCACCTTGGCCGAGACCCTCGACGACGAGGCCACCGGCGAGATCGTCTTCCCCGAAGGCCACAAGCTCACCAAGGAAGACGTCGAGCACCTGCGCGACATCGAGTACTTCGAAAACGGCAACAAGGCCGTCACCTTGAAGTCCAACCAGAAGCTCGACGAGCACACCACCGTGAACATCGTCCGGGTCTACACCACCTCGAAGTCCGGCGAGAAGGTCGTCCGCAATTTGGTCGGCACCGACACCAATCTCACCATCGACCGCGTCACCGTCTCCGACATGGTCGCCTGCTTCTCATACTTCCTAAATGTCATGGATGGCATCGGAAACACCGATGACATCGACCATTTGGGCAACCGGCGCGTCCGCTGCGTCGGGGAGCTTCTCCAGAACCAGTTCCGCGTCGGCCTCGCCAAGATGGCCAAGACCATCCAGCAGAAGCTGACCGTCTCCGATTCGAGCCTGACCGTCCAGCAGGTGGTCAACGTCCGCCCGCTGCGCAC
This sequence comes from Candidatus Alloenteromonas pullicola, assembly GCA_018714785.1. Taxonomy (GTDB): domain Bacteria; phylum Bacillota_I; class Bacilli_A; order RFN20; family CAG-826; genus Alloenteromonas; species Alloenteromonas pullicola. The sequence continues at coordinate 46,081 of DVMV01000014.1, forward strand.
CGCGATCAGGGAGTTCTTCTCCACCTCGAACCTCTCGCAGTTCATGGACCAGGTCAACCCGCTGGCCGAGCTGACCAACAAGCGCCGCATCTCGGCCCTCGGCCCCGGCGGGCTTACCCGCGATCGCGCCTCCATCGAGGTCCGCGACGTCCACTACACCCATTACGGCCGCCTCTGCCCGATCGAATCGCCTGAAGGCCAGAACATCGGCCTCATCAACTACCTCTGCTGCTACGCCAAGGTCAACGACCGCGGTTTCATCATGACCCCGTACCGCGCCGTCTACCACGTCGGCGAGAAGGCCTACGTCTCCGATTCCGCCTCCGGCTGCCAGTACAAGACCGCCGACGATGAGCGCGGCCTGTTCATCGCCGAGTCCAACATCAACCTCGGCGAGCCGGTGCTCGGCAAGTCCGTCGGCATCACCGACTGCGAGGACGACGAGTACGTCAAGGAGATCCTCGACGACGAGGTCACCGTGAGGTTCGACGAGGACAACACGATGGTCAGCAAGCAGAAGGTCGACTTTGTCGACGTCAGCCCGAAGCAGATCGTCTCGATCGGCGCGGCCTGCATTCCTTTCCTCGCCCACGACGACGCGACCCGTGCCCTCATGGGCGCGAACATGCAGCGCCAGGCCATCCCGCTTCTCCGCCCCTCGATCCCCTACGTCGGGACCGGTATGGAGGCGGTCATCGCCAAAGACTCCGGCGAGGGCGTCGTCGCCTACGAAGACGGCGTCGTCACCTACGTCGACTCCTCTTCCATCAAGGTCAACGAGGGGGCTTCCATCCGCACCTACGAGCTCGAGAAGTTCCAGAGCTCGAACCAGGACACCTGCATCAACCAGCTGCCGATCGTCAAGGTCGGCGACTCGATAAAGAAGGGCCAAGTCATCGCCGATGGCCCGGCCATGCGCGGCGGCGAGCTCGCGCTAGGCCAGAACGTCCTCGTCGCCTACATGACCTGGAACGGCTTCAACTACGAAGACGCCGTCATCATGAGCGAGAGGATGGTCAAGGACGACACCTTCACCTCGATCCACATCTCCCATTACGACTGCGAGTGCCACGTCGGCAAGCTCGGGTCGGATGAGATCACCCGCGACATCCCCAACGTCGGCGAGGAGGCCAAGGCCTTCCTCGACGAGCGGGGCATCATCATCCCGGGCGCCGAGGTCAAGGAAGGCGACATCCTAGTCGGCAAAGTGGCCCCGAAGGGCCAGACCGAGCCGACCCCCGAGGAGAAGCTGCTCATGGCCATCTTCGCCGAGAAGACGAAGGAGGGCAAGGATGAGTCCAAGCGCGTGCCCCACGGCGGCGCCGGCATCGTCCATGCCGTCAAGATCTTCTCCCGCAAGAACGGCGACACCCTCCCCAACGGCGTCTCCGAGATGGTCCGCGTCTACATCGTGCAGAAGCGCAAGATCTCCGAGGGCGACAAGATGTCCGGCCGCCACGGCAACAAGGGCGTCATCTCCAAGATCCTCCCGGTCGAGGACATGCCGTTCCTTTCCGATGGCACCCCGATCGACATCCTGCTCTCGCCAATGGGCGTCCCGTCCCGTATGAACATCGGGCAGATATTGGAAGTCCACCTCGGCCTCGCCTGCCGCAAGCTCGGCATGCGCGTCGCCACCCCGGCCTTCGACGGCGTCTCCAACGAGGAGCTGTTCGACATAATGAGGAAAGCGGGGCTAAGCGAGGATGGCAAGACCGTCCTTTACGACGGCCGCACCGGCGAGCCGTTCGCTGAGCGCATCTCCGTCGGCGTCCAGTACATGATCAAGCTCAACCACATGGTCATCGACAAGCTGCACGCCCGCGCCACCGGCCCATACGCCTTGGTCACCCAGCAGCCGCTAGGCGGCAAGGCCCAAAACGGCGGCCAGCGCTTCGGCGAGATGGAAGTCTGGGCCCTCGAGGCCTACGGCGCCGCCCACACCTTGCAGGAGATGCTCACCCTGAAGTCCGACGACCGCGTCGGCCGCAGGCGCACCTACGAGGCCATCATCAAGCAGAACCCGATCCCGACCCCGGGCATGCCCGAGGCGTTCCGCGTCCTCACCAAAGAGCTCATGGGCCTTGGGCTGAGCGTCACCTTGTTCGACAAGAACGACCAGCCGATCGACATGGACGAGCTCGTCAGGCGCAACCTCGACGCCGAGCGTCAGGCGTCCCGCGGCATCCGCGAGGCGATGAGCCCGCGCGAGGAGGAGATCGACCCGACCGCCACCGTGGCCAAGGAAGACGATCCCCTGCCGAGCTTCGACGAGGAATCCTTAGCTGAGGAGGGACTTTCCATAAAGAACTCCTCGGATGAGGAATAAAGGAGGCAATGAAAATGGCTGAAAAAGACAAGAACACCGAAACCTTCGACATAAACGACCTCGCGGCCGTGCAGATCGGCATCGCCTCCCCCGATACCATCCGCTCGTGGTCGCATGGCGAGGTCACCCGCGCCGAGACCATCAACTACCGGTCCCAGAAGCCCGAGAAGGGCGGCTTGTTCTGCGAGAAGATATTCGGTCCCGCCAAGGACTACGAATGCAACTGCGGCAAGTACAAGAAGATCCGCTTCAAGGGCATAACCTGCGAGAAGTGCGGAGTCGAGGTCATCTCCAAGGAGTGGAGGAGGGAAAGGATGGGCCACATCGAGCTCGTCTCCCCCTGCTCCCACATCTGGTACCTCAAATCCATCCCCTCCCGCATGGGGCTCGCTTTGGACATCCCTCCCAAGCAGCTTGAATCCGTCATCTACTTCAACGCCTGGGTGTGCCTGAATCCCGGCACCTCCAACGTCTTGAAGTACAAGGAATACCTCGATGAGTCGACCGCCAGGGTCGTCTTCGCCGAGGTCATAAAGGACATCCTCGCCCGCGAGGATCCCTTCTACTACGTGAATGCCGACGGCGAGCGCGTCGAGAAGGAAACCGAGGGCGCCACCCCCAAGCCGTGGCCGGTCATCGCCCCCGAGTCCTCCGATGAGGAGCGGGCCAATAGCCTGATCGCCAAGCTGGCCGATCGGACCGCCCCCTTCTCCTTCGCGGAGAACGCGGCCTTCATCTCGCGCTACACCGGCGCCGAGTTCGGGCAGGGCGCCGAGGCCATCAAGCGCCTGCTGCAGGAGATCGACCTCGACAAGGAGTTCGTCGCCATCTCCGAGGCCATGAACAACTCCTCTTCCAATTCCTCCGCCCGGGCCAAAGCCGCCAAGCGCCTCGAGGTCATCTCGGCCTTCCGCGACTCCAAGCAGCGCCCCGAGTGGATGATCCTCGACGTCATCCCCGTCATACCGCCGGACCTCCGCCCGATGATCCAGCTTGAGGGCGGCCGCAGCGCCACCAGCGACGTCAACGACCTCTATCGCCGCGTCATCGCCCGCAACTCCCGCCTCCGCCGCCTAATCGAGGCCAACGCCCCGCGCGTCATCCTGGTCAACGAGAAGCGCATGCTTCAGGAAGCCGTCGACGCTTTGATCGACAACGGCCGCCGCACCAAGGGCGTCAAGGGCACCAACAACCGCGACCTCAAGTCGCTGTCCATGGGATTGCGCGGCAAGCCCGGTAGGTTCCGCCAGAACCTGCTCGGCAAGCGCGTCGACTACTCCGGACGCTCCGTCATCGCGGTCGGACCCGACCTGAAGATGTATCAGTGCGGCATCCCCAGAGAAATGGCCGTCCAGCTTCTCCGCCCGTTCATCGCCGCCTTGCTCATCAAGCGCAAATACGTCACCGCCCACAAGCAGGCCGATAAGTACATCGACCGCTACGACCCGGTCGTCTACGACATCGTCGAGGAGATCATCTCCGAGCACCCGGTCCTGCTCAACCGCGCCCCGACCCTCCACCGCCTCTCGATCCAGGCCTTCCAGCCCAAGCTGGTCGACGGGAAGGCAATCCGCCTCCACCCGCTCGTCTGCCCGGGCTTCAACGCCGACTTCGACGGCGACCAGATGGCCGTCCACGTCCCGTTAGGCAAACCCGCCCAGCAGGAAGCGATCGAGCTTATGCTCGCCTCCAACAACATCCTCTCGCCGAAAGACGGCAAGGCCATCGTCATCCCGTCGCAGGACATGATCCTCGGCAACTTCCACCTCACCACCGAGGAGAGCCGCGAGGACTTCGCCGCCCGCATCGCCGAGCTCAAGTCCAAGCTGGCTAAGGAAGAGCAGGATGGCGTCGCGCTATTAGAGCACGATGGCATCAAGAAGATGATCGAGGACGATGAGCGCTTCATGGCCGCCGAGGGCAAGGTCTTCGCCACCACCGACGAAGTCGTGCTCGCCTACGAGAACCACGAGGTCAGCCTCCACAACCGCATCGCCATCCCGGCCCGCGCCATCCACAAGGACGAGGGCGCCGGCATGCCGGCCGGCGTCAGGGACAAATACCTCGTCACCTCCGTCGGCAAGATAATCTTCAACAACGTCTTCCCGGACGATTTCCCCTTCATAAACGACAAGCCGGGCGCCTCCGAGGAGGAGATGCGCTCCTGGTTCGTCGCGCCGGAAGAGGTCGCGGAGAAGCTCGGCGACAAGCTCGACAACAGCCCGTCCGCCCCCTCCCCGATCGCCCAGTACATCGCCAGCCAGCCGCTTCACTCCGCCATCGGCAAGAAGCAGCTCGGCCCAATCATCGACATGGTCTTCTCCCGCTATGGCGCGCTTAAGACCTCCGCCGTCCTCGACAAGATCAAGGACCAGGGCTTCTACTACTCCATGGTCAGCGCCGTCACCGTCGCCATCTCCGACATCAAGGACATCGACGGCAAGTACCCGCTGGTCAAGGAAGGCTACAAGAAGGTCGATGAGACCAACCGCTTCTACGAAGACGGCTACCTCACCCAGGACGAGCGCCACAAGCGCGTCGTCGACATCTGGAAGGGCGTCACCAACCAGATCGCCTCGAAGATCCAGGAGCAGATGAAGGCCGACAAGCGCAACCCGCTGATCATCATGGCCGATTCCGGATCCCGTGGCTCGGTCGACAACTTCAAGCAGCTGATCGGCATGAAGGGCCTGGTCGCCAACCCGAAGAACGTCGAGATCGAGCTCCCGATCGTCTCCTCCTACCGCGAGGGCATGAAGGTGAGCGAGTTCTTCATCAACACCCACGGCGCCCGCAAAGGCTCCGCCGATACCGCCCTTAAGACCGCAGACTCCGGCTATCTGACCCGCCGTCTGGTCGACGTCGCCCAAGACGTCATCGTCCGCGAGGAGGACTGCCACTGCGACCACGGCTTCGTCGTCCGCGAGATCCGCGACACCAGCCGCGACACCGTCATCATGCACCTCTCCGACCGCATCGAGGGGCGCTATGCCATGCACGACATCGTCTCGCCGCTGCACGGCGACGTCATCGTGCCGGGCAACACGCTCATCTCCGCCGAGCAGGCCAAGCGCGTCGAGGAGGAGGGCATCAAGGAAGTCGAGATCCGCTCGGTCCTCACCTGCCAGACCAAAGACGGCATCTGCCGCCACTGCTATGGCCTCAATAGGGCGACTGGCAAGCTGGTCGAGAGGGGCGAGGCCGTCGGCATCATGGCGGCCCAGTCCATCGGCGAGCCGGGCACCCAGCTCACGATGCGAGTCTTCCACACCGGCGGCATGGCCGGAAGCGACATCACCCAAGGTCTCCCCCGCGTCCAGGAATTGGTCGAGGCGAGGAACCCGAAGGGCGAGGCCGTCATCTCCGAGATCGCCGGCAAGGTCACTTCCATCACCACCAACGGCGAGAAGTTCCAGATCGTCGTCAAGAACGACAACGAGGAGAAGACCTACGATCCCTACACCGCCTCGCGCCTCCGCGTTCAGGTCGGCGACGAGATCGAGGCCGGCGCCAAGATCACCGACGGCGCCATCAACCCGCGCGATCTGCTCGATTACGCCGGCGTTGAGAAGCTCGAGGTCTACCTCATCAAGGAAATACAGAAGGTCTACGCTGCCCAGGGCATCGGGATCGACTGCAAGCACCTCGAGATCATCATCCGCCAGATGCTCAACAAGGTGACCATCATCGACTCGGGCGACACCGGATTGCTCCAGGGGTCGCGCGTCTCGGTCGAGCGTTTCACCGAGGAGAACACCAAGGCCCTCCTGCAGGGGAAGCGCCCGGCGGTCTGCAAGCCGCTCGTCCTTGGCATCACCAAGGCCGCGCTTGAGACCGACTCCTTCCTCTCCGCCGCCTCCTTCCAGGAGACCACCAAGGTCCTCACCGACGCCGCCATCAAGGCCAAGCGGGACAACCTGCACGGCTTGAAGGAGAACGTCATCACCGGCAAGCTCATCCCCGCCGGAACCGGACTAAGGACCCCGGAGGAAGAGGAGCAGGCGCTCGAGGGATTCGACGTGCTGTCCGCGATGAAGAAGGTCAAGGACCAATACATCGAGAAGCACGACCGGCCCGACAGCCAGGAATAAAAAGAAGGCGAGCTTCGCGGCTCGCCTTTTTCCTTGCCTCACCTTCCCGGGTCGAAGCTCAGGAAGCAGGTTATCATGCGGAGGTCCGGCCGACCCGACTGCCTCCCGGAGAGGACGTAATAGACGGCGTAGGCCTCCTCGCCATCATCGGGCCAGTGCGGCGTGAACGTCTCGTCGAACACCTTGCCTTCGGCCTGCGTTTCGTTGACCGGCAAGAAGATATCCTCCGGGAAGACGAATTCCGGGATGTCGGAGCAGGGGACAGGGGAGAAGAACCCTTTTCCGACGCTCAGCGGCTCGACCACGACGTGGTGGAGCTTCCCATCCGCGTCGAAGTAGGCGTTGGCCGTCTCCCCGGGGAGGATGTAGTCCGTCCTCTTCCCGCCTTCCTTCCCGATGTAGGCCGGCACCTCGGACAGGTCGAATGGCTGGTAGATGGAAAAGGAGTAGTCCTCGTTCTGGACTATCTCTATCCGATACGGCACCCTGGTGAGCCCATTCGACGAGCAGGAGGCGGCCATTGGCAGCAATGCCAACAGCAGCGATGTGGATCTTTTCATAAAGCTCGTCCTCCTTTGTTCGGCGAAAATGTGTTTCCGCCCCTTTATATTCAAACTATATGTCCGGATCGCTTTTTTTGCAATCCGCCCATTCCTTGGCCGCGGCAAAGCGCCTGGAGGTGGGGCGACCCGCCTTTTCTCGTCCTCTTTTACTTAAGGCGAAAAGCAGGATAGACTACTTCCTAATGAAGAGAAGGTCGCTGCTAATCCCATTGTGCCTGCTGCTATGCGGCTGCAAAGAGCCGGTCTTTTCGCAATCTCCGATCGACCCATCGTTTGAGCCGGTGCAGGGGGAGGGGTATTATCGCCCGTCCTCTTTCCTAAGCATCGACACCGCCTCGGGAGAGATAGACGTCTCCTCCAGGCAGAAGGCCGTAGAGCTGTCCTCGACTTCCGCCGATAAGAAGTACGCCATCCCCTCGACCGGAAAGGTCCCCTTGCTGGTGATCCCGGTTGGGTTCTCCGGCTCGGGCGAGGTCGACGTGGGGGCGATAGAAGACGCCTTCTTCGGGGGCGAGGGCTCGACTTCCTATTACTCGGTCGCCGAATACTACTACCTATCATCCGGGAAGCGGCTCTCGCTATATGGGTACGTGTGCGACCGGTTCTACCCGTGCCGTTATGATCTGGAGCATCTTAGCGGCCTAAACGGGGGAACCGCCTGCAAGAACGCCCTTTCCGCCATCTACGTTGATGCCATGTCCTGGGTGGAGGAGAACTACCCCGACTATTACCAGGCCATGGGCGAGTTCTACGGCGAGGACCCGATACCGGCCTATTTCCTTTACGACGCCCCCTATTCGGGGATGGACGGCGGAATGGCGGACCGCTCGTCGATGCTTTGGGCCTTCTCGATCAACTCGCCCGCCCCGGTAAGCTGGTCCTCGCTATACATGATGGGCGATTCGATAGACCCCCATACCTACATCCACGAGACCGGGCACCTTCTGGGGCTATCCGACTACTACGACACCGTCGACTCCTCCTTCCTGCATAGCCCCTTGGGCCGGATGGACATGATGGACTGCTCCCTCGGCGACCACAACGCCTTCTCAAAGATGCTGCTTGGCTGGGGGATGCCCTTCGTTGCCACTTCTAGCTGCGAGATAACCATCCATCAATCTGAGCTCAACAACGAGATGATCCTGCTCTCCCCCGATTGGAACGGCACCCCATACGACGAATACGTCCTATTGGAGCTATACACCCCGAGCCTATTGAACGCCGACGACGCCTATTCGGGCAGAAGCGATGGGGCGAGGCTTTTCGGGAGGCCCGGGATCAAGGCGTACCGGGTGGACGCGAGGCTTGGGGCATATGAGAACAACAAGCTGCTGGGCGAGGTCGGCCCCAATATGGTGACTGATGGCAAGTCGATAGACTACCTCAACGACAACTCGCTCTCTTCGCCTTACCTGATCCAGCTGCTCGACAAGGAGTCCGGCAGCGCCACATTGCCAAGCTACTACGTCGCCGGCGATTCTCCAAAGGACTTCGATGAAGGCGGCAGGGCGATGCACCAGTCCGAATCGCTTTTCTACGAGGGCGATGGGATTGGGGGATCCGCGTTCTCGGACCTATCCTTCAGCTATGGCGAGTTCCCGATAAGCTTCGAGGTGGCGAGCCTCACCTCGACGACCGCGACCATCCAGATCGAGTTCAAATAAAAAACAATTGACTTGGGGCCCTCCCCTTGACTATACTTTCGCCCGGACGTGAATAGAGGGCTTTGCGCCCTTCTATTTACCCCGGCGGTTGATACGCCGGGAAATGTGTGCTTAGAAAGAACAAGGAGAATCAAGCCAAAATGCCAACAATCAACCAACTAGTTAGGCAAGGTCGCGCCTCCGTGGTCAAGAAGTCCAAGAGCCCTGCGCTCGGCAAAAGGTGGAACTCGTTGACCAAGAGGGCCTCCAATCAGCCTTCCGCCCAGAAGCGGGGCGTCTGCACCCGTGTGGGCACCATGACCCCGAAGAAGCCGAACTCGGCTCTTAGGAAGTACGCCCGTGTGCGCCTTTCCAACGGTTACGAAGTCACCGCCTACATCGGCGGCGAGGGACATAACCTCCAGGAGCACTCGACCGTCATGATCCGCGGCGGCCGCGTCAAGGACCTCCCTGGCGTCCGTTACCACATCATCCGCGGATGCCTTGACTGCGCCGGGATCGAAGCCCGCCGCCAGGGCCGCTCCCTCTACGGCACCAAGAAGCCGAAGGAATCTAAGTAAGGAGAACAACCATGCCAAGGAAAGGTTCAGTCGAGAAGCGGGACGTCCTGCCAGACCCCGTTTACAATTCCAAGCTGGTCACCCGCCTCATCAACCGCGTCATGTACGACGGCAAGAGGGGAACTGCCCAGACCATCATCTACAAGGCCTTCAAGCAGATCGAGGAGAAGACCGGCAAGCCGGCGATCGACGTGTTCGCCACCGCCGTCAACAACATCATGCCTGAGGTCGAGCTCAAGGTCCGCCGCATCGGCGCCGCCAACTACCAGGTCCCGGTCGAGGTCAGCCCCGAGAGGAAGCAGACCCTTGGGCTGCGCTGGCTGGTCACCTATGCCCGCCTCCGTGGCGAGAAGACCATGGAGAACAAGCTGGCCGCCGAGATCATCGACGCCGCCAACGGAACCGGCGCCTCTGTCAAGAAGAAGGAAGACGTCCACAAGATGGCCGAGGCCAACAAGGCCTATGCCCACTACCGCTGGTAATTAGGGGAAAGAGAGGAGTCCTTTATGGCTGAAAACGAAAACGTCATCGCCGAGACCGCTAACTACGATCTCCCCCATACCCGCAACATCGGCATCATGGCCCACATCGACGCCGGAAAGACCACCACGACCGAGCGCATCCTCTACTACACCGGACGCACCCACAAGATCGGCGAGGTCCACGAAGGCACCGCGACGATGGACTGGATGGAAGAGGAGCAGGAGAGGGGCATCACCATCACCTCCTCCGCCACCACCTGCTTCTGGAAGGGCAACCGCTTCAACATCATCGACACCCCGGGGCACGTCGACTTCACCGTCGAGGTCGAGCGTTCCCTCCGCGTCCTTGACGGCGCGGTCACCGTCCTCGACTCCAAAAACGGCGTCGAGCCGCAGACCGAGACCGTCTGGCGCCAGGGCACCAAGTACAACGTCCCGCGCATAGTCTTCTGCAACAAGATGGACGCCACCGGCGCCGACTTCGACATGTGCGTCGCTTCCCTCCACGAGAGGCTCGCCGCCAACGCCGCCGCCATCCAGTGCCCGATCGGCAAGGAGAGCAACTTCAAGGGCTGCATCGACGTCATCGAGCGCAAGTCCTACCTCTATGGCGACGACAAGAACGACGCCCCGGCCGAGGGGCCCGTCCCCGAGGAATACAAGGCCAAGGTCGAGGAGTACCGTTCGATCCTCCTCGAGAAGCTAGCCGCCTTCGACGATGACCTCATGATGATGGTCCTCGAAGGGGAGGAGGTCCCGTCCGACCTCATCAAGAAGACCATCCGCAAAGCCGTCTTGACCGGTACTTTCTTCCCGGTCCTCTGCGGATCCGCCTACAAGAACAAGTGCATCCAGCCGCTTCTTGACGCGGTCGTCGATTACCTGCCGTCCCCGCTCGACATCCCGGGCGAGAAGGGCGAGCTCAACGGCGAACCATACGTCTGCGAAGCCGCCGACAACAAGCCGTTCGTCGGCCTGGCCTTCAAGATCGCCACCGATCCGTTCATCGGCCGCCTTGCCTACGTCCGCGTTTACCAGGGCGTCCTCAAGTCCGGCTCCTATGTCCTCAACTCGAGCCGCGGCAACAAGGAGCGCATCGCCCGCTTGGTGCTCATGCACGCCAACCACCGCCAGGAAGTGGAGCTGCTCCACGCCGGCGAGATCGGCGCCATCGTCGGCTTGAAGTCGACCACCACCGGCGACACCCTCACCGACGAGAGCGAACCCGTCGTCCTTGAGAACCTCGTCTTCCCCGAGCCAGTCCTCGAGGAGGCCGTCGAGCCCAAGACCAAAGGCGACCAGGAGAAGATGTCGATCGCCCTCACCAAGCTGGCTGAGGAAGACCCGACCTTCCGCGTCCACACCGACCCAGATTCCGGACAGACCATCATCGCCGGCGTCGGCGAGCTGCAGCTAGACGTCCTCGTCGAGCGCATGCGCCGCGAATTCAAGGTCGAGGTCAACGTCGGCGCCCCGCAGGTCAACTACCGCGAGACCATCCGCAAGACCGGCGAGGCCGAAGGCCGCTACATCAAGCAGACCGGCGGACACGGCCAATACGGCGACGTCTGGATCCGCTTCGAGCCCAACCCGGGCAAGGGATTCGAGTTCGTCGACGCCATCGTCGGCGGCGCGGTCCCGAAGGAATTCATCAAGCCGACCCAGCAAGGGCTTGAGGATGCCCTCTCCCGCGGCGTCATCGCCGGCTATCCGATGATCGATGTCAAGGCGACCCTATTCGACGGGTCCTACCACGACGTCGACTCCTCCGAAGCCGCCTACAAAGTCGCCGCCTCGATGGCCCTTAAGGCCGCTGCGCCGAAGTGCGATCCGGTCCTTCTCGAGCCCATCATGAAGGTTGAGGTCACCGTCCCCGACCAGTACTACGGCGACGTCATCGGCGATATCGCCCGCCGCCGTGGCAACATGACCGGCGAGACCCAGCGCGGCAACGCCAAGCAGATCGACGCCGAGATCCCGCTGGCCGAGATGTTCGGCTACGTCACCGACCTCCGCTCCCTCACCCAGGGCCGCGGCAACTTCACGATGACCTTCGACCACTACGGCGAATGCCCGCGCTTCATCCAGGACGCCGTCGTCAAGAAGGCTTCCGGGAAGTAAGCCAATACTAGTAAGTATTGTCAAAGAAATTCGCTTGATTTATCATTATCGAGCCAACGAAATCTGAACCATTTTTGGAGGAAATAGCAAATGGCAAAAGAAAAGTTCAACCGTGACCGCGTGCACATCAACGTCGGCACCATCGGCCACGTCG